>JAIEOW010000017.1 GCA_019750095.1 Phycisphaerales bacterium
AGGACCGGTACGCTCACGAGCTTCGAGGATCTTCAAGTCGTCTTTGCCCGGTGCTTTGATGCCGGGGTCGACATCGCCGTGTGCACCGACAACAGCGGCATCCATCAGAACCGCCTGCCGATTGAGTTTGAGAACCTGCTGGTACGCGACATCATCGATTTTCACCAGATGGAGGCCTGCCACCGAGCCGCGTTCTCGCACGCGTTCGGGTGGCAGGGAGAGCCAAGACCACTGTGATTCCTCAGGGTTTTTCGCATGGGGAATGTCCCGAATGCCGAAGACTCAATCGTGACTACCGCCAAACCCGATCCAGTTCCGGAACTTGCGGCTCGCCGCCAGCTCTGGCCCCACGGCGTGTCGCTGGCGATCGTCGCGCTCACCGTGCTCATCCTGCATCTCATGGATCGGGTCTGGTGGTGCCAATGTGGCAAGATGTTCCCGTGGACGAGCGATATCTGGTCCGAGCACTGCTCGCAGCATCTGCTCGACCCATATGTCTTCAGCCACATCAGCCACGGGTTCTTTTTCTATGGACTCGTGGTCTGGCTGCCCTTCAAGTACAAGCGGCCGAGCTTTGCGTGGGTGATGGTGATCGCGGTGCTGATCGAGTGCGCGTGGGAGATCCTGGAGAACTCGCCGATCATCATCAACCGCTATCGCGCCACGACCATCGCGATTGGTTACACCGGCGACAGCGTGATCAACTCGATCATCGACATCATCGCGTGCATCACCGGCGTGCTCATCGCGCGCGCCTGTGGGTTCTGGAAGACGCTGGCCATCTTCCTCGCCTTTGAGATCGGCACGCTCATCTGGGTCCGCGACAACCTCTCGCTCAACGTGCTGATGCTCGTCTGGCCCATCGAGGCCATCAAGCATTGGCAGAGCGCGATCAGCGGCTGATCGGCCCATCACCTCACCGATGAGCCGACCAGCTCATGAACCACCGGATCACGGGCAACCGGCAAACCAGGCGTTCAGGAACTCGAAGATGTCCTGCACGCCGAGCCCGTTCAAGCCATCAAAGTCCGCCGAGGGCAGACCGGCGAACCAGGCGTTCAGGAACTCAAAGATGTCCTGCACGCCGAGCGAGCCGCTGTTGTCAAAGTCAGCACGGCAGGTCGGTGCGGGCACGACCTCGACGATGGCAAAGTCGCCCGTCGCAGCACCGGGATTGTTCAGGTCGTTCCAAACTCCGTTGCCAAGCATCTCGACGTGATCCTCGTTGAGCGTCGGTCCGCCGTTGTTCGGCTCGCCCGAGTTCCAGTTGGTGTACGTGACGGCCGACCCATCGCTCCAGACGAAGTCGCCTTCCAGGACTTGATCACTGAACCCGATCCACCCGCGTCGATCGCTGCCATCGAATCGCAGCACGCTGGCACGGACAAACTCGTTCTCTTCCGCACCTCCGATCGAGGCGAGGTGCCCGCCCAGCGTGACGGCGAACGCCTCGGCGTCGGTCCACGAGAAACCGGATTCCAGGAGGTAATAGTCGTTCCCATTCGCTGGGTTGTTGATTGGGCCCGCGACGATCGGCGACTGCACGCCGGTGCGGAGCGAGACGGTGACGTTGCCCGTGCTGAGTCCGCTGGGGAACGCCGCGATGAACCCCGTCGCGAACGTGATGTTGGACTCTGCCACGGCAAGGTAGTACGTACCCGCGGCGAGCGTCGCGCCATCGCGACCGGTGTAGGTCAGCCCATCGCCCACCGCCACCCGCGTGCCGCGGCCAAAGGTCAGTTGGCTGTACAACCCCGAGCCGTCATCGTTGTCGGTGTTGACCAGCGTGCCGTCATCGCGGAAGAGGGCGATGATGGTGTTGGTGATCGCCGAGGTCTCGGTGTCGATATCCAAGAAGGTTCGTGTCGGGTTCGCGGCGTTGATCGCATTGGGTAGGACAAAGCGGAACCAGCTCACGTCTCCAGCGGCGTTGATCGCCTGCGTGCTGTTCGCCGAGGAGCTGAGCGAGCCCAGATCGGTGAACACCGCCGGAGGCCCGCCGGGCCCGGGCACGGTGCCGACGCGGATGTTGATGTTGAAGGAGCCGGTCTGCACGTGCGTCGTGGTGAAGTTCCATTCGGCGGCATTCGCGGTCGCCGTGAACCCGGTGACGCCCAGGTAATACGTTCCTGCGGCCAGCGTCGCGCCATCTCGCCCGTTGTACGCCAGCCCATTGCCCGGAGCTGGGCGAGCGGGAGCGGCGGCCCCAAAGGTGAGTTGGCTCAGGAAGTCGGTGCCGTCATCGTCGTCAAACGCGACTCGAGCGCCATTGGCGTCATAGAGCGCGATGTAGGTGTCGTTGGCGAACTGTCCGCCGGTCAGCATCGACCCCTCGGTGTCGATGTCCAGAATCTGGCTGAGCGCGCCGCTGATCGGCGAATCAAGCGTGAAGCGATACCACTTGAGCTCGCCGGGGTTCAGTGTGCCCGAAGTCGTTGAAGATCCCGTCGTCAGCGTGCCGAGATCGGTCGCTGTCGGGGGCGCGATGATGTTGACGGACACATTGCCCGTGGCCTGGCGCGACTGCATGTCGGTGATAGTGAAGGGCAGCGAGACCAGTCCACCGGTCGCCGAGAGCGGGATGACTGCGTCGACCGACCACGTGTTGTCGCCTGCCGTCACGTCGCCATTGAGGCCGCTGTCATTCAGGGCGAGCGCCGTGCCGCCGATGCTCGTGAGATCGACGGATCCAGAAGCAATCGCGTTGGGAGCGCTGCCGAGCGTTACCACCACAGCGATCTTGGTCGTGTTGCCGAGCCCGACAGTTGTCGGCGTAGCAGAGGCGATCGCCGTGGGCGGAAAGACCGCCGCCCCACGGTGACTGGCCGCGAGGATGGCGTAGCCGCGCCCGGAGCCCGGCGTCGCCGTCGAAAACACCGCGTTGCCGAACGAGATGGACTGAATGGTCTTTCCCGCCTGATTGCCCAAGCCGTCGGCGATCATCTCATTGACGCTGATCACCCCCTCGATGACGCTCAGACGTCGATCGGTCGGCGTGATGGAGGCCGTGGTTGCGGAGTCGGTGTTCTCGGTGCTGGCCCAGCGCTGGCTTGTGCCGCCCAAGCGGGCCTGGATGCTCACGCCGTTGAGACGCGCGGGCACGGCGGGGATGCCGAACCAATCCGGCCCCGCCAATCGGCACGTGACGCTCGTGGTATCGGTGAAGTTCAGTGTGACATCAAACTGCCCGCCACCGTTGGAGATCATGTACAGCACGCCGATTTCACTGTTGGGAAACAGCGTGATGCCCTGTGCCGACACATTGCTGACCTGCGGCGTGGTGTGATTGGGGGAAGAGTCCCACGTGGGCTGGATGCCCACCGTCGTGTTGATCCCGGGTGCCGTCGCCTCATACGGATTGAACACCGTGCGATTGCCCAGATGCACGATGTCGAGTTCACCCGCGGTCGTCGCGATCGAATAGGAGATGCCATTGGTCCCGACGATCGGATTCGTCCCCAGCGACCCCGCGGCACCATCAATGAGCAGCGATCGATCCGCGATCGAACGAAAACCGCTCGGCGAATCCGGCACATTCTGCTCCGCCGCACCGTGGACAAGCCCGTTGAAGTTGTACGTCAGGCCCAGAGGTTGGGCATGTGCCACGCCGCACGAAAGTCCGGCGGCGAGCCCGGAAACCAGCCACGAAGCGAGCGGTGCAAAGGCCAGAACTCGACCGAATCGTGCGTACGTCATGATGGGGCTCCTCTTCTGAGAGCTTACCAGACGCGGCGATTTGTGCAATCCCAATCCTGCGGATTCCGGTGGCGGGCAGGATTATGCAACCTCAGAATCAGATCTACTCGGGCGTTGCCGCTGGCGTCGGCGGGCGATCCAGGCCTTTGCGAAGCGTGTTTCGGCTCAGCACCGTCATATTCGGATCGATGTCCACATCCACTGGCCGCCGTGGAAGAACAAAGGTCTGCACCGCCTTGCGCTCTTCGGTGGAGACGTAGACATACTGACCGTTGTCATCATCGAACCGCACCCAGATCGGAAGCACAAACGCATAGGCCGGATTGTCGGGGTCAATAGTCTGGGTCTGTTCCAGCGTCACGCTCAGCGTTCCGCCCGCGGAGGATGGTGCCGAATCCGCCTCCGCAAAGTCCAGATCGATCGCGAGGGACGGATGCCCGGGGCGCATGCACCACTGCTGAAAGAAGCGCTCCAGCGACTGACCGGAGACCTCTTCCATAACCACTCGGAAATCGCTGGTCTCGACAAGCCCGAAGGTGTGCCGGTCGATGTATTTGCGGACACCCTCAAAGAACAAGTCGTCGCCGAGCCGCATGCGGAGCATGTGCAGGACCACCGCGCCTTTGGAATAGACGTTGTCGCCGCTGGTGAAGCGGGAGTCCGGGTTGCGATACAGGTTGCTGACCATCCCGACCCGCCGTGGAGCGGTGCGGCCGGAACTGGACGCCCGCTCACGCCGCACGAACTGGGCGATCGCCTCGTGATAGCCATCGTCACCGCGCGTCTTCTCGGCCCAGAGCGCCTCGCCATACGACGCCCAGCCCTCGTTCAGCCAGAGGTGCTCCCAAGATTTGCACGTGATGAGATTGCCAAACCAGTGGTGCACGAGCTCGTGGGCGATGATGTCGTCGATCGAGCCCCGGCGTCCACCGCCGCGCACGAGGGCAGAGTTGAACGTGACGATGGACGTGTTTTCCATCGCGCCGGCGGTGAAATCCCGGCAGAGCACCTGAGCGTACTTGTCCCACGGGAACGGCTCGTCAAAGAGCTTCTCAAAGTGGGCAATCATGTCTGGCGTGTTGGCGAACACGCGCTTGATCTGCTCACCGGAGCCGATCGGGCCATAGACGGGCATCGACAATCCAGGCATCGTTGATGTCGGCCCCCCAAGATTCTCTACGTCAAATCGCCCGACCACCAGGCACGTCAGGTAGTACGGATGCGGCTTGGTCTGCTTCCAATGAAATCGTCGCAGGTGCGTTGGCGACGGTTCCGGCTCCGCCGGGTCTTCCTTCGTCGATGTGATGGGCGTCACCGGCGATGGGGGCGTCAGTCCCATGCTCGCGTACGAGCGACGCGTGACCGACAGCAACTGGCCGTTGGAGACGGCTTCATACGGCTCCGGCACCGTCACGATGATCTCGACCGGCACACGCAGATTCGGAAAGTCGTGGCACGGAAACCATCGGTGGTTGCTCTGCGGCTGCCCCTGCGTGTGCATCATGAAGTCCACTTCGGGCGTCCGACGATCGTCGCCAGACCAGGTCAGCGCCTCGCCGCGCCCGCCCGGCTTGATCGCGGTGTAGTCGAGCACCAGCGTGAACTGCTCGTCTCTTGCCGCGGGCGTGGGCAGATTGACGGTAAGCTTCTGATCTTGGGCATTGTGCTCAAAGGTGGTCGAAACGCCATTGACCCGTGCCGAGGAGAAACTCAACGCCGTGCCCGCGTCCAGAGTGACCTTGGTTTGCTTTCCCCCAATCGGCGAGAGCACAAGTGTGGCGGTCGCGGTGAACTCGTGCTTGCCCATGTCGGGAATCAGCAGCTCCAGCGTGAAGCGATGATGGCGAAAGATCGGGTGCGTGAGCCAGACCCGGCGATCACGGCCCGTCTCGCCATCAATGCGCGGATCGCGCGAGGCCGCGGGCGTCGCAGGCTCCGGCTCGGCCGACCGCGATGCCGCGGGGCGCTCCGTGTCCGACCCCTGACCAAAGGCCGCGGGGGTCGTCGCCATCGCGATCACAAAACTCAGCGTCAGAGCCCGCCACGCGGCGAAGGAACCATCACAGAGGGACGAGCAGCGACCTCGAACGTGTTTCATGCGTGATTCTCGACGATTCGGCGTCGCGGAGAACCCGCAAGACCGTGCGTCAACAGAGGAAGAACCAGAGCATATCGACCCCTGCCCGGCACGGTCGGCCAGGAAGTTGTCCAGACGCTTTGGGTCGCGATGCGACAAACCGAGCCGGATGGAATACCATGATGCCCATGCCGCCGCCGAAGCCGCCGACGTCGACGCATGGATCCACAAACATCCCGAGTCGCCTCACCCCCCCAGTCGCCCACGAAGAGCGGAAGGGCGGACTGAGCGGTTTGGCCCCCAGGCCCTCCCGCCCGGTGGTGGTGACTCATCCAGACATGGAACGAGCCGAACGGGGCTGGACCGATCGGCCCACGCGCGAACAGGAGTGGACCCATGCCGTCCAGTCCAATGCTGATGCGTCGGAAGCGTCGGAGTCGATCGAGCCCGACGACGATGGTGTCCCTGGCACCGGCGCGGGCAGTCTGATCGCCAAGCACGGCGACCGAAGTACGGAAACCGAGTTCTTTTCTCCCGTTCCCGATGGATATCGCCGGGGACGGACCAAATACGTAGCCGTCTTCGGCACCGTCATGAGCGGGCTGGGCAAGGGCATCTTCGCCTCCAGCGTCGCCAAACTCCTCAAGGACAAAAATCTCGTCGTCGCCCCGATCAAACTCGAGGGCTATTTGAACATCGACGCGGGAACGCTCAACCCCTATCGCCACGGCGAGGTCTTTGTTCTGGACGACGGTACCGAATGCGACATGGACCTCGGCACCTATGAGCGCCTGCTCGATCAGGACCTCTCCCGCCGAAACTTCATGACCAGCGGTCAGATCTTCTCGACCATCGTCGACCGCGAGCGTCACGGGGCCTATTTGGGTCGCGATGTGCAGTGGATCCCGCACGTGACCGGCGAGGTCAAGCGTCGCCTGCGTGAACTGGCGATGTATGGCGACGGCAGCCAGCCCGCCGACGTGGTCTTCATCGAAGTCGGCGGCACCGTCGGTGACTATGAGAACGGCTTCTATATCGAGGCCCTGCGCGAGCTGGCCTTTGAAGAGGGCGAGCACTCGGTCTGCTTCGTTGCCCTCACGTACATCATCAAACCCCAGACGCTTGGCGAGCAGAAGAGTAAGGCCGCCCAGCTTGGCATCAAGCGGCTCATGGAAGCAGGCGTGCAGCCGGACATCATCGCCTGCCGCGCCACCGAGCCGGTGCGTGAGCAGGTGCGTCAGAAGATCGCGATGTTCAGCAACGTGCAGATGCGTCGCGTCTTCAGCATGCACGATCGCGAGAGCGTGTACACCATTCCCGATGACATGCGGTCCACCGGCTTGGATCGCGAGATCCTGTCGATTCTCGACTTGCACGATCGCGTCGACATCGCTGAGGAAGATCGCCGACGCAAAGAGTGGGGGGCGTTCTACGAAGGGCTGAACAAGGGCAAGAAGCGTTCTGTCCGCATTGGCGTGACGGGCAAATACGTTGCGATGCGCGATGCCTACGCCTCCATCGACAAAGCGATCGAGCACTGTTCCGCACACCTGCACGCCGACATCGATTTGAAGTGGATCGAAACCACCGACATTGATGCGAACAACGTATCCGACGCCCTCAGCGGGCTTGACGGCGTGATCGTCCCCGGCGGCTTCGGCTCGCGCGGCGTTGAGGGCAAGATCCAGTGCGTCCGCCACTGCCGCGAGCAACTCGTGCCCTATCTCGGCATCTGCCTGGGCTTTCAGGTCGTCGTCATCGAATACGCTCGCAACGTTCTGGGCCTCGCTGGTGCCAACTCCACCGAGTTTGACGCCCACGCCGCGGACCCGGTGATCAGCGAGCTTCCCGACCAGAAACGCATCGAGGGCCTCGGCGGCACGATGCGACTCGGCGGCCAAGAGGTGGACATCCGCGGCGGCACACTCGCCGAGTTCCTCTATCGCCATCGCGTTGGCGGCACCCCCGGCTCTGGCTCCATCGCCGTGCGTGAGCGATTCCGTCACCGCTTCGAAGTTGAGCCGCAGTACATCGATCGGTTGGAGCAAGCCGGGCTCATCTTCTCGGGTCGGCATCCGACGCAGCCGATCATGCAGGTGCTCGAACTCGCCCAGCCCGCAGACGCCCACGCCGCGGCCGTCTCCGACGCGCCGACGCATCCGTTCTTCATCGCCGCCCAGTTTCACCCGGAACTCACGAGCCGCCCGCTCGGCCCCCAGCCGCTTTTCATGGGCCTCGTCGCCGCGACGCTGCAGCGCAAATACCGAGCCGCCGAGCGACACACGCTGGATGCCAGCGTCACCAGCTGGCTCCGCGGCGTCAAGCCGGGCACGGGTTCGGCCCACGCGCCGGCCGCGGCGGTCTAGCGATTCCGGTGATTTGAATGCCAATCACGTTCGTGGCGCTCTCCGGAGCAAGCACTGAGAAAGGTCGATAGGACTGACCCAAAGGCCCCTGGCATAGTCCCAGAGCCATCTCCCCGCGCATCTTCGCCCCGCTCTGGTGATCTCCTCAAACCGCTTCTCTTCGAGTTCTTCGCGAGCTTTGTGTTCAACTTCCCGCTTCAGGCGTTCCAAACGCATCGAGCTCACATGCCGCGCAGCGTTTCAATGAACTGCGCATGCGATCGCACACCCATGCGATAGCACTCCAGCTCAAACTTCTCGTTGGGTGAGTGCACGCGATCATCATCAAGGCCAAAGCCCATGAAGATCGTGTCCAGCCCCGCCATGGCCTTCAGCATTCCCGCGACTGGAATCGACCCGCCGCTCTTGATGAGCACGGGGCGCACTCCCGTGGCGGATTCCACGGCCTTGATCGCCGCCTGCAACTGCGGCGAATCCGTGCGCACCGTCGCCGGGTTTCCACCCGAATGATCGATGAACTCCCACCGGCACCCCGGCGGCGTGCGACGTCGGCAAAAGTCAAAGAACGCGTCGCGAATGACCTCAGGATCCTGATCCGCCACCAGTCGGAAGCTGACCTTTGCGCTCGCCTTGGCGGGAATTACCGTTTTGGCGCCGTGGCCGGTGTATCCACCGTTGATGCCGTTGATCTCTGCTGTGGGGCGAGCCCACTCGCGCTCCAGAGCCGTGAACCCGGCTTCGCCACGATCCGCTTCGGGCGGCAGGCCGATCCGCTTCAGCGCGTCCGCTGCGTTGAAGGGCAAGGCCTTCCACGCGCTGCGTTCGCCCGGCGTCAGCGGGCGCACGGCGTCGTAAAACCCCGGAATCGTCACGTGCTGATTCGCATCCCAGAGTTGCGCGAGCACCTTGGTCAGTTCGGTGATCGGATTCGGCGCCCGCCCGCCCCACAATCCAGAGTGCAGATCCTGATCCGCGCCGTGCAGCACGACCTCGGTGTACACCAGCCCGCGCACGCCATAGGTGATCGCCGGCGCCTTGCGCCCGAGCATGCCGGTATCCGAGATCAGGCAGACATCGCACGCTTTGAGCTCTTCCGCATGGGCCTCAAGGTACTTGCCAAGGTTCGCCGACCCCGACTCTTCTTCGCCTTCGAGCATCACGCTGAAGCGCACGCCGCCGCCCACTTTGCCCGTGGCGAGCTTCCAGGCGCGGACGGCTTCGAGGAACATCATCACCTGTCCCTTGTCGTCGCACGCGCCGCGCGCGACGATCCGCTCGCCAAGCTCGCCGGAGGCCGGCTTGATCACCGGCGCAAAGGGCGGGCTCTCCCACAGATCCAGCGGATCGGCGGGCTGCACGTCATAGTGTCCGTAAAACAGCACGTGCGGGCTCTTGCCGGCCCCGATGGGCTTCTCTCCCGGGCAGGTCGCCCAGATGATCGGGTGCCCCCCGGTCTCGCGCGTCTCGACCCTAAATCCGGATTCAAGCAGATGAGCCGCGGCCCACTCGCCCGCGCTGCGAACATCGCCCGCGTACTTCGGGTCGGTCGAGATGCTCGGGATCTTCAACCAATCGATCAGCCGCTGAATCGCGGCCTTCTCATCACGCTTGAGAATCTCCAGAACGTCCTGAATCCCGGGCATGGTCGGCCTCCGTATGCGAGCCCGGAGGGTAGCCCAAAGACCAAAAGAAAACCCCCGGTCCGAAGACCGGGGGTGATGAGCTTTCTGCATTCACGAGTGCCTAGTGCCTAATGCCTAGTGCCTCTTCATTAGCATCCGCCCGCGAACCAGGCATTCAGGAAGCTGAAGATGTCGTTCACATCAGGCGTCGTGCCCGTCCCGTTGCCGCCGAAGTCGGCGAACGTGCTGGACGCAAACCAGTCGTTGAGATAGGCAAAGATGTCGGCCACCTGGATACCGGCGGTCTTGTCGTAGTCGGCGAAGCAGCAGGGCGTGGTGCTGACGCCCGAAGCGTTGCATGAGCCCGAGCCGATGGGGAACGCCGCGCCCCACTGCGTACCGGAAGTGGTGCAGGAGGTCTGGTTGATGTTGGAGTTGCACGTCGCACCGCGGCAGCAGACGCCGGGGGGAGTGCTCGGGACGAAGTTGACGCTCAGCGTGTAGGAGCCGCCATCGTCAGAAGTTCCCGCATCGCCGAGGCAGATGAAGTAGGTCATCCCCGCAGTGACCGGCACCGAGATGACCCACGGGTCGTTCTCGCTGCAGACGACCTCCGTTGTTGAGTTCGTGGGGCAAGCGCCGGTGGTCGCGTGGACGGTGGCGATCTGGAGGGCGTAGTCCGTTCCAGCATCAAAGTTGATGTCCAGGTTACCGTTCACCGAAGGCGTGAACTGATACCACGTGGAGTTGTCCATGCCAACGGGCAGGAGCGTGTCGCACGAAGCGCCGGGACCATCGTTGGTCGCCGTGGCATTGCAGGCTGCGTCGTTGAAGGGGAAGGTCGTCAGAACGGTCGCGGCGGAGCAGTTGTCGTTCGCCGGAGCCGACGCTGCCGAGCAAGGATTGGGCGTGCAGACTGTGCCCGGACCCTGGAACGCACCGCTGCAGGTAGATGCAAATCCGACGACGCAACCGCCGCACAGGTCGCAGCACGCGCCCGTCGCCGGGCAGTCTCCGGCGCATGTGCCGCCGACGAGGAAGACGTTGGCCGCAGCGCAGGTCGATTGTGTCGCCACGGTGCACGTGCCCGCAGGAGCGCAGCACGATCCGGAGATGACCGAGTTGGTGATGAGCCGGAAGGTGCCCGCGCCGGTCGCGGTGGTGCCTTCAAGCTGGACGCGAACGAAGTAGGTCGTGCCCGCAGTCAGATTGACAGCGGGAACAATCGCGGCGAGGGCGGAAGAAGTGCCCGTGCCACAGACCACCGGCTCGCCGGTCGTGCCGCCGATGCAGGTGTCGGTGTCGCAACCGACCTCGGTCCAGCTTGCCGGGATGCCACAGTCACCCGGAGCCCAAGTGAAGACCGTGAGCTCGGTGTCAAAGGTCGAGCCGCACGTAGAAAACTCGTAGCTGCCGGAAGTTGCCGGGGTGAAGGAATACCACACGCCCTTGCTGACGCCGGCCTCACAGGTCGGATCGGGACCGTCGTTCAGATCGGTTGCAGAGAAGAGCGTGCTCACGATCGGTGAACCCAGGGTCAACGCGGCCGCGTTGCAGGGCTCGTCGTTGGCCGGAGCCGAGGCGACGATGCAGGGGTTCGGCGTGCAGACGCCGCCCGAAGTCCAGGTGCCCGTGCAAACCGACTGAACGGTTGTGGTGCAGGCAAAGGTGCAGGTGTTGCAGCACGATCCGCTTGCGGGGCATGGGCTGGGAGTGCACGTTGTGTTGTCGCCCTGGTAGGTGCTTGAGGTTGCCGAGCAGCCCGTGGCGAGCACCACCGAGCACGCGCCGGTCGTGTTGTTGCAGCACGCGCCGGCCGAGACCGCGCTCACGATGAGCGGGAACGTGCCGCCGACGGACGTTGGCGAAAGAGCCGAGACACGCACGAAGTAGGTCGTGCCGGAGTTCAGGCTGACGAAGTTGATGACCGCCGCCAGGCTGCTTCCAGTGGACGTGCCGCAGACCACCGGCTCGCCACCAGCACACGTGTCGTCATCGCACGCGATCTCGGTCAGCGATCCCGGAGTGTTGCAGTCGCCGGTCAGGACGGTGAGCACGGTGTCGAACGTTGCGCCACACGTAGAGAGGGAGTAGTTGCCCGAGGCCGGGGGAGAGAAGGTGTACCAGACGGCCTTGCCCTGATTGGCCTGGCAGGCCGAATCCAGTCCGTCATTGGTCAGCGTGGCTGTGCCGACCTGGCCGGTCACAGAAACACCAGCCGAAAGTGCGATGGCGTTGCAGGGCTCATCGTTGGCGGGCGGAGCGCCGGTGATGCAAGGATTCGGCGTGCAGAGGCCGCCGCTGGTCCAGGTGCCGGTGCAGGCCGACTGAATCGTCGTGGTGCAGGCGAAGGTGCAACCGTTGCAGCAAGAGCCGCTCGTGGGGCAGGGGCTGGGCGTGCAGGTGGTGTTGTCGCCCTGGTAGGTGCTCGTGGTTGCCGAGCATCCGCCGGAGGTGGTTGTCGTGCAGATGCCGCTCGTGTTATTGCAGCAGGCACCGGTGACGCAAGGATTCGGGGCGCAAGTGGAGCCATCGCCCTGATAGATGCTGGTGCCAGTGCATCCTGTGGCCGGACGCAGCGTGCAGATGCCACCGCTCAGGCAGCATGCGCCGCTGGCGACGCACGGAGACGGCGAGCACACCGAGCCATCACCCTGGTAGGTGCCGGCCGGGGTGCCGCCGGTGCAGCCCGCAGAGGTGCGGATTTCGCACTGGGCCGAGGTGTTGTTGCAGCACGCGCCAACAGCGAGGTTACCCGCGTCGTTGATCGTGATGGTGTAGTTGCCACCGCCGGTGGCGCTCGTTCCGAACAGCCGCAGGCGGATGTGATAGGTCGTGCCGCCGTTGAGCGAGAGACCCGCGATCAGCGGGGCGTTGGCGCTGCTGGTCGTGCCACAGAAGCTGGCGGTACCGGTCGGGCACCCGTCATCATCGCATCCGAGCGTGACCCACGTGGTCGTGTCGGAGCAGTTGCCGATGGTGTAGACCGAAAGCACGCCGTCAAACAGCGAGCCGCAGGTCGTGATGTCATACACACTGGAGATCGCGGGCGTGAAGGTGAACCACACGCCCTTGCTTCCGCTGCTCTGGCAGTTGTCGGCCAAGCCGTCATTGGTCGAGGTGGCGTTGAAGTTGTTGCCGATGAACGCACTGCCCGCCGTCAGGATCTGGGGGCTGGTGCAGAGGTCGTTGGCGGGAGCGGCGATGCAGTTTCCGGCGGTGGTGCAGGAGCCGACGCCGACGGTGCCGCCCTGGCTGGTGCACAGTGCCGCAAGCAAATTGCAGCACGTGCCATTCGGCAGGCAGCACGAGGCCGTCACGCACGGCGTGGGCGAGCAGACTGACCCGTTGCCCTGATAGAAGCCGGAAAGGCCGGCACAGCCAGAAGCGGTCAGAATCGTGCACGTCGTGCCGGTGGTTCCGCTGCAGCACGCACCGGTTGGTGCGCAGGGATTGGGGGAGCAGAGTGTGCCATCACCCTGATAGGTGCCGGTGCAGACCCCAACGCCCGCGACGATGGTGCACACGCCCGTGGAGTCATTGCAGCATGCGCCAATGGAACCACAGTTCGCCAGCGGCGATGCGCTGTTCCGCGGAGCGGGAGCAAGTGCGCTGAAGTCGGTGTTGTTGTTGTCGGTGTCCACGCAGCCGCTGGCCGACCGCGTCGGGGTCAGGCCGGCTCCGGTGGTGCTTCCCGCCGGAGCGCGACCCGCGCCCTCGAAGCAGGTGCCGCTGGCGCCATACGTGACCAGATCGATCAGCGTCGCATCGTTCGGGGGGCAGTTCACCGCGCCGATCGCGGTCGTCACGCTCCGCAAGGCCACCTTGCCGGTGGTCGAGGTCAGCACCGTCGATTGCGGGCTGAACGACGCATCAGGCGTCGGGAGAGCGGTGCCCGTCGCGCCGGGAGTCGTGACCTGGATCAAGTAGTACCCGCCAGCAGGGATCGAGACCGCCGGCAGATCAAGCTTGGCCCAGGCGGTGCCGGTCGGGGCGGCGACGTTGATCGACCACCCACCGATGTTCACCGCTGCACCCGAGCGATTGAACAGCTCGACATAGTCCGCATTCGGCGTTCCCGCCGAGTTGTTCCCGCCACCCCACACCTGAGAGATCACCACATTGCCCACGGCGAGGGCATTGGAAGCCGCGAAAGCCCCCATACACAACGCCGTACACGACAAAATCTTGGAAAGGAAACCACGTCGCATCTGCACACCTCCTGCACGAACGATGTCTCGAAAAGGAATCGGACCTTGCGGTCAGTATGCCCTTGCATCGAAGTTCCCACAAGAGGGCTTTGGGGGTTCTCGATCAAATCAGCGGTTTTCTTTGATTTCGGGCAAACTTTCGAAATACACCCGGCCAAAAGAAAGAGCCGAACCCTTCGGTTCGGCTCTCTGAGTCGTTCAGGATTGCCAGAGTTCGGGTCGCCTTTCGGCACGTTTTCTCTAGCACCCGCCTGCAAACCAGGCGTTGAGGAAGCTGAAGATGTCGGCGACATCCGGAGTAACCGTGCCGTCGCCAGCAAAGTCGGCAAACGGAGAACTCGCGAACCAGTCGTTCAGGTAGGCGAAGATGTCGGCCACCTGAACCCCGCCCGCTTTGTCGTAGTCGCCGTGGCAGCATGGTGTCGTTGCGCTGGTTCCGCAAGAGGCCGAGGCCGTGCTGAACGCCGCGCCCCACTGGGTGCCGCTCGTCACGCACGAGGCCTGAGTGACCGTGGTGGTGCAGGTGGCACCGCGGCAGCAGACGCCCGGCGTCGCATTGCAGGGAGCCGCGTTGCCGCGGGTCAAGCGCAGAACCCACCCGGTGACCGTGCCAACGTCGGAACCCTGATAGTCGACGATCGAAAGCGTCCACGTGCCGGCGGAACCGATGCCGTTGAAGGCTTCCTTCATCGAGAGTCCAAGGCCGCCGGTGCCCGCCGGGCGATACGACGCCGCAGGCACGGCCGTCGGGGCACCGGTCGCAAGCACATCGAAGATCGAAGACGTCGCCAGGTCATTCCAGCGATAGACGCCAGAGAAGTCGGCAGCGGTGTTGGTCGTTCCCGACATTCCGCGACGTCCACGGCCATGCAGAGTGTGCACGCGGCCGTCCTTGCTCAGTCGGATGGTCAGGTCGCCGTTGAAGGTGTGGGTGAAGTTGATCTCGACTTCGACGTCGTTCACGACGAATGCGTCGGGCACGACGATTGAGCTGGTAAAGCCGCCGGGCACGCCGGTGGTCGAGTTGAAATCCACGATGGCGCCGCCCGCACCGGCATACGCATCGATGGAGCCCGCGGATGTAGAGCAGAGCGAGCCATCGCCGCCGTAGGTACCGCCCGCGCCGGTGCAGGCCGCCGGGGCCAGCACGGTGCAGGCCGTCGCGACACAGCAGGAACCAGAGGCGTCGGGATCGAACGTGATCTCGAGCTCAAGATTGCCCGGAGTGGTAGTTTGCACCGTCGTGCCGAACTGGATGTAGTACACATTGCCGCCGACGACCGCGATGGGCGTTGTCGCGTCGTTCGAGACTGCGGTGCTGGTCGACTGGCACTGGATCGGCGTGGCAGCGGACGGGCAGGTGCCCGGAGCCGCGCCGCCGTCGTACAGCGCATAGCGACCGGCGATCCCGAAGTTGCTCACGAGCGCGAATCGCCCGCTGGCCGGGGCCGTCCACTTGTACCAGACGTCATTGAAGAACGACGAGGCGGTCGTGGGGCAGAGCACCGAGTTGAACGGCGCGGCACTGGTGGTTGCCGAGGTGTTGTTGATGGTCGAAAGGCCGGTCTGCAAGGCGATCGCGCCCGTGCACTCGTCATTGGCGGGCGGCGGGAAGAAAGTGAAAGTGATGTTCATCGGCACCGTTGGCAGCGTCGCGGTTGACGCACCGACCTGGATGAAGAAGGTCGTTCCCGGTGTCGTGGTCACGTTGAGATTCTGCGTAGTTGAGCAGGTTGTCGCAGCCCCGGCGGTCGGGCAGATTGCCCCAGCCGTCGGCGTCGCCCAGATGCCGTAGGCAACAACCTGTGTCGAGGTCTCGTTGAGATTGAGCGTCCCGACGCTTGTGGCGTCAAAGCGGAACCAGACGCCGCGATTTCCGACGGTTCCGGTGTTGCAGGTTCCCGGATCAAGATCATCGCTGGCAAGCCGATTATCAACCACGAACGTCTGTGGCAGCGTGCTCAGCACCGTTGCGTTCTCGCATGTGTCGTTCGAGGGTGATGCCACTGCGGTGAACGAGAAATCCAGGGCCAAGGCGACCGTTGGCGTGGTGGTGCCGCTGGAGCCGACCTGAATGAAGTAGGTGTTGCCGGGCAGGACCACCACCTGCGTGCTTGTCGCGGTGCTGCACGTCGATGCCGCACCGGAGGCCGGGCACGTCGCGCCGCTGGTCGGCGTGACCCAGACGCCGACCGCCGCCGTCTGCGCAGAAGTCTCGTTGATGGTCAGGATGCCCGACTGCGTCGCGTCATAGCGATACCAGACACCGAAGTTGCCTTGCAAGCCGGTGTTGCAGGTTCCGGGATCGAGGTCGGCGGTGGCCGTGGAGTTGTCCACGCCAACCGATACCGGAAGTGTGCCAAGAACGACCGCGTTCGCACAAAGGTCGTTTGGCGGTGGTGGGCCGACGACGCGCACGCTCAGCGTTCCGGAGATTGTGCTTGTGCCGTCGGTGCCGCCGAGGTTGATCGTGTAGGTGTTGGTTGCCTGCAGTCCGGGAACATTGAGCGTGTAGGTCCACGGCCCGGAGCCGGAGCCCGTAAAGGCTTCCGCGCTCGTCAACCCGAACGCCGTCAGATTCGCGGTGACGCTGGTCAGGGACAGCGGCGATCCGCCGCAGGCCTGAGAGTTTACCGTGAGGATCGTGCTTGAGCCCGAGTTGACAGGGTTGGTCCCGGCGTTGCCGACGAGAAGATTGCTTCCCGGCAGCGGCGGGCTGCTGGAGTTGCGCATGGCCGGGGGCGTGAGCAGTTCAAAGTCCGCGCCGTTGTTGTCGGTATCCTGGCAGCCGCTGAGTTTCCGCACTGTGTTGGTGGGGGGGTTGGCGGCGGTGCTGCCGCCCGGCGCACCGGCACCGCCTTCGGCACACGTCGTCGAGCCCACGGAGAGCACGTCTTCGGTATCGGGCAGACCAATCGGGCAGACGGTGCTTGCTCCGATGGAGGTCGTGTTCCGGATGAGTGCGGCACGGCCCGAGCCGGACGTGAACGCGCTCGTGTCAATCAACGGGTTTGCCGAGTCGTCGAATGTCAGCGGCACGCCGACGTTGACGTCAAAGGACGCGCCGGTGCGAATCAGGTAGTAGCCCCGCGCCGGAATGGTCCCGGTGAGCGGGATGACCTGCCACGCACTGCTGGCCACGACCTGCAAGGACCATCCGCTGAGGTTGATCGGATTGCCGGTGCGGTTGAACAGTTCGATGCAATCAAACACCGGGCCGGCGGCCTGGAATCCACCGCCGCCGTAGTACTGGCTGATGACGACGTTGCCCTGTGCAGACGCCGAAGCGCAAAGCCCCAGCCCGCCAGCCAACGCTGCAGCAGCGGCCATAAACCAACGCGAAACGCACATACGAGATCCTCCCATGCATGTGTGATCTGGAGTGAACCGATGCTGCATTGTTGTCGAAATCGCGAAAATCGCAAGGGCAATCCAGGCGGTTTCTCGGAATTGGCATGAACCCGGTATTCAGCAAGCCTGTCTGTGCAGCGTCATCCGGCGTTGACGCCAAAAAGACTAGCAGCACATGCTCTGGAGGAGAACGGATTGGCGACCGTGTGGGCGCGAGTAAGCGTCCGGGCGATGCGTTTATGAAGTCTTCTGAGAGCCGAAGGCGACATCGAAGATCGCAAGGACTCGACAGTCGGTGTACTGCCGAAAAGAAAAACCCCCGGCCAGATGGCCGGGGGTTTGGGATTGCGAGATGCTGGTTGTCCGAGGCTTAGCAGCCGCCGGCGAACCAGGCGTTGAGGAAGCTGAAGATGTCGTTGGTGTCCGGGGTGGCGGTGCCGTCGCCACCGAAGTCGGCGAAGGTGCTGCTGGCGAACCAGTCGTTGAGGTAGGCGAAGATGTCGTTGGTCTGGATGCCGCCGGTCTTGTCATAGTCGGCATAGCAGCAGGGGGTGGTGGTGCCGGTGCCGCAGGTGGCGCCGAGCGTGGAGAACGCCGCACCGTATTGGGTGCCGGAAGTCACGCAGGAGGCCTGAGCGATAGAAGCGTTGCAGGTGGAACCACGGCAGCAGACGCCGGTGGGCGCGCCGCAGGGGTTGCCGGCGCAGGTGGAGTTGTCGCCCTGGTAGGTGCCGCCAACCGTGCCGCAGAACGCGGCGGTCTGGATGCTGCACGAAGTGCCGTTGCAGCACGCGCCCGTCGGAACGGGGCAGGGGTTGGAAGCGCAGGTGGTGTTGTTGCCCTGGTAGGTGCCGGTGCAGGCGGCCTGAGTCGTGATGGCGCAGGGGCCGGAGGTGCAGCAAGCGCCGGTGGGAGTGAGGACGACGCAGGTGTTGAAGGGGCTGGAGGTATTGCGCGGGGCCGGGGCGGCGGTGAAGAAGTCAACGCGGTTGCTGTCGTTGTCCTGGCAGCCGTTCTGCTGGCGGAAGCCCGCAGTGGTGTTGCTCAGGGTGTTCATCGCGCTGCTACCTTCGAAGCAGATCGCGCCGGTGGTCGCGCCGGTGCCATAGCCGACGAGGTCGGCGACATCCAGACCGGTGCAGTTGAGCAGGAGGGGGGTGGAGTTGCGGACGAGGGCGATGCGGCCGTTGTCCAGGCCCATCGCAACCGCGCCGATCGCGTCGGGAGTGGGGAGGGCCTGTGTGCCGCCAGCGCCCGCGGCCATCTGAACAAGGTAGTACTGACCAGCCTGGAGGGTGCCGCTGAGCACAACCGGGACATTGGTGACGGGGTTGCCGGAAGCGAATCCGCCGTTGGCGTTCGACGCCGAGGCGTACTGGACGGACCAGCCGGTGATGTCCACCGGGCCGCCGGAACGGTTGAAAATCTCGACAAAGTCATTGGTCAGAGTGGCGCCAGTGTTACCGCCGCCGCCATAGACCTGACTGATGACCACTTCCGACGTGGACGGGGTGCAGTTGTCGTTGAAGATGGTGATGGTTCCGGTATCGGTCCGGTTCTGATCATCGGTAACCGAGATCGGGAGGGCCTTGAGGCCAGCGGCGGTCGCGGCGGGGACGGTGGCGACGAGCTGGAAGCTGGTCGGGCCGGTCTGTGTCATCGGGGTGATGACGCCTCCGATGAGGGCGAGGTCAACCGTGACGGTGTAGCTGGCGCTGGCGGGGTTCTGGCCCGGAGTGACGTTGACGGTCAGCGTGGTGCTGGTGCCATTGCAGATGCCCGAGGGACTGGCGCCGGTGCCGGTGGTGATTTGCGGAGCGCAGCTCACGACCTGAAGGGCGACGCTCGAGTTGCCGACGCGACCCAGGGCGTCGGTGATGGTCACCGGGAAGGAGTAGTTTCCAGCGGAAACATTGGGCAGCGTGGTGGTAAAGGTCCAGGTGTTCGCCGGGCTCTGGACAAAGCTCTCGGCAGCGGTGAGGCCGATGGTGAGGAAGTCACCGGTGACCGTGCTGATCGTCGAAGCGGGCGTGCCCTGCGTGGTGGTGACGGTGAAGGTGATCAGCGTGCCGGGGCATGCGCTGCTTGGGAGGGTTGAGCCGGTGCCGGACGGAGGAACTCCACCGGAGCAGGGCTGAACCGTGGCGGTGTTCCGGAGGTTGACCGCGATGCTGGTGAAGTCGTTGCCGTTCTGGTTGGTGTCGTTGCAGCCGTTGCCGCTACGAGTAACCGCGTTGCCGAGACCGCCCGGAGTAGCGGCGTTGGCGCTGCCCTCGCGGCAGGTCGCGGTTGGTGCGCCATAGGCGACGAGATCAACCAGGGCGGCATTGCCCGAGGGGCACGCAACGGCAAAGGCCGTCGAGACGTTCGAGAGAGCGACTTTGCCGTCGGAGTTCGAGAGCGCCGGTCGAGTAGTCGGGATGAAATCCGGGGTTGCGGTCGGGGCACCGCCCATCGGCGTGCCGGTCGAAGTCAGCTGGATGAGATAGTACTGCCCGGGCTGAAGCGTGGTTCCCGTCGGGATGGCCGAGGTCGCTGACCAGGTAGTGCCCCCAGATGACTGATATTGCAGAGACCATCCGCCGATATTTTGGACGGATGCAGAACGGTTAAACAGCTCCACGAAGTCATCGCGGAAGACCGCAGAAGCGCTGCCCGAGCCGCCGCCGGCAAAAACCTGGCTGATGACGACGTCAGCACCTTGGGCCAGCGCGCTGGACGCAAGGCCGAACGCGGCGAAAGCGGTACACAGAATCTTGGAAGTGAGCTTCATGATCAACGATCCTCCTTGGAACATCTGAAAACCCTGAACTGTTTCGATTCGGGAGATTCGGCAAGTTCGCGCTCGCCGAAACTGTGGGGTCGACTTTGGCTAACGTGTCGGTGCCTCTGAGCTGTCTGATGCGAACAGAGGGATTCACTCCGCTGACACCGACACCCGGCGGTGGTTGCGGCACCGGGTTTGCTTTACAGACGGTTTGGTCTTTGAACGCGAGTAGACGCGTCTTCAAACTGTACCTGACGGCCCAAGACAGACAAGTGTTTGCTCGACTATTGGCCGAGTCCTTGCGCAAAGAACGCGCAAATGCCCTCGGACTTTCCTTGGTTTGGCACGCAAAACCACTGCAGTTGGGGGAACTCGCTGACGAAGTTGGCCGTTCGTTCGGAGTCAGAAACGCGATCCATGGACTGGCTTCCTAGAACGATCGGGAAAACCCTATGCACCAATCTCGTTCGGGACACCGATGTTGAGGAGTTCTATTCCGATGGCTCGTCGGTGATCGAGATCGAGCCGGATGATCGCGCCGCAGGCACGATTGTCGCCATCGGCCACATCGAGTGCGGCGGGTCCCTGCTTGACCATGGCGTTCAGCGTCGCGTTCACGTCTCGCCCGATGACGCTGCGGTGCGGGCCGCTCATGCCCAGGTCGGTCATGGCGGCGAGGCGATGTTCAAGAATGCGAGCGTCGGCGGTTTGCACGTGTGTGTGGGTGCCGACGACCGCGACGACCTTCGGACCGGCATCGGCGCTCCAGCGTTCGAGGCAGTGCCAAGCGAGTGCTTGCTTCTCGCTGGTCGCCTCGGCGTGGATCTCGACGATCACCATTGCGTCTTTCTCAGAAATCGCGGCGAGTTCTCGATCGACGGCTTCGAAAGGGCTGTTGGCCAGCAGCGGCATGTAGAGGCGCCCAAGCACCGTGAGGACATAGATCGGTCGCCGGCGCAGCTCGGGCGAGAGCTTGTCGGACAGATCGAGCTGGGTGATCCGCTTACCGGGGGCCGAGAGCGAGAGGTTCGCGGGCCGGGCGATCGGGTGCATCGGGTCTTCGAGCACCTCGGCGATGGCGCGGTCCTTGTACACATGGTCGCCAAGGGTGACGGCATCGGCGCCGGCGCGGCGGAGCTCTCGATAGTTGTCGGCCGAGCAGCCCGAGCCGTTGCGGGCGTTCTCGCCATTGACGATGAGCGCATGCACACCGTGGAGATCGCGGAGCTTCGGCCAGGCGTGCGCGACGGCTCGCCTGCCGGGGGAACCGACGACGTCGCCGAGGAACGCGATGCGGAGTTCGGGCATTGCGGAGATCATTGGAGGGCCGGGAGTTCAAACGGAGAGTTGGACGAACTACCATGGGCCAAGAGACACAGGCGGGACGCCTGTGCCACCAGAGGCAGCAAGGCAGAGGAACTCCAATGTCGTCAAACACCCTGCAAACCCGCACCGAGAAAGACACCATGGGCCTAATGGAGGTGCCGGCGAGCGCGCTCTATGGCGCGAGCACGCAGCGAGCGGTGCTGAACTTTCCGATGTCGGGTCGCCCGGTGCCGGCGAAGGTGATCAAGGCGTATGCCATCTTGAAAGCGGCGTGCGCGAATGTGAATCGGTCGCTGCACCGACTGGATGAGGGTCGCGCAAAGGCGATCGTCGAAGCGTGTCGTGAGATCGAGGACGGACTGCCCGCGTTCGGCGGGCTTGGCGTGCACTTTCCAGTGGACGTGTTCCAAACCGGCTCGGGCACGTCGACCAACATGAACGTGAACGAGGTGGTCGCCAATATCGTCTGCCTGCGTCGGCACAAGCCGATCGGTTCTTCAAAGGACGCCGCGTACTTGGCGGAAGGGGGGGTGCATCCCAACGACCATGTGAACATGGGGCAGAGCTCCAACGACACGTTCCCGACGGCGATGCACGTGGCGGCGGCGTTGGCGATTCATGGCGAGCTGCTGCCCGCGGTGAAGCGCATCTGCGAGAAGCTTGATGCTCAGGCCAAGCAGTGGGACAAGATCGTGAAGATCGGGCGCACGCACCTGCAGGATGCGACGCCGATCCGGCTTGGACAGGAGTTCAGCGGCTACGCGGCCCAGATGCACCACGCCGAGGAGCGACTGCATCGTGCGCTGCATGCGCTTGGGGAACTGGCGATTGGCGGCACTGCGGTGGGCACGGGAATCAACACGCACGAGCAGTTCGGCTCGATGGTGGCGGCCGAGTTGATGAAACGCACCGGTGTGCACTTTCGCGAGGCGATGAATCACTTTGAATCCCAGCACGCCAAGGACGCGTTTGTCGAGGCGAGCGGGCATCTGAAGACGATTGCGGTGAGTCTGAGCAAGATCGCCAACGACATCCGCTGGCTGGGTTCAGGCCCGCGCTGCGGGATCGGCGAGCTGGTGCTGCCGGCGGTGCAACCGGGATCGAGCATCATGCCGGGCAAGGTGAACCCGGTGATATGCGAGGCGGTGATCATGGCGTGTTGCCAGGTGATCGGGAATGATCACGCGGTGACGCTGGGAGGAATGGGGGGGATCGGCTCTCTGCTGGATCTGAACGTGGCGATGCCGATGATGTCGGCGAATGTGATGGACTCGATCGAACTGCTGACGCGTTCCTGCCATGTGTTCACGGAGAATCTGCTGGAAGGGCTGAAGCCGGATGAGGAGCGTTGCAAGTCGCTGATCGAAGGATCACTGGCGATGTGCACGTCGCTGGTGCCGGTGATCGGCTATGACAAGTCGGCCGCGATTGCGAAGGACGCGTTCAAGGCGGGAAAGACGGTGCGACAGATGGCCTACGAGACTGTGGTTGGGCAGAAGGACAACGCGGGAGTGACGATCACGCGCGAGGCGATCGATCAGTATCTGGATCCGTGGTCGATGACGCTGCCAGGCGGGGAAGGGGCGGCGGGGGGGTGAGCGTGCCGTCCGGCGACGCTGAACCACTTGCCCACTACTCGTGATCGACCAACTGATCGACATTGCCCTGCACCTTCCTAAGCACCTGGACGCCTTTGTGCAGGCACACGGGGCGTGGACATATGCCGTGCTGGCGCTGATCGTGTTTTGCGAGACGGGGCTCGTGGTTTTGCCGTTTCTGCCTGGGGACTCGCTGTTGTTTGCGGCGGGTGCGATCGCGGCACGCGGGGGGATCAGCGTGTGGGTGGTTGGGGGGATTCTGATCTTCGCGGCGGTGCTTGGTGACGCCGTGAACTATGGCATCGGCAGGATGCTGTCGGATCGGGTGATGCGTGGAGCGCGGATTCCGCTGGTCAAGCCGATCCACATCGAGCGCACGCACGCGTTTATGGAGAAGTATGGTCCCAAGGCGATCGTGCTCGCGAGGTTTGTGCCGATCGTTCGTACCTTTGCGCCGTTTGTCGCTGGTGTTGGAAGGATGAACTACGCCCGATTCTCGACGTACAACGTCATCGGCGGAGTGTTGTGGGTGGTCGTGTGCGTGGGTGCTGGGTTCTACTTCGGCAATCTGCCTTGGGTGCAGAAGCACTATGAGCTGGTGGTGGTCGGAATCATCATCGTGAGCGTGATGCCGATGGTGGTAGAGATTGTGCTTGCGAAGCGTCGGGCGGCCCGGGCCGCGACATCATTGAAGTGATTGGGGGGTGAGTGTGAAGTCGATCCAAAAGCAACAACGGCTCGCCGAGAGAGGCGAGCCGTTGCGTGTTGCTTGCTGTGTTGATCTCATCAATCTCCGATGGAGCTCAGGCTCGATCAGCGGCGACGGCGAGCGGCGAGAAGGCCGCCCAGGCCGAGCAGCGCGGCGGAGCTCGGAGCCGGGATGATCTCGGTGGTGAACCGAGCGATCACGTCGGCAGTCACCGTCTGGCCCTCAGGAAGCGAGAGGGTGGTGAGGGTGCCGCCGGAGGGGAGGCGGAAGCCGTTGATCGCCAGCGTGTACTGCGTGTTGCCGATGACGATGACGTTGGGGTTGGCGGGGGTGCCGAAGTTCAAGAGGTCGGCGTCGGTCACCGGGTTGCCCGAGGTGTTCTCGGTGATGGTGAAGTTGAAGAGGAAGTTGAAGACCTGGTTGGGGAGGGCGGGCACATCGAAGATCGTGGTGAGTGCGCCATTGGCGCCCTGGGCGCCGGTTTCGGTCAGGCCGTTGAAGTAGGAGACGGTGCCGATGACGAAATCGGTTTCGGCGGGAGCGTTGAAGTTGGCGACCCCAGTGAAGCGGAGAACGTTGGGATCGGTGCCAGCACCGAGGCCCACGCCGAACTGCACTTCGGACTGACCACCGCGCGTGCTGGTGTTCGAGACGGTTTGAGTTCCGCCACCGCCGAAGGCGTTGGAGAACTGCAGGAAACTGCCGCCCTGGAAATTGATACCCGCGCTCGCGGACGAACCGAAAGCGCTGGACAGAACGAGAGCGACGACCGAGAGAGAAGCGGTACGCATATCCCTAACTCCTACCAAGATGTGCCGGCTGAGACAAGCCGGACGATGTTTCACCCCTCCCCCTCAGAGAGTGAGGTCAGCATAACGCATGACCGAAAAATGCAATAGGCATGTTGCTGTTTATGTCGAATATTGTGAATGTGACGGGGGTTATCAGACCTTGCGGCAGTCCGATAATCGCGGCAGTTTGCCCAGGTTTCCGTTCCGATGCGGAAAGCCGGCTCCCTCGGAGCGTTCAGGGCGGTTGATGTCTGCAGTGCTTGGAGTGCTGCGAAAGGCCTAGAAACAAGCCGTTTCGATGAGATCGCTGATCGCACAGATATCTGGCGATGGGGGGCGATCGTCCTTCAGTGCGGGGACCCGAGATCGGATCGTCTTCATCGCCGCTTCCACGGCGGGGCTTGATCGCAACGGGCGGTGATGCTCGATCGCTTCGCTTGCGCAGAGCAACTCAATTGCGATCACGTTGCGAGCAAGCGTCAGTGCGCGTCGCGCCTTGAATGCTGAGCGTGGACCAAACGAGTTGTAATCTTCCATGCCGGCACTTGTTGAGATATTGCTCACGCTGGCAGGGGTGCACAGCGTGATGATCTCGTTGCAGCACGCGGCGGCGGTGTACTGCGCGATCATCAGGCCGGAGTTCAGCCCCGGCTTGGGCGCGAGAAATGCGGGCAGGCCGGTCTCGGGCTCGAAGCCGCTGAGCATGTGATAGACGCGGCGCTCGGCGATGCCGGCGACGTGCGCGCAGCAGATCGCCGCGACATCGAGAGCGATGGCGAGTGGCATGCCGTGGAAGTTACCGCCGGAGAGAATCTCGGCGGAGGCCTTCTTGCCGCTTGCTGGCTCGAAGACCAGCGGATTGTCGGTCACCGCGCCCAGTTCGGCGTCGACGACCGAGCGGACATACTGGAACGCGTCCCAGACCGCGCCCAGGACCTGCGGCGTGCATCGGAACGAGTACGGATCCTGCACGCGCGGATCGTCCACGCGGTGTGAAGGGATGATCCGGCTGCCGTGCACGAGCGATCGCAGGCGTGCGGCGATGACGCTCTGGCCAAGCTGCTCGCGGGCGTGATGGATGCGATCATCAAGAAACGAGTCTGTGGCGCGGCAGGCGTCGATCGACATCGCCGCGGAGATGAGTGCGGCTTCAAGCAGCCGGTCAAAGTCCTGCACAAACAGGGCGCCTTGAGCGGCCATGAGGTGCGTGCCGTTGATCAGTGAAAGGCCTTCTTTGGCTTGCAGGGTGATGGGCTTGACGCCGCCGGCCTTCATGGCGGCGGCCCCGGCCAGACGCTCGCCGCGCAGCATTGCTTCGCCCTCGCCGATCAGGACGAGTGAGACGTGTGCGAGGGGGGCCAGATCGCCCGACGCACCCACAGAGCCGGTTTCGGGGACGATCGGCGTGATGCCTGCGTTGAGCATGTCCGCCAGGGTCTGGACGACGATTGGTCGAACTCCGGAGACACCGCGCGAGAGCGAGGCGATGAGCAGGAGCATCATGCCGCGGACGACTTCGGTCGGCAGTGGGGCACCAACACCGGCGGCGTGCGAGCGGATCAGGTTGCGCTGCAGCGTTTCGAGGTCTTTGCTGGAGATGCGCTGGCGAGCAAACGATCCGAAACCGGTATTGATGCCATAATGCGGCTGACCATCGCCCAGAACGGATTCCAGGCGAGCCCTGGCGGCCTGGATTGCGGCGAGCGCTTCGGGACCGATACGAACGCGCTGGGCGTGGCGGGCGACTTGCTCAAGTTGCTCTGGGACGAGCGGTCCGGTGTCGATCACCAGTTCTGGAAGACGAGCTTTGCGACGAGCATCGGCCCCGGATTTCGTGGATGGTTGGACTCGAGCAGACGAGGCGCGTGATTTGGGCTTGGGCATAAGGGCGTGGAGTGTTGAGCGGATTGGTGGGTGGTTCAATGGGACGACGGCGATCGCTCGCCGAGGATACCGAAGCCAGAAAGTGCGGTGGCGATCACCGCGAACGCCTGCCGACGCATCGTCCGATAATACATGTTATGTAAAGCAGGACTGGTCAGGGCCATGATTTGGCCCGTCAGACGCACTGCACGAGTCTCTGGGCGGGCCCGTGTTCAGGATCGAGGCGTGTTACTTGGCCTTCAGCAGCTCATCGATCCGGGCCACGAGGTTCTTGTCATCGGGCTTGATGGCGGACTCGTATCGACCGACGACGTTGCCGGAGCGATCGACGAGGAACTTGGTGAAGTTCCACTTGGGCTCGCCGCCGATGGGCGCGGGTTGAGCGGCGAGCTGGCGATAGAGCGGGGCGGCGTCGGATCCCTTGACGGAGACTTTTTCAAACAGCGGAAAGCTGATCTTGAACTTGCTCGCATCGCCGGTGCAGAAATCCTTGATCTGGGCGTTCGTTCCCGGCTCCTGATTGCGGAAGTCGTTCGCAGGGAACGCCAAGACAACGAAGCCCTTGTCCTTTTTGTCGGCGTACAAACTCTGCAAGCCGGCGTACTGGGGCGTATAGCCGCACATGCTGGCGGTGTTGACGATCAGGATGACCTGGCCCTTGTAGTCTTCGAGCTTCTTGTCAGTCCCGTCGATGAGCTTCATCGTATGGCCGAGGACATAGGTCGATTTGGTCTCTGTCGGCTTTTCGGCGGGCTGATCAGCTGGCTTTGGCGCGGGCGGTGCGGCTGGCGGTTGGGCCTTGTCGTCGATCATGCTCAGGCCCATCCCGACGGCACCGAGCATGATGGCCGCGGCTGAAAGAGCGATAATGCCAAAGCGGTTGCAGCACAACATGAGCGACACTCCGTAAACAGTGCGGGAACTCTTGATTCTAGCGGCGGATCGGGGCGGCGTTGCGAATTGCATCGCCGGGGCGACGTATACCGTTGGTGAATGGTCGAACTCACCCGAACGGTCCGGTTCTGCATCGCCGAGCACGCGGCGGCTCGCGCATCGGGCACGGCGGGTACGGAACCGGCGCCTGCGTACAACACCTTTGCGGGTCACCCCCTCATGCGCGGGCTGGGTCGGTATTACGAGATCGACGTGCTGTGCCGCGGAGACGTGGATCGCCGAACGGGCTATTTCTTGAATATCAAAGTGATCGATGACGCGGTGCGCTCGGTGTGCGTGCCGGTGATCGCGCAGGCGTGCAGAGAACGGCCGTGGGTGGATCCGACGGTGGTGCTGAGAGAACTTGTCGGGCCGTTGAATGCGTGCCTGGACGGCGCTGTGGCGGAGGTGCGGTGGCGGATCACGCCGTACTATGCGGTGAGCATGGAGATTGATCCGGCCAATTCCTCCACCCCCCCTTCTGCGGCAACGCTGACCCAGCAGTTTGATCTGGCGGCATCGCATCGTTTGCACGTGCCGGGGATGAGCGATGCGGAGAATCGGGCGGTGTTTGGCAAGTGCAACCATCCAAGCGGCCACGGGCACAATTATCGCGTGGAGCCGAGCGTGCTGGTGCCTGTGACGCCGTTTGGTACGCCCTTCACGCTTGCCGATCTGGAGCGGATCACCAGCCGCGAGATCGTTGATCGATTCGACCACAAGCATCTGAACGTCGACCTGCCAGAGTTTGATCCGGCCCGCGGCGGGTTGAACCCTTCGGTTGAGAACATCGCGAAGGTGTTCTTTGATCGCCTGGCACCGGCGATTGACGCCGAGGGCAAGGGTGCCAAGCTCACGGCGATGACGGTGTGGGAGACCGACAAGACGCGGTGCCGATACACGGGGGGTTGAAGGCGATGCAGGTGTCGGGAGCTTTACGAACGTGACGGAGCCATCCCCCCCCCACTCCTCCGCGGCGCGGCCTCGGATACTGATCATTCGCCCCAGCGCGCTTGGTGACGTTTGCAGAAGCGTTCCGGTGCTGGTGAGTCTGCGCAAGGCGTTTCCCACGGCGATCATCGATTGGCTGGTTCAGGAC
Organism: Phycisphaerales bacterium; assembly: GCA_019750095.1. Taxonomy (GTDB): domain Bacteria; phylum Planctomycetota; class Phycisphaerae; order Phycisphaerales; family UBA1924; genus UBA4658. The sequence goes on from JAIEOW010000017.1 coordinate 28,431, forward strand.
ACGTTTGCGGCGGCGATTGAGAACCATCCGGATCTGAGTGGCGTGGTTTCGTTTCCGCGGGCGAAACTGGGGGCGTGGTATCTCCCGACGGTGGCGCCGGAGGTCAAGCGTTATCTGGATGATCTTGCACGGCGGGGATACGACCTGGTGCTCGACTGCCAGGGGCTGTTCCGATCCGGGATTTTTGCGATGGCGACGCGGGCGCCAAGACGCATCGGATTCGAGAATGCGGCGGAGCTTGGTTGGCTGGGCTTGACCGATCGTGTTGAAGCACCGCGGGACTTGCACACTGTGGATCGGATGTTGCTGCTCGCGCAGGCCGCTGGAGCAGAGCCGGTGTATGACCTTCGTCTGTACTCCGGGCCTGCGGACAAGCTGTGGGCGGAGCGGGTGCCGGAGATTGCCGGGCGACCATATGTCGTGATCGCACCGACCACGCGCTGGCCCGGGAAGCAATGGCCGGGCGAGCGATTTGCGCAGCTCGCTGGGACGTTGTTGTCTTGTGGGGCGTGCGAGCGGATTGTGCTGGTGGGATCTGCGAGTGAACGCGAACAGGCCGTCGAGGCGATCGAACTCAGCTCGCGCGATCCACGCGTGGTGGACATGTTCGGCAAGACCAGCGTCGGTCAGTTGATGGCACTTATCGAGCGGGCGGCGGGTGTCGTTGGGTGTGACTCCGCGGCGGTGCACATGGCTGTTGGCTTCAATCGCCCGCTCGCCGCACTTTATGGCCCGACACGTGTTGAGCGGGTCGGGCCATATGGGCGATCTGCGCAGGTGATTCAGCGGCTGATCCCCGGCGACACCCGCGATCACAAGGATGCGGCGGGCGGTCAGAGGATCATGCGCCGAATCACGGTCGATGAAGTGGCCGAACTACTGATCGGCCAGCTTACTTCGAAGCCGGCGGCTTCGCAGCTTCAGTATTGAACTTGATGCGGGGCGCACCCTTGAGGAAGGTCAGCTTCTGGCCGTCGGTACCCGTGCCGGCGAGGTAGTGGCCGTCCTTGAGAACGAGGACGCGAAGCTCACGCTGCTCACGCAGACGATTGCCCTCGGTGCTGGAGATCTCGACCACGATGCTGTCACCCTCGGTGCGGGCGACGTAGGTGGTGCGAAGGAAATCGCCCTTCTGGTAGCCGAAGCCGTCGCCGGCGTCTTCATACAGCGTGCCCATCGCGGCACCGGATTCATTCAGACTGACGAGCAGTGTGAGGGGATTGAGCTTCTTCTCGCCGGTGTGCTGGATGACGGGGCCGGCGGGGATGATGGAGCCGCCGCGGACGAACAGCCGCGGAAGTTCCGGGTGGTGTCCCTCGTTGACGAGCATGACTTCGTTCCAGAGACCCTTGGGCATGACGGGGAGGCGATCGCGCTCTGGAGTAAGCAGCGGATAGACCAGGAGGTCCGAGCCAAGAAGGAAAGCGTCGTCTTCGCTGCGGAGAGCGGCGTCCTTGGGATCGTGGAAAAAGAGCGGGCGCAGCACTGGCATGCCGGTGCGGCTGGCTTCTTCAAAGAGCGTGTAGAAGTATGGCAAGAGGCGATAGCGGCGTTCGAGCGCGAGCTTGCAGGCGTGCTCAACTTCGGGGCCGAAGGCCCAGGGTTCCTTGTCGATGTTGCCTTTGCCGGTGTGCCCACGGCTGAAGGGCAGGAGCGAGCCGATGCCCATCCAGCGGACAAAGAGCTTGCCGTCGCCGTTGCCGTTGAACCCGCCGATGTCGGGGCCGATGAAGGGCGCGCCGCTGATGCCGAGATTGGCGGCCATGCTGACGGAGTGCTCGAGATCGTCCCATTCGGCGCTGTTGTCGCCGGTCCAGGTGGCGGCGTAGCGGTGGCTGCCGATGTAGCCGGCGCGGGTGAGCACGAAGGGGCGTTTATCGGGGTTGGCCTTCTGGATGCCGTCGAAGGTGCCCTTGGCCATCATGAGGCCGTAGACGTTGTGGTATTGCAGGTGAGGGCCCTTGGGCAGCGTGCCGCCATAGTCCCACGCTCCGCCCATGTGGATGTTGTCCTCGGGCATGGTCTTGCTCTTGACGTTGAAGACGGCGGGCTCGTTCATGTCGTTCCAGACGCCGTCGACGCCCTGAGCCATGAACTCCTTGTACAGCCCCTGCCACCAGGAGCGGACTTCGGGTCGGGTGTAGTCGGGGAAGTTGCACCAGCCGGGCCAGACCTCGCCGCGGTAGACCTCGCCCTTGGCGTTTTTGACGGCGAAGTCTTTTTCATCGAGCTGGTCGTTGACCCAGAAACCCTTCTCGTCCTTGATCCCCGGGTTGATCATCCAGATGCGGCTGAAGCCCATCTTGCCGAGGTCTTCGTTGAGCTTCTTGGGGTCGGGAAAGTGGGTCTTGTCAAAGCTGAAGACCTTGAACTGGTCCATGTAGTCGATGTCAAACCAGATCACGTCGCACGGGATCTTGCGATCACGGAAGTTCTGCGCGATCTCGCGGACGCGGGCATCCGGGTAATACGAATAGCGGCACTGGTGATACCCGATGGCCCAAAGCGGGGGCAGAGGCATGGTGCCGATCAGTTCGCTCAGACCTGTGACGACCTCCTGCGGCGAGGCGCGATCGATGACATAGACGGGAAACGCGGCGCCTTCGCCACGGAAGACGATCGAACCGGCGGCCTGAGAGCCCTTGTCGTCACCGGTGAGGTCGATCTCAACGCGCCAGGTGGTGTCGGCGAGCACGCCGAACGCCGAGCCGTCGGCCCGGACGGCGAGCACCCACGGATGCGATTGATAGAGGGAAGCGTTCTCTTCGGTATAGCCATACGCGTCGGTGTTCCAGCACACAGTGCGTCGCCCGTTGCGGAGCAGCGGCCCGGCGATCTCGCCCGTGCCATAAAGCGACGTGCCAGCGTCGATGTCGATCTTCACACAGTGGCGACCGTCGGCTGCGGTCCAGAACAGCGGCGAGACCGCGTACTTGGCGTCCGCAGGGCCGGTGGTCTTGAGATTAACGGGGTTCTTGAGCGCGATCGAGGGCGGGAACTTGCTGAAATCCGAACCCGTTGGTGCGAATCTGGCGATCCCACCCTTGGACGACTCAACGATCTGGCCGACTCCCGGCGTTCCTTGGGCAAAGGCCACGGCCGTCGCGGCGATCACCGCGAAACCAGCCGAGAAACGGGCGATCAGACCTCTGAACGAACCACGACACACGGCGCTGGTGCGCATGCGGAAAGCTCCCTTGGTCGGCGGGCGCGGATTGCGATCGGCCGAGCCGGGGATGGTACCAGCGTGACGCCCACTTTGCCGTTCCCGACATTGCGCGGAGTGTGAGCGTTCCGGACATGCGGGTCCCGATAGGTGCGATGATGAAGAAACCAGAGGCCGTGGACTATCCGGCGCGTTCTGAGAAGGCAAGCGACTCATCGAGCCAGTCATCAGCCAACAGGACAGCGCGTCGCTGGGATCGAGCCTTGGCCTGCGCGCGGCGCTGGGCAATGAAGAACGCCAATCGCGAGAGCACATGCGGTGCGGAGCCACGGCCAAGAATCGCGAACCGTCCGAACGTACGTGCGAGAGGCGCATGACGTGTCAACAACTCGTCCTCCAGGCTTACGACGGCCATCGCGAGCCCGGGGTCACCTTGCCGACCAGAGCGGCCGAAGAGCTGGCGATCGATTCGACGTGATTCATGGCGCTCTGTGGCGAGCACGAAGAGGCCGCCGAGCTGGCGCGCGTCGAGGGCGAGCCTGATGTCCGTGCCGCGGCCAGCCATGTTGGTTGCGATGGTGACCGCGTTGCGTTCGCCGGCACATTCGACAATGGCGGCTTCCTTGGCGGCATTGCGGGCGTTCAGGAGCGCATGGGGAATGCCGCGGGTGGTGAGCATCTCGCTGAGATACTCACTGGTTTGAACGCTGGCACACCCGACGAGAATCGGCTGGCCGCGATGGTGTGCATCCTCGATCAGTTGCACGGCTCGATGCCACTTGGCGGATGCGTTGACGAAGGCCTCGTCGGACTTGTGCACTCTTTGGCATGGACGATGTGTCGGGATGGTCACGACGGGGAGCGCGTAAGTCGCCCAGAGCTCGCTGCGCAGCTCCCGCACGGTGCCGGACATGCCGCAGAGTCGCTTGTATCCTCTGAAGAACCGCTGGAAGCTGATTCGGGCGAGCGTCTCGTTGATCGGCGTGACCTGGAGCGACTCCTTGGTCTCGATGGCCTGGTGGAGCCCGTCTCTCCAGGTGCGATCGGCCATCATGCGGCCGGTGAACTCATCGATGATGGCCACCTTGCCGTTCTCGATGACATAGTGCTTTCCGAGGGTGTAAAGCTCCTTTGCGGTCAGCGCCTGGAGCACGAGATCGGTTCGGCGGACCAGCCCGCTCATGGCCCCGGAGGTGGACTCGGAGAGTCCTTCCAGCCTGGATCGTCCGGCTCGCGTGAGTTCGATCTCTCGGTGCGCCTGGTTCACGACGTAGTCCAGACCGGGCTTAAAATCGTGACAGGCCTTCGCTGCGGCGTGATACGCCAGATCACGCTCGGCATTCTGGGCCTGAGCGGCGATGATCAGCGGCGTGATCGCTTCGTCAATCAGCACCGAGTCGGCCTCGTCGACGATCGCGGTGTGCAGCCCGCGCATGACGACGTGATCCAGGCCGTGTAAGGCACGACCGCGCTCGCGAGGCGATGGCCTGGCGATCGCGGCCGCGTTGGATCGGATCTGGCCGAGAGCAAGGCGATCTCGCAGAAAGTCGGCGGCGAGTTCCTTGTTGGTGGAGTAGGTGATGTCGCAGGCATACGCGGCCCTGCGGTCGTCGGGCTGTGCGGAACTGACAACAAATCCGACCGAGAGCCCGCAGAACTCGAAGACGTGCTTCATCCAGTTGGCATCCCGCTCGGCGAGATAGTCATTGACCGTGACGACATGGCAGCCTCGTCCGCGCCAGCCAGCGATGACGGCGGGAATGGTCGCCGTGAGCGTCTTGCCCTCGCCGGTGGCCATCTCTGCGACGCATCCATCGATCATGGCCAGTGCGCCCGCGATCTGCACCGGATAGGGTCGCTGGCTTAAGGTGCGAAATGCGACCTCGCGGACAAGCGCGATGCCGCGCAGAAGATCCTCACGACTCTCCCGGCCCAAGCGGAAGCTCGTGCGTAGCTCTACAGCTCTTTCGCGCAAGGCGGTATCGCTGAGCCCCACCAAGCCGGAAGAAAGTGACTCGATCCTTTGAGCCAGGCGGAGGTAGCGCCCCGAGGTGTGACGCCAACGAGCCGTGATGCCGCCGATCCGGTGCCAGGCGGCATCCAGACCGCGAGGCATCGGCTTTCGAGCGGGAACGGCATCCGGTCCGATCAGCATCGGTGTGCGGATGTTGGAAGCAGTGATGTGTGCGGGCTCGCTCATGAAGAGGTTGGCACGCTAGATGCGGAAGCGGCGCTGAAAGACCTGCTCGAGCTCGTGCCAGGCCTGCGCCGCGAGCGGTCGGTCGGGAAGTCGGAACCTTGCGACCACGCGTTGGCCGGGCAGAACGGTCTCTCCATGGTCCAGGGCGATGCGGATCTCGAAGAACTGCTGCTTCGTGCGCTCGTCGCGCTGGTCACCCGGATCGGTCTCGACGCTGCCTCCAGCGCGGAAGCCGAGGGCGCGCGACGGCAGGTGCTCCTGTCCGGCGGGAAGAATGCTCGAAACCGAGCCGTTCAGGAGCTGTGCCGCACGCCCTTTGACGCGCACCTGTGCGAGCGACGGGCCAGCCTGGACGAGTCGGCCAGCTACGTCTTGCGTAGCGACGGCCCTCACCATGAGGGTGTTCAGGTCTGCGACCAGACCGATGGCCGCGCCACGCTGCACGAAGCCGCCCGGGAGCGATTCGTCCTGGGCGCAGACCCAAGTCCCATCGAGTTGAGAGACGGCGACGAGACTGGTGACATCTCGTTGTGCATACTCCAACTGTTGTCTCACGGCACGGAGCTGGGACTGAAACTGCAGAGCCCGCGCGGGCTCGTCGTTCAGGGCCATTCTGTGGGAAATGGCAAGCCGGGAGATCTCCGCGGAGAGTTCTCGTGTTCGGGAAGTGAGTTCCAGATTGTCGCTCGCGATCAACGTGCTGGATCCGGCGCGGACCGAACTGCCGGACCGTAACGTGGAGGACACGAATCCGTCGGCTCCGGCATGGACGATGGCGAGCGAGACCGGCTCCACTACGCCGTCGGCACGCACGTGGTCCGGGAAGGGAACGATCCCAAGCACGCCGACCACTGCGCAGATCGCAACGCCGGTGGTCACGATGGCGCGGGCCCGAACGCGTGCGAGTTCCGTGCTTGTGAGCAGATAACGGACGAATCTTGACGCGGGAAGGACAAGCCACGTCAGAAGTCCGAACAGGGCGAATGCAATCCCGATGATGAACCACTGCTGGGCGATGAACAGCAGGATGCCGGCAAAGACGACGATGCGATAGAGGAACGCACTCGGTGCGTAGATCGCGAACCAGGCTGCTTCGCCGCGGGTGCTTGCGGGGTTTGGCAATCGCGGCATGCGCCAGAGGTGCTTCTTGACCAGATACTGCAAGAAGTGATTAGAGCGCTGAGCAAGATTCGGGATCTCGATCGCTTCGGAGAGGATGAAATAGCCGTCGTATCGCAGCAGTGGATTGCCGTTGAGCAGCAGCGTGGAGACGCTGGCGGTCACGATCGCATTGAAGGCGAGCGCGTGCACGAGACCACCCTCGGCAGATCGTGACCAGATGACGGCGGCGATGGCGGCGAGAGCAAGCTCGGCCATCATGCCCGCGGAGGCGACGAGGATTCTGTGAGACTTTGAGCGAAAGGCCCAAGAGCTCGACGCGTCGACATAGGGCACCGGCATCAGGACCATGAGCATGATGCCCATGCTGCGGACGGCGCCGGCATCGGGCCTTGCTCCGCTCTCAGCGAATCCGAAGCACTTGCAGGCAAACGCGTGGGCCAGTTCGTGGACGAGCTTGATGCCGACGAAGACCGCGTAGAGGTAGGGCAGGTTGTCCGTCGCGAGCACGCCGGCGAATGCCGAGGCGAGTTCGGACTCGCGGCCGATCAGGTGCACACCACCGACGCATAGGAGCACGAACCAGAGTGCGAGTCCGAATGGCGTGAACAACCACCCGACCATTGGACGCCACCGGGTCAAGAGGGCGTCCGGGTCGAACAGCGGGATTCTGAGAAAGAGCAGATTGGTGAGATGGCTCTTGACTTCTCGCGCTACCCGTTGCTGTCGACGGTTCAAAACGGCCAGCGGATCTCCGGATGCGTCGCTGGTGAGCAGATTGCTCGTGTACAACTGGCCAAGCAGTTGCACGGCCTCGACCTGCGTGGGTGCGAGATCTCCCCAGCGTTCGCTCGCGAGCCTCCACGCCTCGGCAACAGTTCGGCGGCCATCGAGCAGCCCGAGCATCGTATAGGCGGCCTGATTCAATCGAAAGAACTGGTTCGCGGTCGGATCCTGCACGACGTGCCAGACCGCGCCGCGATAACGCTGGCGCACGACGTGCACGCCGGTGCGCAGACGGCATCGCATGTCCGCAATGCGGTGCCAGGATTCGCTGAACATCGGACGTTCGATCGTCATGGCATGCTTCAGAGCCAGAGTTTCATGCGCACCCAGTTGACAAGCCGCCGAGACCAGATGTTGGCGTAGGCCCGCTGCTCAACGTCAACCTTCGCAACGCCCTCCATGCCCGGACGCATCCAGGGCTCGGTGGCATCGATTCGAACCTGGACGCGGAAGTTGTTGTCCTGATCCACCACCTGGGCGATTGGGTCGATGCGTTCGACCGTGAACGGAATGCGGCGGCTGGGAATCGCGGTCGAGGCGAGGGTGCCGATCTGGCCGAGTTTGACGTCGCCGATCTGATCTTCCGGCACGGACAGATCGGCCCGAAGGCGGGCGAGCGGAGCAATCTCGAAGAGTGTTTGCCCGGTCTGGACCGGTGCGCCGAGCGTGCGTTCCAGATCCCCAACCACGAGCACACCAGTCATCGGTGCGATGATCGCGGCGCGGCCGATCTGGTCGTCGAGCAGCTCGATGCGGGCGCGGATCTTCTCGGCCTGCGCCTGGGCGATCTGTGATTCAGCGGTTTTGCCTTCTTGTCGAGCCACGGCAAGGTCTCGCTCGTGCGTCGCGAGCTCGGCCTGAGCTTCTGCGGCTTGGAGTCGCAGCTGGGTGTCATCGATCCTGGCAAGGATGGTCTGGCCTTTCACGACCTCGTCACCAACGCGGACATGGACCTCACGAAGGAAGCCGTCGAACGGCGCGGGCACGATCTGCCGCGAGACGGCCTCAAGCTTGAAAGCACACTCAACGCGATAGGTGCCCTTGGCAAAGAGCGCAAACGCGGCGAGGCCCAAGAGGAGCACGACGGCCAGTTTCAGCCATGTGTGCCGCGGGCCCAGCAGCGTCGCGATGCCCGAGCGGATCATGGCGGCAAGTCGGACACCCGGCCAGCGATCTCCGGCGGCGAGTTGGATGAGGCGCGGGGAGAGAATGTCGAGTGCCGCACGAAGAGACTCAATTTCCTCGGCGATGAACGGACCTGAGTGGCGTTCTAGCAGCAGCGCACCCCGCACGCGATAGTCTCCGGCTTGATCATGCTCGCGTGTGAGCCCCGGGATGTGGATGATCGGGCCGTCTTCGGTGGTTGCGCGCGTGCGGATCGGCAGCGCCAGCACCCCGCCGCTGGAGTTCTGCAGCAAGTCCCGGGCGGCCCGATCGATGCAGCCGCGTGCGATGGGTCCGTCTGAAGAGACGAACACTTCGCTATCCTGGTCGACGCACTCCTCCATGGCCAGTTCGATCTGTTGGATGGACTGGGCGCCGCGGACGATGCGTTCGGTATGGCTCATGGCCAGAAGGCGAACGCTGCGTCCATCGTGCCTCCAACCCGTGCCGAGTCCAACGCACACGCGCTCGCACTTGAGGATTGCCGCGGCCTGATCGCAGAGCGCGGTCGCGAAGCCCATGAGCCGAGTCTGATGGCTGGCTCCGGCGGCGAGATCCATCGCCAGAGCGCAACGCCGAGCCCGCAGACTCTCCGCGGCGAGCTGATCCCGCATGGCACGAAGCTCGCCTTGGAGCCAGCCAGCGGAGAGTCGCTCGGTGATAATGCCGACCTCGCTGCGCGAGCCATGCACGAGGAAGCCAGCGAACGATCTCGGTGTCTCGACTCCGTTGGGATCGCCCAGTATCTGTGCAACCACGAAGGCGTTATGTGGAGACTCATCGTCGACATGCTGACCGATCGGCATGACGAACCATGAGGGCTGTCCGCTCGGATGGGCGGCCTGCGTGCGGAGGCGACTCGATGCGCGGGCCGCGACGCCCACCCAGTCTGGAGCGACCGAGCCGTCGGGGAGCTCCGGCCATATCGCGATGATTTCGGGGGAGGTGGATTGATCCGTACCGCGGAGAATCACGCCACCCTTGGCCGGGGCGAGTCGGCATTGCCGAGAGAGCAGCCACGCCAACGATCCTGCCTCGGGCGCGTTGGCTCGTTGCGCTGATCGCGGTAAAAAGGAGGGCGTGGGGCCCGATGTAGAACGATCGCTCATGCGGCGGGAGACTGTGCGACGCTCCCCCGGATCCCGATCGGCATCGAGGGCATACTGGTCAACGACCGCTTCGAGTATACTGCATTCATGAGCCCACGCAACACTGTTTGCAGCGTGTTGATCCTCGTCTCGGCCGCAGTGGGTGTGATGCTGTTGGGCGGCTTGAGCCCACAGCAGCCCAAGGAACCAGCGCCGATCGAGTGCGTGACGCGGCCCCAACTCGACGCACAGCTCGGCTTCCCGATCACCGGACGGGTGGACCGCATCCTCGTGAAGCCGGGAGATGCGGTGATCAAAGGGCAGGAACTCATCGCGATTGAGGACGCCATTCCCAAGGCGCAGTTTGAGCTGCTGAAGCTGCGATCCGAGAGCACCCTTGAAATCGACGCAGCCAAAGCCGACTGGGATCTCGCCAAACTGCAGAGAGAGCTGGTGTCACAGTCCTTTGAGCGCAACGCGGCGACGGCCCTGGAAGTCGAACGTCTGGTTCTTGAAGCCGAGAAGGCCCGGCTTGCTCTGGAACTGTTCAAGCAAAGGCACGAGGAAGCCAAACGCCAGATGGTTGAAGGACGCGAGCGGCTGGAGCAGTTCATGCTTCGAGCCCCCCGCGATGGCGTGATCGATCGGCTGGTCGCCGAGCCGGGCGAAGTCGTTCAGGAACAGCGCCCGGTGCTGCGGCTGGTGGATGTCACCACGTTGCGCATCGACGCGGCGATTCCAACGAGCCGGGCGCTTGACCTCCGCCCCGGTCAGAAAGTCCTCGTGAGCTATCCGGAGGCACCAAACGCCCGAATGGACGCGACGGTGAAGTCACTTGCAGCCGTGGCGGATTCGGCAAGCAACACTCGGCTGGTGCGAATTGAGTTCCCAAATCAATCTATGTCGCCTGCGGGTCGCTCGGTGCTGGTGTGGCTTCCGTGAGCCGCGCGTGGGCTTAAGCACCTGCAATTGATTCGGAGTCTCCTGTTTTTCAGGCGACGCGATCTTGACGGGCAGGGGCAAAGTTTTCAAAATACTGCTCGCTGGGTTGCGGCAATCCCCAAAATCCTTTACCTTGAAACTTCGACTGCGGCCGTTCTGGCCGGTTTTGTCATTCATGGGGGGTTTAGCGACCGCGAATCTTCGCGACTGAGGTTCAGACATGGCATCGAGCAACTCCCGCAAGGGCAAGAACCACAAACCGGTTCTGGAGGCCCTGGAAGCGAAGATTCTGCTGTCTGCGGAGCTTGCTCCCGGTGCGGAGGCCGGACAGTCGTATGGACAGTTTTTGCTGAGCAGATCGCTGCAGGCACGCGGGCTGGAGCTTGAGCGGGGCCTGAACGCGCGGAGTGGCGCGGAGCTGCTGAACACGCTGGCGGGGGGTGTGGCGTCGAACAGTCTGGTGCACGCCCAGATCCAGCGCAGTGCGCCTGTGCAGGTTGCCCTCCCGAACAGCGATGGTTCGGACGCGGGTGTGGAACCCCGCGTCAACGATGCGGCGTTTCCGCCGATTCGGTCTGCACCGATCACCGGAGAGGGCGGAGCTGCGCTGCAGGATCTTGCCGAAGCGTCGCGGCAACCGACTACGCCAACAACCGGAATCGATCGAGACGGTCGCCCCCAGACTCCGGATCGTCCAAGGGGCGATGCCGATAACGGCAGTGGCCCCGTCGTGAGTGAGCCTGCGCGGCACGGTGTGGACCTTGCCGTGACGGACGTCCGTGCCGTGGCTTCGACCACGTATGCGGACAACCTTGAACTGACCTGGACGGTGGTGAACAGCGGCGATCGGCCGACGACGGTGCTGGGTTGGCAGGACGAGGCGTACTTCTCCCTGGATCGCACGCTCGATCTTGATGGGCGAGACAGCCATTTGGGCTCCTGGTGGGCCGGCTCGGCAGAGCCGATCGCTCCCGGAGAGTCGTACACGATGAATCGGTACATCCCGGCTCCGGAAGCTGGGATCGGCCAGGGCTACATCATCGTCGTCACGGACCGTTTGAATCGCCAGGCCGAACTGGCTGAGCAGAACAACGTCGGGGCCACCCGGTCGTTGGTGGACCCCCATGGCGCACCCGGTGGGCCAGTCGCTGGGCCACGCACTGGTGCGCTGCTGCCCGGCGGTGTCCTGGCGGAAGCGGAGAAAGAAGCGCTGCGTCAGGGCCTGGCACTGCTTGCGGATTGGGCCAACGACCTGAGCGTGTTCGACCAGCTTGGTCGGCCGATCGCGATGCTTTCGCAGCAGGCGGCGAATGTTCAGGCGCAGGCCCGCACACTGGGCGAGCTGATCGGCAGCTTTGGCTCCGACGTGGGCGTGGGGGCGATCGTGCGCGAGGCGCTGGTCGGTCCTGCGCTGAGCTATCTGACTGGCGTGGGCATGCAGACCGCCGCGGGTCTGGCGCAGGCACTCGAGAACCAAGCTCAGACTCTCGGGCTCGTCAACTGGCGCACCGAGACTTCGGGTGGTCGCAACGAGCTGGTGTACACGCTGACGCTGAATACGACGCGCACGCTCTCGGATGCGAAGTTCAACATCGCCACACAGGTGGCCTCGCCGCAGCTGAATCTGAATGCGAGTGTTGACCTCAATGCCTCGGGTTCGCTGAACGGCACGTTCGAACTTGGGCTGGACCTTGACGCGATCGATCCGGGTCAAAGTGCCTCGGCATGGTTGAACCAGGCCTTCTTCGTACGACAGATCGGCGCCACCCCCCTGCTCTCGCTTTCGGCGAACGCCCAGACCTCGAACGTCAACTTCAACGCCAACGTCGGGTTCATGGAAGCTCGCGTGGTCAACGGCTCGGCGTCGCTGAACGCCGTGCGCGATGTTCGGCTCACCAACGCCGACGGCGATGCGTTCGGTCGAATCACGCTGGGCGAATTGCGTGGTACCCCGCTGGCGGACCTGGTGGCCCTGACGCGGCCGACCAGCGGGAACGAACTGAACATCTCGCTCCCGATGAGCGGCTCGATCGGGAACTACTCCCTTCAGTTGGCCTCGGCGACCGCGACGATCTCGATCGTGGACGGCTCGGTGCTCGACGGCACAGCGCCGGTGGCCTCGGCGACGAACTTCAACGCCGACGTTGATCTGTACTCGACCATCACGAGCACGGACTGGACGGCCCTGCTTTCATCGCTCGCCAACGGGCTGACGCGGCTCGCAAGCGGCGAGGCGATGCAGGTCAACGTGCCGTTCCTGGGTACCACCACACTGGTTCCCTCGTCCCGGTTTGCGGATCTGGTGGACTTTGGCAAGGCCCTGCGCGATCGCATTCTGACGGTTGTCGAGCAGGCCGGGCCGAACGGTCAGCCCACGCCGAACTTCTCGACCTTCCAGGCCTTCACACGCCTGCTGGCCCAATCGCTCGGCGTCTCTGAGCAGAGCTTGCAACCGGCGTTTGACACGGCAACGAAGCGGCTGACCTTGCGTGTCGCGTTCGACCAGACGCTTGTGAACACGACGCTGCCGTTGAACATCGGATTCGACCTGTCGCCTCTGGGCGCGTTCCAGACGAGCGGATCGCTCGCGGTCACCGCCGAGGGTCGGCTGACGTTCACGCTCGGCATCGACCTTTCTCGGCTCGGAACGGGATTCCAGAACAAGTTGCTGACTGAGTTCCCACAGTTCACGAACTTCAATCAGGTGCCGTTGAATCTGCTCAACGGCGGAACCGGCGTGCGCGGGCTTGAAACCAACGGCACGCCGGACCTGCGGCTCGTCAGCCGATCCGGTCTTCAGACGACGGTGACGCTCGATGGACTGACGACGATCGGGCAGGTGCTCCAGGCCATCAACACGGCCGGAGCTGGAATCAATGTCAGCGGATTGCTCACGACCACAGCAATCTCGGCTGGGAACACGAGCACGCGGTTCTCCATCCGCCTGATCGACGGGGCGGTTTCTGGTGATGCCGTGTTCCGTGTCGAAGCACTGAACGACTCACTTGCGCTGCTCGATCTCGGTCTGACCGAGATCGACGCCGACGGGAATGGGATCATCGACGGCAAGTCGCTGCACGGCGAGTCGTGGTTCTCGCGCATGTACGTGCAGAACGCCTCGGCGATTGGCACCATTCGCGCAGGCAACGCGGTCGACTCGATGCAGCAGCCCATTCCGTTCGGGGCGACTTTCAAGGTTGGATTCCTCGGGGTCAGTGCGACCAACATCGTCGGCAGTCTTGCGGGTAGTGTCTCGATCCAGATCGCCGATCTCGGACAGAACACCAGCGACGGCATCACCTATATCTCTGATCTGCTGGATGCGGGCGCGAACGCGGCGGTCAGCCCGGGCATCTCCGGTAGCGCGAGTTTCAACGTCGGTGGGCTGAGCGTCGATGGCGGATTCATCACCGTCACGCCCGGCGCGGGGATCACGATCAACCTGCCCAATCTGCGCGATCTTGCGCAGAAGCTGATCACCCCGAACGCGCTCGCCGAGCGGCTGTTTGATCTGAAGCAGGTTGCGCTCGATACCGCGCTCAACGCCCTGTACAGCGCGATCGATTACATCCAAAACGCCGCCGATCTGCCGCTGCTTACCAACAAGCTCCCGCTGCTGAATCGCAGCATCATGGAGCTGGTGACGACCACTTCCGGCGGCGATCTGGTGCGGTTCACCGACCAGATTCGCCAAGTGGTGGATGCGGTGCGCACCGGTAACCCCGGATCGATCCAGGGGCTGGATGATCAGATCAATGCCGCCCTCGGCTCTCTCGGCACCTCGGTGGTGACGTACGACGCGAACGCGAAACTGCTGAACATCGGGCTCGCGTTCGATAAACGACTCAACGGCTCGGTGCCTATTGACTTCAGTCTGGGCAGTCTCGGGCTTCCCGGGCTCGGTGACGTGCTCGATGCCTCGGCGAGCGGGTCGCTGAACTACAACGCGCGGATCAACGTCGCGCTCGACATCGCGATCGGGCTTCAGAATCCGCTTGCTCCGATTGTGTACTTGCGCGACACGACGGGATTCAACGCATATGCCCTCGTTCAAGCGACGAATCTCGAGCTCTCGCTCTCGGCCGGTCCCTTTGCGCTCTACGCCGGTCGCCCGGGTGAGCAGGGCAGTATCTTCCTGAATCGACTGGGAACCACCACGCCGCTGCCCACCGGGCCGAACGATCCGACGACCGACTGGGCGCAGTTCGGCGTGAACGTCGCCGACTTGAACAGCCCCGGCCCTGGCCAGTTGCCGAACCTGTATCCGATCAGTTCGATCACGACTTCGGTGATCGATGTCACATCGCAGGGCGCCGCGGCCGCGAACCTGCCGCTGTTCTATCGCAACCCGCTCTCGGGCGCGATCGCGATCGTTGATGCAAACCAGCGGAGCTTGGTGCTCTCAACCGGCAGCATCTCGACGCCCACGCTGAGCATCGTCGCGCCGAATCTGGCGTCGATCTTCACGGGTGCCGCACTCGCCGACTTCTCGGGTCTGGGCAACGGCCTTGGCGCGTTCCTCGCGCGGCTGGACACGCTGCTGAGCGCCACCATGCTGGCGACGAAGCTGCCGGTGGTGGGCGATCGGCTGAACAACGCGATTCAGGTCTTCAGCAATCTGCGCAACTCGATCAACAACCTGCGCTCGCTCGTAGAGAGCCAGGCCGGACTGGTTGCCAACCAAGTTCGGCAGATCATCTTCGACGCGTTCGGCCCCGCATCGAGCGTGCCGCTGCTCCGCGATCTGAACAACGACAATCAGGTGACGCTTTCCGACGTCGGCCTGCTGTCATCCACAACCGGCGTCGAGTTCAACATCGTTCTTGCGCAGACGCTGACTCTGACGCAATCGATCGACTTTGACCTCGGCCTGCCAGCCGTGGGTCTGAGCGTAGATTCTGGGTCGGTCAACGTCAGCGTGAACTACGCGCTCAACTTCACCTTCGGCGTGAACACCACACGCGGGTTCTATATCAAGACGGGAGCTCCCGGCTCTGCTCCGGAGTTCGCGCTGAACGTGCAGGCGTCGATTCCCGGCTTTGCAGGATCGGGGCGACTCGGCTTCCTTGAAGTCAATATCTCCGACATTCTCGCCACACCGACGATGCTGAACGCCTCGTTCACCGTCGATGTGCGTGATGTCAATACCGACGGTTTCCTGACGCTGACCGAGCTGAACAACCCGCCCAATGACAACATCAAGGCGGTCTTCGTCCCGCAGCTCACCGGGCGCGGCGACGTGCGCGTGCGGATCGACGCCAACGTGGGCAATCCGCAGTTGCCCTCGTTCCGTGCCGACCTGATCGCCGGCTGGGGGCTGAACTGGAACTTCGACACCGGCTTTGTCGGCAGCGCGCCCACGCTGACGTTCTCCAACGTCCAACTCGACGCCGGCCAGTTCCTGAATCTGGTCGCCGGTCCGATTCTGGATCGCATCAACGACATCACGCGACCCATCCGTCCACTGCTCAACGTGCTCACGCAGCGGGTGCCGGTGATCAGCGACCTGTACGGGCGTGATGTCGACCTGCTCACGCTCGCCGAGTGGTTCGGCAGCCCGGGCTCAAACATCGCTTCGACACGAGATTTCATCAGCGCGGTCAAGTCCATCAGCAGCACGCTTCCGGGCCTGATCAGCGCCGGCGGCGGGCAGTCGTTCCTGAACTTCGGCAGCTTCAACGTCTCTGCGCTCGGCATCGATCTGCGCAACTCGGCGAACAAGCTCGACACGTTGAGCGTGAGTCTTCAGAACGCCGTGCCTTCGTCGCAGGTGCTGGCTTCACTCACAACGGCATCGGCGACCTCCGGCTTTGCGAGCGCGTATCGCAGTCTGTCGGGCGGCGGGTTCAGCTTCCCGATTCTCGAGTCGGCCTCGGAGGTTTTCTCGCTGCTGATGGGCAAGGACGCGAAGTTCTTCACATACACCACGCCGAAGCTGGCCGCGGGTTTCTCGTTCACACAGTTCTTCCCGGTGCTGGGCCCGCTGGGCGCCCGTCTGACCGCGGGTCTGGACATCACCGCGCAGTTCTCCTTCGGGTTTGACACGTTTGGCGCGCGCCAGTATCTCGCCAGCGGCTTCAGCAACGCCGCACTTCTCGCCAAGGGCTTCTATGTCAGCGACGTTGACGCCCAGGGCAAGGATGTGGCGGAAGTCACGCTGCGCGGGGCCGTCACGCTCGCGGCGGAGCTCAACATCGACCTTGGCGTGTTCAAGGTCAACGCTGGCGTCGCAGGCGGCATCGTCGCCAACATCACCGTCGATCTCAGCAATAGCTTCAACGACGGCGACGGCGACAACACCAAGATCCGGGTTACGCAGGTTGCCTCCAGTCCGCTGCAGGCGTTCACGTTCAGCGGCCAGATCTACGCCGAGCTTTCCGCGTATCTCAAGGTCACGTTCACGCTCGATCTGGGCTTCTATTCCAAGACCTGGACGATCTACGACCTCAACTTCAGCGTCGCTCGCGTGACCCTGTTCTCGTTCTCGGTCGGCTCAGGCGGCAGCGACGCGAGCACCTTTGACCCCAACCCGGATGTCGCCAGCGTCTCTGGCCAGACCCTCACGCTCAATCTCACGCAGTCCAGCGACAACTTCCTCGTCGAGCGCACAGGAGCGAGCTCGTACAAGGTCACGGGCAACGGCAACAGCGAGACGTTCAACGGCGTCACCATCACCAGTATCGTCGCGAACGCGGGCAATGGCGATGACACGGTGATTGTCCGCGGCACGCCCGGCTTTGCCATGGCCGCGAGTGTCAGCTTCGCGGGCGGCGCGGGGTCCGACAAGTTCTCCTACGCCGGCACCGGCAATGTGACCGCCACCGGCGGCGATGGAAACGACGAACTCGTGTCAGACGCCGGAATCGACGACCTCTCCGGCGACGCTGGCAACGACGTGCTGATGGCCGGTGGAGGCCCCTCCAACACCATGCGCGGCGGATCCGACGAGGACCAAATTACTGGCGGCGCGGGCATCGACGCCATCTTCGGCGACGACGGCGACGACATCATCGATGCCGGGGCCGGCAATGACCCTGTGAGCGGCGGCGACGGCGATGACGAGATCACCGGCGGTGCCGGTATTGACACGCTCAACGGCGATGCGGGTGCCGACACACTCAACGGCGGCGACGACGCCGACACGCTCATCGGCGGAACCGAGAACGACCAGCTCAACGGCGGCGCGGGTAACGACGCGCTCTCGGGCGATGCCGGTGACGACACGCTCATCGGCGGCGATGGCAACGACACGCTCGATGGAGCATCCGGCAACGACCGCCTTGTCGGCGGCGCAGGCAACGACGACCTGCTTGGCGGTACCGACCGTGATTCCCTCGACGGCGGCGCGGATTCGGATTGGATCGTGGGCGGCGCTGGCGACGACACCATCTCCGCGGGCACTGGCGTCGACTTCATCTGGGGGGACGGCGTCGCTCCGGGTGCAACCCGTTCGGCGTTCCCGACTGGGAACGCCGCGGCTCTGCCCGCGCTGCCCGGCGCGCTCTCGAGCATTGCTGCGGGCTTTGCATCCTCGGCGGGAACCGACGGCGCGGACGTCGTCGATGGTGGCAGCGACGATGCGACCGACTGGATATTTACCACCGGCGGTGCCGACACGATCGATGGTTCCGGTGGCAACGACTACATCGATGCCGGTAATGACGACGACATCCTGCGCGGCGGTTCGGGCAGGGATCGCATGCTCGCGGGTGCGGGTATCGATCTCGCCATGGGCGGCCGAGGCGACGATGAAGTCTCAGGCGGCACCGGCAACGATCTTCTCTATGGCGGTCAAGGCCCCGATGTGGGCAAGACCGATGGATCGGAGACCGACACCGGCATCGACACGATCTCTGGCGGCAGCGGCGATGACGAGATCGACGGCGGCGATGGCAACGACGTCCTGAACGGCGATGCCAACAACGACATCATCACCGGCGGCCGCGGTGCCGACACGATCAACGGCGGAGACGGAAACGACCTCATCCACGGCGGGCTTGCTGGTGCAACGGCTGGGCTGCCCGTTGACACACAGGTGAACACGATCGACGGCGGCCTCGGTGCCGACCGGATCTTCGGCGATGACGGCAACGACGCCATCTCCGGCGGTGCAGACAACGACGTCATCGATGGTCTCGGTGGCAACGACGTCATCACCACCGGAACCGGTTCCGACACGGCGTTCGGCGGCGCGGGCTCGGACACGATCTATGGCGGCACAGGCGTGCTCGGTGGTGGCGACGCCCTGATCAACAAGCTCAGTGGTGGTACAGGCGACGACTTCATCTATGGCGATGCCGGTGCTGACATCCTTGCTGGAGACGACGGCAACGACACCATCAATGGCAACGCCGGGAACGACACGATCGACGGCGGGCGAAACAACGACACCATCGCCGGAAACGATGGACAGGACACGCTCCGTGGCAGCTTCGGTGCCGACACCGTCGACGGCGGCAACGACGTCGACCAGATTCTCGGCGGCCTGAGCGAGCTCGGCGGCGGTGACACGCTGCCCAACACCCTCATCGGCGGGTCGGCTGGCGATTTCATCTATGGCGACGCCGGGGTCGACACCATCAGCGGCGATTCCGGTAGCGACATCATCTTCGGCAACGACGGCGGCGATCAGATTTCTGGTGGCACAGAAGACGATGTGATCTTTGGCGGCCGCGGGGCGGACGTGATCTCTGGCGACCTGGGCAACGATTCGCTCTACGCCGGTCGCACCCAGTTTGGCCAAGGTGACACCGCGTCCAACACGCTCAACGGCAACGACGGCATCGATCTGATCTTTGGCGATGACGGCAACGACACGCTGAGAGGCGGCTTGGGTGCCGACACGGTCTTCGGTCGCGGTGGTGCCGACATCATCGAGGGCGGCGACGATGTCGACGTCCTTCGAGGAGATGCCGGTGGCGACACGCTCTACGGCGGTGCGGGCTCCGACACGCTCGATGGCGGCGAAGGTGCCGACACGCTCATCGGCGGGTCCGAAGCCGACCGACTCATTCTCGATCCCACCTCCCCGGGCGGCATTGATGCCGTCTTCGGTCATGGCGTTCAAGACGCCGCCAACACGGTTGCCCCCGGCACGAACACCACCGACACAGACATCCTCGATGTTTCCAGCCCGACTGGCAACGGCGACGACACGCTCACCATCGGTCGCCCGACGTTCTCCTCGCCCTCCACCACGATCATGCAGATCGTGTTCAATGGCGTGGCGGTGCCCGTCGAATGGCGAGAACTCGACGGCACTCCACGATTCGAGCAGTTCCAGATCGATCTCGGCGGCGGAACCAACGTTGTCGAGTTCCTCTCCGGCAGCAACGACGCGCTCGATCTGGACTATCTCGCCGGCAATGTCCCGGGTCGCCCGCTGCGCAGCCAGAGCGAGATCGTCGTCAGCGTGCTCGGCGGTCCAGGCCGCGATCTGATCATCGGCAGCACCGCCCGCGATTACCTCATCGGCGGCTCCGGCGACGACTACATCTTCGGCAAGGGCGGCGGCGATCGCATCTGGGGCGACGTGCCAAGTTCCGGCCCATCGATCGCTGGGACATTCGATGGCAACGACTTCATCTACGACGGCACTGGCAACGACGATGCCTTCGGCCAGGGTGGCACCGACGCGCTCTTTGCCACTCTTCGCAGCAACGAAGCCACGCTGACCGCGCCGGGCGCGACACGCACCGCGCTCCTCGCCGCAAACCTCGCCGGCATCGACATGATCGGCACCGCGATCACCACCGACCGCGGCTACAACCGCCTGCACGCCGGCGCTGGTTCTGACGCGCTCTATGGCGGCTACGGCGCCGACTTCCTTTATGGTGGCGATGGCACGACCGACAATGACGTGCTGTTCGATCGCAACAACGTCGCACTCACCGCCGAGGGCCAGACCGAGGGTTGGATCCAATACGCCAAAGGCCTCGACCGCGTGTGGTACATCGGCGGCGGCAGCGCCGACGAGACGTACGAGGTCAAGTACATCACCAGCGGCACGGTCAACGCTCTTGTCAACACGATCGCCATCGAGCGGACTGCCGGGCCCGATGTCGGCCTCCTGTTCAACATCGACTTCAACGCTCAGAATCCGCAAGCTCCGGGAACACCGGTCTGGATCAACCCAGCCAACGCCTCCGCGGACCCGGGCCTGCAGACCTACACGGCCTATGTCAACAACAACTATGACGTCATCGTTCTGGACACCGCCGGTGGCAACGACACCATCACCGTCAGCCGCGATGTCCGCAAGAGCATCTGGGTCGCTGGTGGGTCCGGCAACGACACCATCAACCTTGGCTACGCGGGCGGAACGACCTCGGTCCTCCAACCGGCGGCGACGACCGATTTCGACGCGCTCCTCGCGACCGTCTCGAACCCCACGAACATCGCACTGCGAGCCGCGCTGAATGTCGGCACAGGTCCCGGCCAGATCTCCGAATCCCAGGCCGCCATCCAGTGGCTGCAGGACATCACGAACCGCCGTGACATCAGCATCGGTGGTCAAGGCGACGACGCGATCATCGGTGGCCCGGGCGAAGACTGGATCTTCGGCGGCTCCGGCGACGACATCCTCTTTGGCGGTATCGATGCTCAGATGAACATGGGCGCGACCAACCGCGAGATCGTCGACCGATCAGATCTGCTTGAAGGTGGCGATGGTCACGACATCTTCCAGATCATCCCGCAGCTCAGGGAATCCTCCACAGCTATCAGCTTCGACCAGTTCTTCGGTGGTCCGGGTCTCGATCAAGCGATGTACGACGGCCGCTACTCCATCAGCAACTCCACAGACACCAACGTCGTCGACTATGTCCTCTTGGGATTGGACACGACCACCGGCCCGGTCGGCACAAACATCTACCAGGTCGGAGCGCTCATTCGTTCGATCACCGCAGGTCCGACCGGCCTCACCGTTGCCGGAAACGGTTCGCAGGTGCTCGTGCGGCAGGCCCGATTCCTTCCTTCCAGCATCGAAGGCTTGGTCGTCAATACCCGAGGCGGCAATGACTTTGTCTTTGCCGATCCCAGCCGAACTATCAATGCCGTTGCACCCGGTACGAATTCCTGGGGCATCACCGCGGCGGCCGCGGCTCAGGGCCCGACCATTCCCAACCTCATCATCCTTGGCGGCGACGGGGTCGACACACTCTTTGGCTCTGGCCTGAACGACACGATCTATGGTGAACAGGACAACGACCATGTCCGCGGGTTCGACGGATCCGACCTGCTCTTCGGTGATGGCGATCCTCTGAACCTGAGCTCCGGTGGTTCCGACTATGTCACCGGCGACAACACGGCGTCGTTCCCGGGATTCGTTTCGCCCGCAGTGAGTCTTCCGTTCGCCCAGAACACCATTCCGGCGGACTATGCGAACTTCGCGAACTACCAGCTCACCAGTCTCGCCGACGCGCGTCGGGCGTTTGGCCCGACGGGCGCGTACGAACTCGCAACTCCTGCGGCCGAGACGCCGTTGGCCACTTTCAACCCCACGCCTGGCCAGACGATTCCGCTGATCGCAAACAGCGGCCAGTATCTCACCAAGGAAGCCACGCCTCCCGGAGGACTCGGCACGCAGACGTTCGACGCCTCGAACTCCGGCCTCGAGAACTCCATGTTCGTCGATGCCGCCACTCAGGAGCGTTGGTTCCAGTTCACCACACGAGGTGACGGCGGCGCTGCACTGGGTAGCGGATCGGCAGTGGAACGCGATCGCAACTTCATCCGCCTCACGCCCGACAACTATGCGCGAACGCTGGTCGCGCCCGCGATCTCCGGCACGATCACGCGCACGAGCACCGGACAGACCTTCAACAACGCACTCATTCAGGTCAACAGCTTCGCCGCGCCGTCGTTGGGCATCATCGAGTTTGATGTGTCAGCACTTCTCGGCGAGCCGGAAGATCTGGTGTCTGCAACCCTGAACCTGCAGGCCACCTGGACCTCGTCTGCAACGGAGGCCTCACGCAACCTTGATCTGTACCTCCTCCCCGAAGAGGCAGACTTCGTTGTTTCCGGCTCCTTTGGTGGCGCGACGAACTCCGGCGATCTCGGCCCGGGCGTCCGTGTACGCCGACTCGCGCTGCCCACGCAGAACGGCACCAACGCCACGCTCACCACCGATCTGACCGACATCGTCCGGGCCGTGCTCGATTCCGGACGCACGCGGTTCACCCTGCGTCTGGAGACGCCCGGCGCAAGCGTCAGCTTCAGCACCATTCAGCAGCCGCGCCGCGATGCTTCCTCACCCTCCCGTCTTGAGATGGTTGCCCGGCAGTCCGGGGTCCTTGCGGACATCTACTCAGCATCCGGCACGCTGCTCGCCAGCGGCCAGTCCATCATCGACATGCGGATTCTCAAGGCCGGCAACTACTTCCTCCGCGTCTACACACCCGAAGGCGTTGCTGCTCCTCGGTCGGACTTTGCCATCGAGATCTCCCCGCCCGGCACCGGCTTTGCACACGCCCCAACCTTCCGCGACAGCATCGACGGCGGGCCTGGAAACGACACGCTTGTCGGCGGCGATGGTCTGGACAGCATCGTCGGCGGACTTGGAACCGACGCTGGTTCCGGCGAGAACTCCTTCAACGTCAACGGCGTCAACCTGACAGAGTTCGTGTCCGTGCCAGCCGATGTCGAGACCATCTCGCTGGTCTCTTCCGCAGGCAGCAGTTCGATCCAGAATGAGCCGCTGGCTACAGATCCGACGGTGTCCATCGATCCTCGCATCTACTCCGCCGTGCCCAATGGCGCAAGCTCGGATGCGGCGATCACTCCCGACGGGCGCTTCGTCGCCTTCGCCTCCTTTGCGAACAACTATGTCTCTGGCGATACCGGCTTCCAGGATGTGTTCGTCTTCGATCGCACGACCAATCAGATCGAGCGTGTCTCACTGGGTCTTCGCGGTCGCCAGGCCAACGGCAACAGCTTCGCACCCGACATCTCCGATGACGGTCGCTACATCGTCTTTGCATCCGATGCCAGCAACCTCGCGCCGCCGCTCTCCAGCGGCAGCCCCGCTGACGCCAACAACACCACCGACGTCTATCTCTTTGACCGGGCCACACGCACAACGCGTCTGCTGTCCACCACTCAGGCGACGGTCTTCAGCGCGGCCAACGGCGCGTCTACGAATCCCAGCATCTCCGGCGACGGCAACTACGTCGCGTTCGAGTCACTCGCCACAAACATCCTCACGGCGCCAACGGACACCAACAACGTCGCGGACGTCTTCCTGCGAACCGTCTCCAACACCGGATTTGTCGTCAGCCGCCTGACCTCCGGTGGCGGCGGCGCAGGTGGTGGCGGAAACTCGCCGTCCGTCGATTTCGCTGGCACCTTTGTCGCCTTCGTCTCCGGTGCACCGCTCGTGGCCGGCGACACCAACAACGTCGACGACATCTTCCGCTATGGTCGCATCACCGGCGTCACCGAACGCATCAATCTCAACGGCCTGGGTACTCAGCTCACCCTCGCCAGCGGTTCGCCTTCGATCTCCGCCAACGGCGTTCGCATCGCCTATTCCACGCGCGCCAATCAGGGCATCGATAATGACGGCCTTGAAGATGTCTTCTATCGCGACATGACTCAGACCGGCAGCTTCATCACGTCTCTGAACGCCGAGACCGATGCTCGCTTCCCTGTCATCTCCCCAGATGGCCTCACCATCGCCTATGTCAGCGAAGGGCCGCACGGCAGCAGCACCGACACCAACGGCCTCGCCGACGTCTTCCTGGTCGACACGAACTCCGCCATCGCCACCCGGGTCAGCATCACGCCCAACGGCGTTCAGACCAACGGCGGCACCTCCGAGTCGTTCTTCCCGGCGCTGGGCAACGGCGGCAATGTCGCCTTCCAGACCGCCTCCGCGACGCTCACTGGCCTGAGCACAACTGCAATCACCGTTGCGGTCGGATCGGGCGGCGCAAATGTGGTTCCCACAACCGCGCTCGCCTCCCAGCTCTCCGTCGTGCAGCGCATCGACGCCGCCCAGAAGGGCCTCACCGACGTCTCCGCAGTCCGCTGGTTCCTGAATCTGAAAGAGATCACCCTCGGCCACAACGCGCTGAACGACACCACCAGCGGCATCAACCTGCTCGCGGCTGTCGGCACGCCGCGTGGCACGCTCGTCTTCGACAGCCCCACCATCAATACCAGTCGCCTGCAGTCGCTGTCGATCCCCTTCAATCTTGGCGTCCGTGCCAGCTTCGTTCCAGGCAACGCAACACTCCGCAAACTCGATCTCGACTTCGTCGACTTCGACTCCGGCTGGACCGGTGGCGTGCGAGACGCCGGTGTCCATCTCATGCTCTCCGATCTCCCTGCCAATCAAGGCATGACCGGACTCACCTACCTCAGTGCCGCGTACACCAGCGGCGGCGGCGTCGGATCGGGCGAATACGCCATCATCGCCTCGATCGCGCCGGGCACATTCAGCAATCTGCAGACCCTCGATGTCTCCGGTGGCAGCGAGTTCGATGCCGATCTCGGCAGTCTCCCCGCGCTCCGTACGTTCGTCGCCACCGAAGTCGCGGGTGGTTCCGGCAACGAGGCGGAACTCGCCACGCTCGCCTCGGTCCTCTACGCACGTACTCTGGCCGTTGGGGTTTTCACCAGCCGCGAGTCCTTCAACTTGAAGCTGAATCAGTTCGGGATCGCCGACTCCTCAGGCGTTATTGCTGGCTCACAGACCTCTACCAACGCCAATGCGCCGATCATCGGCGTGTCGTTTGACCAACCGGTCTTTGCCACGACCGCCCCGGCCATTCTCCCCTCCTCCTCAACGAACTTCTCCGTCGGTGGCACGCCGCGACAGGTCATCACCGGCGACTTCAACAAGGATGGCGACCTCGACTTCGCCTCGGTAAACAACAGCACCAACAACGTCAGCGTCCGCCTCGGCAACGGCATCGGCGGCTTCGGCGCTACTGCCACCTACGCCGTCGGCACCGGCCCCACCAGCATCGCCGCCGCCGACTTCAACAACGACGGCCGCCTCGATCTCGTCACCACCAACCTCACCGCCAACACTGTCTCTGTGCTCATCGCCAACGCCGGCGGCACGTTCAACGCGGCCTCCACATTCGCAGCGGCCAATGGCCCTCGCGATGTCGCCACCGCCGATTTCAACCGCGACGGTCGCCAGGACCTCGCCATCGCCCTCCAGAACGCGAATCAGATCCTCATCTATTCGGGAACTGGATCTGGCACGTTCGGCGCACCGACCACCTTGGGCACAAGCGGCGGCCCGCCAGTGCGCGTGTTCGTGGTGGACAAGAATCGCGACGGCGACGCCGATATCGGCTATTCCAAAGACGTGGACGCCCAGGTCTCCATCGTGGAGAACAATGGAGACGGCACCTTCTCCTTCGGCATCGCGTGGACGTTCGGTTCACGCCCTGTCTCCATCGCGATCGGCGATCTCAATGCCGATGGCCGCTCCGACCTTGTCGCCGCAACCGAGAATGGCTTTGTCGAAATCCACTTCAACCTCACCAGCGTTCCACTTACCCCAAGCGTCAGGTACCCCATCGGCACCGATGTCGGCGCTATCGGCCTGACCGACATCAACGTTGATGGTGCCGTGGATGTCGCCGTGACCCGCCCAGGCAGCAATGCCCTCTCGTACCTCCTGAATCGAGGCGACGGTCGCCTCACCACGCCGGTCTCAGTCACCACCGGATCCAGCCCGGGCAGCGTCGCCTTCGCCGACTTTAACGCCGACGGGCGACCCGATGTGGTCGTCTCGAACTCAGGGACAAACAACGTTGGCGTCCTGCTCGGGTTGACGCCGAGTTCGGTCTCCCCGTTTGCTCTGGGAAACCGCTTGACACGAAGTTCATCCGCCATCCCCGCGACCGATCTGGTCATGGGCGACTTCAACGGCGACGGCCGTCCCGACGCCGCGTTTGTTGGACTCAGCAGCACTTCTCTGGGCGTGGCGCTCGGGTCGGGTGGAGGCGTCTTCGGCACCCCCACCATCCTCACCGTTCCGACGGGATCGCACGCGATCGCAAGCGGCGACATCAACAACGACGGTCGGCTCGACCTTGTCGTCAGCAACTTTGATACGGACAACGTCAGCGTCTTCACGGGCAACGGTTCCGGAGGTTTCACGCTCTTCTCAACGCTTGCGATGGGTGATGGTCCCGCTGGCATGATCCTGGCGGACTTCAACAGCGATGGTCGCCTCGACATGGCGACCACGAGTTCCTTCACCAACGCCGTGGTCGTCCGTCTCGGCACCGGCAGCGGCAACTTTGGCGCCGTCACAAGCTTCGCAACCATCGGCATCAGTGCCATCGCTTCTGGCGACATCAACAACGATGGTCGCATCGACCTCGTCACCACCGGCAGCACCAGCATGAGCGTGATTCTCGGTACGGGTACCGGCACGTTCGGTGCGGCAACCACAAAGGCCACGCCCTCCGGTGCTGGCACGGTGGTCGTCGGCGACCTCAACGCCGACGGCTTCGCCGACATTGTCACCGGCACCATCCTCAACAACGCCGCCGGCACCGTCACCGTCTTCATCGGTAATGGCACTTCAAATCCCGCCAATGGCGTCAACTACATCGCGACAGGCAGCGGATCGAACCCCGGCACCCGCCGCATCGCCATCGGCGACATGAACGCCGACGGCAAGCCCGACCTCGTCGTCGCCAACCAGTTCGCCGAGACCGCAGCCGTCCTCATCAACAGCGGCACCGGCACCTTCCCCACCCGTACCGAGTTCGCCACCAACACCGGCGGCACGCTCTCCAACCTCGAATCCGCGATTCCCATCGACGTCAACGGCGATGGTCGTCTCGACATCGTCGCTACTAACCGCACCGAGCTCACGCTCGTCACCCGGCTCTCGGTCCCCACCCAGTCCGCCCACGACACGCTCTCCACAACCATCGCTCCCCGTATCGTCGTCACCGGCCCTGGCGGCACCGTCGCCGGCGCCACGCTCTCCGGCCTCGGCACACGCGATCTCCGTCTCCAGCTTCCCTCCGGTCTCCCCGAAGGCAACTACACCGTCACACTCGATGCGTCGCTCGCCGACGAGCAACGAAACCCGCTCTTCACGGCACAAACCTTCAACTTCTCCATCGATCGCTCCGCGCCCTCCGCACAACTCGCCGTCCCGCTCAACGCGGACAATCGCCAGACCGTCCCGACCACCATCGACATCCAGTGGACCGATGTGGGCCTGGCGGGAATCGACTCGGCTCAGTTCGGCGTGAACGACATCACCATCAACGGCCTCGCACCGACCGCCGCCCAGGTGATCTCGCCCGGCCTCGTGCGGTACACCGTGCCCGCCGCTCTGCTGGGCCTGACCAACGACCAGATCCAGATCGCCGTCCTCCCCAACGCCGTGCGAGATCGCGCCGGCAACGCTGCTCCCGCCGGTTCCATCGGCGGTTTCGCGATCGACTCCACCGCCCCGGCGGGCGTCCTCTCCTTCCCCGCTCCGACGGCCATCCTCTCCACCCCCCCCACCTTCATCGACATTCTCTGGAACGACTCCGGCAGCGGCATCAATCTCGCCTCGCTCGGAACCAACGACCTCGTCGTGACCGACAGCATCGGCATCGTCCCGATCGCTTCCGCCCCAGTTCTGCAGCCGGGCGGCGCGTATCGCTACACCTTCCTCCGCACCATCGCCGACGGCAGCATCCTCGTTCAATCCGTCGCCGGCAATGTCGCCGACCTCGCGGGCAATCTGTCCGCCACCCTCACACTCGGCTCGTTCACCGTCGACACCACCGCCATCACCGGCCAAGTCGTCTTCCCGAGCGGCTCCTTCAACACCGATCTCGGCTACGTCGATGTGCTCTGGAACCCCGGCTCTGGCACGCCCATCAACACCTCCACCGTCGGCCTCGACGACATCACCATCGCTCAGGGCTCCACGCAGTTCCCGATCACCGCTGTTCAGCCCGTCGTTGGCCAACCGAACGTCTTCCGGTACTTCTACTCCGGCCAGTTCACCGATGGTTCGGTCGCCGTCTCCGCCAATGCCTCCGCGGTCTTCGACACCGCAGCCAATGCCGCTCCGGCGGGCATTCTCGCCACACGCACCTTTGATCGTTCCGGCTCCGTTGCCTCGCTCGTCAACAACAATGCGCTCTTCGCCGCGCTCCCGCCCACCATCGACGTGCAGTTCACCGACCTGGTCGGTGTCAACGCCGCAACCATCGGTGCCGCCGATCTCGGATTCGATGTCCCAGGGCTCTCGGCCACCGGCACACCCACCAACCTCGGCGGCGGCCTGTTCCGATTCGCCCTCACCCTTGCTCCGGGCTTCGCCTTCTCAGGCGGGCCGATCACGGTCTCACTCAATGCTGGTTCCGTCGTCGACCTTCTTGGCAACCTCAACGCCGCAGCAACCGTCGGCAGCTTCCAGGTCGACCTTTCTGGCCCCGCGGTGAGTCTCGCGTCGCCCCTTGCCGGTGCCACGCTCGCCAGTTCGGTCAGCACCATCCGCGTCCTCGTTTCCGATGCCGCCGGCGCGGGCCTCAACGCCTCGACCGTCCAGGCATCCGACTTCTCAGTCGATAGCGCAACGATCACCTCCATCGCGCCGGTGGTCGGTGCGCCGGGTCAGTATGACCTCATCTTGAACTCGGCTCTGCCCGACGGCCCGGCGGTCGTTCGAGTCGTCGGCGACATCGCCGACAACTTCGGCAACCTCACCCCAAGAGGCATCGTCGGCTCCTTCCTGATCGATCGCGTTGCCCCCTCGGCCACGCTCCTCCCACGCACCTTCAGCCCGCTCGATGATTCTGCCGAGACACGCTTCGTCGATGTCCACTTTGCCGACCTCGGCGCCAGCGTCGACTTCAACACCGTCGGCACCGCCGACATCTCCCTCCGAAACGTCGGGACCAACCGGTTCATCGCCATCACCGGCTTCCAGATCCTGCCGGGCAACATCGTCCGCTACTTCCACGCGTCGATCGCACGCCAGTCCATTAACCGTGTCACGCACACGATCGAGGTCGTGCGCAACGCCGGGCGCGTGGCCGACCTTGCCGGAAACACCACGTCCGCGCCGGTGGTCCTCGGCTCATTCCAGTTCCGCAACTGGATCTCCAGAGTCCTCATCCCCGTCAAGGGCGTCACCGGGCTCTCCGGCCCTGGCCAGAGCAACGGTTCGGCTCAGATCATGACCAGCGGCAACGGGCCCCTGCAGGACCTCACGCCCGCACCGCAGCCCATGCAGTCACCGACCACCGCCGCCACTCTACTTGCGGCGACCACTCCCCCAACGCCCACACCGAGTCAGTCCGCGGTTCTTCCGCGTGCGTCTTCCGTCCAGCAGGATCATAACAACGGATGGTTCCTGACCTCTGACTCTGACAACGACCAGGGCTTCGCCTTCGTCACGCTGGATTCCTTCGATCACGTCGAAACCCCCGCGACCGATGGTTTTACCCCCAAAGTCGGCCTGGCCGCCCTGACCGCCACGGCGTCGAGTTCGTCAATCCAGCTTCCCACCCTGCGACTGGAGACGCCATCCGTCTGATTCGCAAGTTTCTGATGCCGTCAACACCCGCGTCGCGCGGGCGCTGACAGAACTACGCTGCACGCGATGAGTTCAGATTCGCCTCCATCGCAGCGGCCTGCGGACTTCAAACCGGCGCCGATCGACCGTTTTCGTGAGTTGCCCCGCTCCCTTTCAGCGCACGCGCGAACGGTCCGCCTTGCTCAGGCCGCCGTCCCCGGGGGAGTGCCCGCGCTCATCATCCATCCAGACTGGGTTCATCCCGCCCCGACGATGATCTGGATGCACGGCCGAACCGCGTACAAGGAAATCGATTCGGGTCGATTCTCACGCTGGCTTAAGCGAGGGATCGCCGCCGTCTCGATCGATCTGCCCGGCCACGGGGAGCGTGCCGACGAACGCGCCGAGGCCGCCGCCCACACCCTGGATGTCCTCAGCGCCGTACTTCCCGAGATCGATCACGTGGTCGAGGCGCTCGCCGACCCAGTCTGGCAAGGCGTCTTCGATCTGGAACATTTGGGTCTCGGCGGAATGTCACTCGGTGGCATGGCCACGCTCCGGCGACTCTGCATGCCTCCTCGCCATGACTTTATGTGTGCGGCGGTCGAGTGCACCAGCGGCGACCTGCGCGGACTGTACGACCCGGCGTGCGGGAGCCACCCATGGGGCCTCAGTGCACCGTTGGAACGCATTGCCCCGCTGGACCCTTCGCAGCACCTCGCATCCCCTCCGCCGCCCGGCTTTGCCCCCCTGCCGCTGCTGGTGCTCCACAGCGAAGCCGATGCGATCGTGCCCTGGCGCGTTCAGGAGGGCTTTGTGATGCGACTGAGAGCCCACTATGCC
Organism: Phycisphaerales bacterium; assembly: GCA_019750095.1. Lineage (GTDB taxonomy): Bacteria > Planctomycetota > Phycisphaerae > Phycisphaerales > UBA1924 > UBA4658. The sequence continues at coordinate 59,246 of JAIEOW010000017.1, forward strand.
GCCGTCGGAGCCGATCCATACATGATCGAGCTCCGCACCTGGCCAAACACAGGCGCGCCGCAGGAACACGCGGGCTTCGGCCGCGTCAGCAACGAAGCGAAAGAGATCCAGGCCGACTTCCTCGCTCGCCATCTCGTCCCCGATCGCCGCACGCACCCATAACCCGCGATCACCCCACTTCCGATACGCTCTCTCGCACCCATGCGACAACCCGACCTCTATCCCCTTCGCGGCTATGCCAACCAGCGCAGCATCTGGGCATGGATCAGTTTCGACGTGGCGAACCAGTCGTTCACGCTGCTGATCAACACCCTGCTGTTCTCGATCTTCTTCACGAAGGTGGTGGTGACCGACCCGGCAACCAAGAACACGATGTGGTCGCTGACGTTCGCCGCGAGCATGATGATCACCGTGGTGCTCTCGCCGATCTTCGGGGCCATCAGCGACGAGCGCGCTTGGAAGAAACATTGCCTGATCGGATCAGGGATCATGTGCGGCGTGCTCACCTGCCTTTTCGGGCTTATCCAGCCCGGTCAGCTCTGGCTCGCGGTGCTGCTGTATATTCCGGCCAACGTGGCGTATTCACTGGGCGAGAACTTTCTCGCCTCGTTCCTTCCGGAGATCGCCAGACGCGAACAGCTCGGCCGAGTATCCGCGTTCAGTTGGGGCGTGGCATACGCATCGGCGCTCGTGATCCTCGCGATCACCGCGGCCACCATGCTGCTGTTTGACCTCAAGCCACCGGAATCCTGGCGTCCACTGTTCTTCTTCGCCGGCGCGTGGTTTCTGATCTTCATCGTGCCCACGTTTATGTGGCTCCGCGAGAGGGCAGAGCCGTCTCCCGGCCCGCGCCGCAACGTGATCGTTGCGGGCATGGCTCGACTCGCGTCGTCGATCCGCGCCACACGGGAGTTTCGCGATCTGGTCATGCTGCTGTTCGCCTCGCTCTTCTATGGCACGGGCATGAGCGTCGTCGTCTTCTTCGCCAGCATCATCGCCCAGGACTTTGGCTTTGACGATGTCAAACTCGTCGCCTTCGTCGGGGTCATCACCGTCTCCGGCGTCGTCGGCACGCTCATTCCGATGATCCTGCAGGATCGCATCGGCCACAAACGCACCACCGTGCTGCTGCTTCTGCTCTGGCTCGCGACCACCCTGCTGCTCGCCCTCTACGCCTATCTCCACGCCAGTCGCCCCGATCCGCAGACCTATCCCACCTGGCCCCTCTGGGTACTGGGCAATCTGCTCGGCGCGGGGCTTGGGTCGCTCGGTGCCGCCAACCGCGCGTTCGTCGGGTTCCTCGCCGCAGAGAGCCGCTCGGGCGAAGTCTTTGGCCTCTGGGGCCTCGTCTTCAAACTCGCCGCAGTGTTCACAATTCCCTTTGCGATCGTGAAAGACCAGATGGGAACGCCCGCGTCGTTGCTGGTCTTGGCGGGGTTCATCGTCATCGGGCTGGTGCTCACGCTGCTCGTGAACGAACAGCGTGGGCGCGACGCGGCCATCGCGGTGGATGCGAAGTGATCGGAGCGGTCATCGCTACTCGTTGGCGAGCACACGTGCCGCCGCAACCACCTGATCGGCCTCATCCAGCTTGACGACGCGCACGCCCTGCGTCCCCCGGCCGGTCTCGCGGATCTCGTTCACGGGCATCCGCACGGTCATACCCGTACGAGTGGTGACGACCACATCATCGCCCTCCAAAACACCCAGCGCGGCGACCGATCTTCCGTTGCGCTGCGAGGCGTCGATATCGACGCGACCCTTGCCGCCGCGGCTCTGCGAACGGGTCGGCCCGCTCTCGGGCTGCACGCGATACTCATCGACGGGCGTCCGCTTGCCGTAGCCGTTCTCGCTGATCGTCAGCAGGCACGTCTTGGGATTGATCGTCGTCAGGAACTTCTTGTCCTCGGCGTCGCCGGTCATGTGGATCGCGATCGCGCCGATCACCTCGTCGCCCTCTTCGAGCTCGATCGCCTTGACGCCCGCCGCCGCTCGGCCCATCGCCCGCGCCTCGTCCTCGTTGAACCGGATCGACATCCCGCCCGCCGTCGCCAGCAGCAGATCGTCGGTTCCCGTTGTCTCGAGCACGTCCAGAATCGAATCACCCTCCTTCAGACCCACGGCGATAAGACCCGAACGGTTCACATTGCGATAGTCCTTCAGAGGCGTGCGCTTCACGATCCCCTGTCGCGACAGGAACGTCAGGTACTTGCTGCTCTGCTCAAAGTCTTTGATCGCCAGGAACGCGCGGACCTTCTCGCCCTCTTTCAGCTCGATCAGGTTGACAAACGGCCGTCCCTTGCTGGTGCGCGGCATCTCCGGCAGTTCGTACACCTTGATGCGGAACACCCGCCCGGTGTTGGTGAAGCAGAGCAGGTCGTCGTGCGTGCTGGCGACGAACATGTGTTCGATGAAGTCCTCGTCCTTCGCTGCACCGCCGATGATCCCCTTGCCGCCGCGGGCCTGCTGGCGATAGGTGCTCAGGGCCACACGCTTGGCATACCCCTGGTGCGAGATGGTCACGGCCATGTCCTCGACCTGGATCAGCGCGCCGATGTCGATCGCCGACCCGTCGCCGCCGTCCTGGATCTCCGTCACACGGTCGCCGATGAACCGCTTGGGGTTGTTCACGACCTTGGTCGAGGTGAATCGCGCCCGCATCTCCTCGCAGTCGGCGATGATCATTGCTTTGACGCGTTCAGGGCGAGCCAGAATATCTTCATAATCTTCGATCTGAGCGACAATTTGGCGATAGTCATCGACCAGACGCTCGATCTCCAGCCCCACGAGCTGCGACAACCGCATGTTGCAGATCGTCTCCGCCTGAATGCGGCTGAGCAGCATTCCCCAGTCGCCTGACGGCGATCGGGTCTTTCGGACCTGCTCCATCAATCGGGCAGGAATCTGGCTCGCAAATGGGTGATCCTCGCTGATGCGGAATCGCTTCAGCATCAACTTCTCGATGGCTTCATTCCGGGTCTGGCTCGACCGGATCAGCTTGATCACCTCGTCGATATCGCAGACGGCATAGATCATGCCCTCCAAAATGTGCGCCCGCTTGCGAGCCTCGTTCAGCAGATACGACGTGCGGCGACGGATGACCACCGTCCGGTGATCAATGTAATGTTTGATCAGCTCAATCAAGCTCAGTGTTCGCGGCTGGCGATTCACCAGTGCGATGTTGTTGATGCTGTAGCTCTGCTGCAGCGGCGTGAACTGATAGATCTGGTTCTCGACCACCGCCGGGTCTGCCGATCGCTTGAGCTCGATCACCACGCGGCTCTGCGCCTCGCGGCCCGATTCGTTGCGAGCATCGGAAACTTCGGTGATACGCCCGTCCTCGACCGCTTCCTTGATCTTCTCGATCAGCGACGTCTGATTCACGCCATAGGGAATCTCGTCGATCACGAGCTGTTGGCGATCCTTGCTCCCCGGCACCTCTTCCTGGTGCACCTTGCCGCGAACCGTGACCTTGCCGCGACCCGTGGAATAGGCGTCGATGATCCCGCCGCGCCCCAGGATGATGCCACCAGTCGGAAAGTCCGGCCCCCTGATCCCTCGGCGAGTCACGTTACCCTCGGCGTCCGCGACGTCGGTCATCAGTTCGCCCAGCCCGATCTCCGGCTTCTCCACCACACGGATCACCGAGTCGAGCACTTCAACCGGATTGTGCGGGGCGAGCGACGTGGCCATGCCCACCGCGATGCCGACCGAGCCATTCACGAGCAGGTTCGGAAACTTTGCCGGGAGCACCGTCGGCTCCATCAGGCGGTCGTCGTAGTTGGGCTGAAAGTCGACAGTGTCGAGCTTCAGATCGTCCAGCATGTCCACCGCGGGGTGGGCCATGCGGGCTTCGGTATATCGCTGGGCGGCGGGCGGGTCGCCGTCGATGGAGCCGAAGTTTCCCTGTGGATCGATGAGCGTGGCCCGCATGCGCCACTTCTGGGCCATGCCGACGAGCGTGGGATAAATCACCGCTTCGCCGTGCGGGTGATAGTTACCCGACGTGTCGCCCGTGATCTTGGCGCACTTGATGTGCTTCTTGCCGGGCCGCAGGTTCAAGTCGTTCATGGCGACCAGAATGCGTCGCTGGCTGGGCTTGAGCCCGTCACGGACGTCGGGCAATGCCCGGTCCATGATCGTGCTCATCGCATAGGTCAGGTACGAGTCGTGCAGCTCACGCTCGATCTCGATCTCAGAGATATTCCCCGGATCGCCAAGCCCACCGGCACCGCCTGAGCCCCCACCGGAACCCGCTCCCCCGCCACCACTCGCCCCCGCCCCACCGCTGCCAGCGGCGTTTGGAACGGCAGCCCCATCCCCGCCCGATGGCGGCACAGGCGAGCCTGCTGGCGACGAACCCGACGCCCCCGCAGAAGCCGCGGGCTGCAACGTGATCCGAACTTTGGGCTTGCTGGGCTTGCCGCCTTCGCCAGCTCCGCCATTGCTACCCGAGTGCGTGCCAGCACCGTTGGTCTGCCCTGGATCGTGGGCGTCCGGCGCGTGCGGCGGGGTGGGCGGGGTCGAAGGCGATTCAGGCATCCGTGCTCTTCTCCGTCATGCATGCCGGTGCGAAAGAGGCCTTTGAACGCCCCAAAATCGACCCTCCGGCAGAGACGAAAATCATACCCGAACCGGGTCCAAATTTCACCTCTCCGGGCAATGTTTCTTGCCCGGTTTTCCAAGTGGAATTCTGCAGTTTTTAGGATCGTTTACGCAGAGTTCCAGTCCATGCTCCTGGAGCCCGATTCAGGGCTTCTGGCCGCTGGCCTCGGGAGGCGGCAAAAGTCCCGCTTCAAACCACCTCGGCGGTGCGTTGATCGTGCCTGTTGCCGGCTGACCAGCGTTCGCGGAGGCCATGCGATCCAATGCATCCGCGGCTTCCAACACGCACAGAAGCGTTAGCGCGGTAGCTTGCGGCAGCAGTGTGTTGTCCCACATTGAAAGCCGAATCCCCCCCCTTGCCTGCTCTGGCGAAGCAAACATCCACTCGCTGGACTCGTCGACCTGAAGTTGACGCAGAAACCGCAATGCCGTCATGAGCTTTACGATCTCACTGCCGCGCTCGCTTGGCTCGGTCAAGCGAGCATCGGCGAGCATCGTGGCGATGAAAGCCAGCGGGCGGACGCACTGCCATGTTGGATACGGTGTGCCTCGGGTGCCGCCCTCGGACGTGAACACGATTCCGCCGATCATGTCCAGTGTGTCGGATGATGCACTCGATGGAGCGATCTGATGCCTCCAGCAGAGTTCCCTCATGCCTCGGAGCGAGATTGCCGCTGGAATGTCCTGTCCATCCGGGGCGGACTCCCGCTTCAAGACGGACTTGTACTGAGGACGCGCCGCTTTCCATGCCCTTTCGACGACACGCGCCCTCGCTACATGCAGGCACGCCCAGCCAAACGAAGGCATAGCCGTCGCCATCGTCTCAGGTCTCAGCCTGGCAAGCTGAGGGGTCACAAAGACCTCCGCGCGATAGGCCGAATACTCCGCGATTCGTTCTTCTCTCAGACTTGGTGGCTGTGGAAGAACCGGGTTGTCGACGTCAATCGCGAGGAACCCAGCCACATTTGGCTCGAACGGCTCACGAGGTGGGCCATCCATGGTTGGCCCGAACAGGAAGTGTTGGCCTTGCTGCTTACGTTGCTTGAGGACTCGATCGGCGGATTCGCTTCGCCAGGCGTGCCTCCTACCCGACGAAGCGCCGCCGCATCCCAGGGCCGAGATCGCAAATGCCAATGGTTCATGGCCGACGGTGCGGGCTCGAACGCCGTCCAGTGTTTCCTGTCCGGCCGTTGTCGCCGATGGGTGCTCCAACGATTCGCCAGCCCTTGCGAGCGAGAAACCCACAAGTGCGATGGTGTCGAGAGTGATCTCGTCTGCATCGCGACCTTGCTGCGCGATCGGAAGAACTCGGCGTCCCACAATCGTCACGTTATCTGAAAGCTCAAGCGTCTCACTCTGTGTCCGCCGAATCAAATGCTCCGTCAACCGCTGAGCCATCTCCCCGAGTTCCGTCCGCGTCATCACACTCCCCGCCGGAATCAATCGCTGTCCGCGATACAGCACCGTCGCCGGCGCATCCGCAGACCCCTGCGCCGCATGGGCGACGCGAAATGCGAGCATGCGCACGCCGTGCTTGCTTCGGATCTGGCTCGGCTCCTCAATCGCAGCAGCCGCTCCGCCGTCGCCAATCACCTCCGCCACGGCACGCCCAATTGCCCGGTGCGGCAACTGATTCGCCAGCATCATCTGCGATGGAAAGACTGCGACAAAGGCGCGGTCGGTGCCATCGCTTGCGATTCGTCGTACCGCCACGCCATCCAGACCGGGCCGCAGCGACACCTCGGCGTCTTCCCACGTCTTGGGATCGATCACTCCAAGTGGCCCGGCAAGCTCCACGCTCACGCCGATCAGCTTGCCCATCACACGCAGGGAGT
>JAIEOW010000112.1 GCA_019750095.1 Phycisphaerales bacterium
GCGCCACCCGCTCGCAAATCCTTGCGGCCAAGGCCTTCCGAGCATCCAATCGGGCCTCATAGTTCACGGCGTTGGATACCACCACCTCCTGAGGTGTTGCTGAGCACGTGTCGCCCGATACGCATGGTGCGATGGGCGGGGAACTCTCCGCCCGCAGAGATGATTGGATTGATGCCATTGAACGGCGCGGCGTCCCGAACCGTGGTGATATCCACATCCAGGTCGCCAGACGCTTTGATGAAGCATGTCGTGAAGCCGCCGATGTTCGGGGGCACGATCCCGCCGGTGTTGATCGAGCCGACGATCGGCCCCGCCGTCGCCTCGACCTGCCCGATGTAGTCGTTGCCGTCTTGAGGTTGAGTCAGGATGTCGGCATATATCCGACGCCCGCGAATCGAACCGATGACTTTTGCGGTGAGCGATGCTGGCGTGGCTGCCGTGCCGATGTCGCCGCCAGGGGAATCGACTCCGTAGAACTCGAATCCGGCAAGTACCGTTCCGTTGAATCGGCCGCTGGTACCTGGAACAATTCGTTCGGTTACGCTGCCGGAAAGGACGCCACCGCCGTGGGCGAGCACATCGACGAAAATGTCACCCGTGTGCCCAGCGAGATTGACATTCGTGGTCGCCGTGATGTTCCCGAACTGTGCCGCAGTCAGAAATGCTGGCTGCGTGTCGCTTGTTCCGATTTGCCCTACACCAATGCACTCCACAACGACTGGGGCGCTCCCAGAAAGTTGCGTAATCTCGCCGACGCGACGAATGTACAAACTAGGATAGTTGGGCGTCTTAATAGCCACCACCGGCGCAACACCGCCAGAGGCAGCAGTGGCAGTCAACCGAAGATACCGAAGCACGCGTTCGCCCGTGCGACCAGAAACGTTGGCGGGAACGATCTCGAGAATTTGGCCGGGTCCGGTGAACGTAAACGCGATGTTGACCCCGGATTCCGTGGGTCCGAAGTCCTCCTCAACATAGCCGGTGACAGTGATTCCGCCAGTTGGATTCGTGGATGTGAACAAGTTCTGCCCCCACGCAGGGATGCAGATGGTCATCGTAAGAATGGCACTCCGCACGAAGCTCATAACCTTTGCCATGACTGATCCTCCTTCGATATCGCCTGAAAAACACCAAGCCTGCGAACAGCAATCCACATGACGGCGCCGGAATGCTCGATCCCGCGATTCGCAATCCAGCGACGCTGCCATTCGTAAACGCAGACACTTCTTGTCCGGAATCCAACAAGTCCCGCGCACCCCAAAGGGGTGAGCCGTACCGAGATCCGCGCATGTACCTCACTCCGTTGCCTTGAAACTCAATCGCCTCCGTCCACTCAGTTAGTCCGCCAGAACCATCAAAGAGCCCCCAGGGCGACTGAGAGCGCTCGTACGCCCCCACGTCAATCCACACCTGCGGACTCGGCACGTTCAGCCCCGCACTCGTCTGCCCGCTCAAGAATGGAAGCCCACTGATGGGCAGTTGATCGCTCCGAAGCGGATACCGCCAATATCCCTCGACCCCCGGACCAGCCTTGTCGGGATCGAAATAGTTTGCCTTTACCCATTCATCGCGCGAGGGAATCCAGTATCGCGCTCCGGGAGACCGCGTGGCCTGATCGGATGAGACGCCGGTGGTCGGGTCAGTGATGAAGGTCGATGTGTCATACGCGCCGGATTCAAACGCCCACGGCGCGTCGGCTTTGTCGTTGTGCAGCCAGTTGCAATACCGGGCGGCCCATCGCCAGGTGATGGCGACTGCTCCGTTTGGATTCTGCACAGGTGACATGACCACGCCGAAACTGGGTGTGCCGAAAAGGGCACCGCCGAGGAAGTTTGTGTCGAGTGATTGCTGAGGATTCCAGCGGACATAGGCCTGGGCGAACTCAAGGTACTGATTCGCCGTGAGTTCTGTGCGCGCGATGCGATACTCATTCGCCACGCTTCCGATCGGGCGCGTGGGCGCTTCCTGCGGCGTAGTTGCCCGATTGCCGGGTGCACCGATCGTCGAGAACTCGATCCCGTTGCTCGTGGTCACCTGCACACCCGAAGGCGGGGGGGCAAGAAATGGCTGGGCCAGCGTGGCGGGGCTGGTGAGCACAATGGACGCGAGCGTCATGACGAGATGCGTACGCATGGGGACTCCTTTTGATACGACGATCGGTTGCGTGCGTTGCTTGCGCTTGAGCATTTCGTGTGATCTTTGCGCGGGCGAGAGGGGATGGCACAAGCGGTGGGGAATGCCACGTGCCAGCGGTCTCTCAACTCACCGACTTTGCAATGCCACAGTCAGTGGCACAATCCACGCCGATCTAGCGGTCGATTCGCGTCACACCCAACTCTTCCTCAGCAATCTCCGCCTCGGCCCGATCCCCAGCCCCCGTCACATTCGCATGCACAGGCCGCGTCCGCACCACGATTCGCGGCTTCGCTTCAGTCTCCGCCTTGACGGCCGGTCCGGCTTTCTGAGCCGCGCCACCCGTGCCCAGTTTCTTCTCCCCGCTCCCTGCGTGCGAGCTGCGCTCGTGCACCGCCGCATTGCGGCCGTCGTCGGTCACCTGATACACCATGCCGATCGTCGTCTCCGCTTCGCCGAGCAGCAGGCGATTCACAAGTTCCACACCTTGCATCAGCGTGTGGTCGGTGTTGCTCACCTCGTACTTCCACATGCCGAACCGGCCGCGGCTGTAGATATCCCGCTCTTCCAGCCACTGAATCACCTGGCTCAGAATCTCATCCCGCTCCACGCTCGGCGTCGGATAGCTGTAATCCGCGTAATAGCACCAGCGGCTCACGATGTTCGCTCGCTCGCCCTTCTCCAGCAGCCCCGCGTTCTCCAGGCCGGTGATGCAATCCTCCACCACCGCGTCGGGGTTCTTGCCCTCGTTGCCCGGCGTCGCCTTGTACGCGCTCTCGCTCACCTCGCACAACAGCGAGTAGTAGTTGTCCTTGTCCGGCGTCATGTTGGGCGAGTAGTTGCTCAGATACGTCACCCGATAGAACGGGCAGTTGTCCTCGGGGAAGTACATCCAGCTCTTGGTGTCCGGCGTCCCGCCACCCGGCGTGCGGCTCTTGAGTCCGATGCCCACCATGTACCCGGATGAATGCTTGAGCTGCTGAGCCGTCGCTCGCAACGCTCCGGGCACCTCGCCCGAAAGGATGTCGCGATACAGCACGTCCAGCGGCATCGCGCTGATCAGCACGTCATACCGCTCTTCGCGCCCCGACGCGAATCGCACGACTTTCTCGTCCACGTCGATGCTCACCACGCGCTCGTTCAGGACGATGTGGCCGGGTGTCGGTCCAGCTTCTTGAGACCCGAGACCCGAAACCCGAGACCCGTCCTCATATCCAAGCGCCCGATCGAATCGCGCGTAAAACTCCCCCGTGCCCCCCTTGAGCGGGAACTTGAACTGGTTGTTGGGCCCCCACCCAAAGTCGTCGCTCCCCAGCAGGATGTTCTTGAGGGCTCGATCGATGTCGATCACCGCCACACGCTCGCCGATCCACTGCTTGTTCATCATCTCCGGCGGGTGCGCCCAGACCTTGAAGTTGTACGGCCGCATGAAGTGCTTGGCGATCCCCTCGCCAAACACCGCATCGATGAACTCGCCAAAGTTCTTCGCCATCGCCGGCGACGCGATCTTGCCCTTGCCCGACTGGGCCTTGATGAGCCCGCTCATGCACTCATACGCCGCCTGCTTGGGCAGATACCGGATGTTGTTCTGGAACGGATAGGGCACCCAGGTCTCGAACATCCGCACCCAGCTCTCGCGGTTGTTGAGGGTGAAGTCCTTGCCCATCAACGTGTCAAAGCACTGGTCGTAATAGGCATAGTGGCTGAACATCACGTGCCCGCCGATGTCCCACGTGAAGCCCTGCGGATCGACAAAGCTGTGCGCCAGCCCCCCGATGTACGGGTGGCGGTCAAAGATCTTGAAGTTGGTGTACCCGAGCTCCTTCAGCCGGTACGCGGCCCCCAGACCCGTCGGCCCCGCCCCGATGATCACGATCTTCGGCTCAGACATTCGCAGGCACACTCCAAACAACCAATCCCACACCCCCGACCAGGCCATGAAGAAGGCCAGAACAGTAGTCTGGCCGGGTCAATACGCACCCGGTTGGGGTATCCTTGCGGGTCGGCCCCGGATGAGACGATTTCTGCGCTCTGAGAAGAGGCTCCCCCATCAAGCCGGGAGAGGACGACCAAGATTTACGCCCCTCTTTCAAGTGGATGACCTCAGAGGGTCGAATGACTCCCCCTGAGATCGGGCCCTGTTCGACAGAACTGGTCTGGCCAGCGACGGCCAGGGTACCGAGGTGATCCAGGCCGCAAGGTTCAACAGGGAAAAGCAATCCCTGAGTCTGGCGGCCGAACTCACCACCGGTTGTGGGGCCTACTCTACTTTGTGAGGCCCGCCCATCGTTCCTGATTGAGGATGTTGGACCGGTTGGATTGCACGCCACGTTGACCCCATGCGATGCAGACCGGAGGAAGCCACGCTATGCAGACATTGACGCGCGAAACCTTGCAGTCATTCCGAGCGGTCGCCAAGGCCTCAGAGAACATCTGCGCACTTCCTGCGGTTGCCACCCAGGATTGGTGTGATCGAGCGGCCCAAGCAATCCTGGCGATCGCCCAGCCGGCGGTCGCCGTGACGATGATCGCCCAGGTCGACGAGCGGGGCGTCGTGGTTCGCCAGGAAGCCACCGGGGTTGCGGGGGTGTACGTCGCCGATGTGACGATCAATGTTGGTCGCTCGCAGTCTTCCCCGGCATTGATTGCCATCGATCCAAATGATTCGAATCTGGTCCAGGTTCGCACGGCTCTTGCCCAGGCGCGAGACCTTGGCTGGCAGCCCGCCGGACTTGGTGGGTCGTACAAGGCCGCCCCGGCCGAGCGGTTTGGGGTGAACATCCTGGACGCCGGCAACTCGGTGGTGAAGCGGTGGAACGCGTATCGCCTGCAGGGACTTTTGCTGGCCGCGGTCAGCATCGGGCCGGGCGGGCGGATGCTGACGATCGAACTGGGCAGCTCGAACGTGGCCCTGGGCGAGGCCGAGGCGGCGGCGCTGGAATCGGTCCTGCCGCTCCTGGCCAAGCGGGCGACGCTGGCGCTCGGGACGGATGCGAGCGAGGCGTCGCACTGGCTGACCTCGCGTGAACAGATGATCCTGCAGCACCTTCTGCTGGGCAAGAGCGTGCGCGAGATCGCCGAGGAACTTGGTCGTAGCCCGCACACGGTGCACGACCATGTGAAGAGCCTGCACCGGAAGCTGAACGCGTCGAGCCGAGGCGAGCTGGTGGCCAAGGCGCTCGGATACACCGAGGTGAAGCCGGCCCAGTTTGAAGAGGGCGAGATCGCACCCGAGGGGCAGACGCCGACGATCCACGTTCGGCCGCAGGGCAAGGCGAGCGAGCCGACGGGGTGAGACTCTTCTTTTCCGGGCTCGCACGGTGCCCGGGCTGGCGCCCGGGCCTCGGATTGAAGAGTGAACTATGCTTGGGGCGATGAGCTCACTCCTTGATCAGTATCGCGTGGGGCAGCGGGTGCGTGTGACGCAGCAGACGCCGCGGCTGTCCGGCGCGTTTATCACGACCGTCGAGGGCATCGTGCAGCGCTTCGGCGCGCAGAAGACCGGGTCGTGGTTCGCCCACAGCAAGGACGACAAGCTGTGGATGGATCGCCTGGAACTCCGCAAGGACGACGGCGAGATCATCATTCTGAATCTAGATCGCTACAGCCACGTGGAGCCGCTGTGAGCCGCGGGATCCACGTACGGATGCTCGCCTGCGGCATGCCGCTCATCATGGAGCACATGCCTGCGGTGCGCTCGGTCGGTGTCACGTGGCTCACTCCGGCGGGCTCAGCGACCGATCCTGATGATCGCCAGGGACTGTCGACGATGTGGGCCGAGCTGGTGCTGCGCGGCGCGGGTGAGCTCGGCTCTCGCCAGCAGGCCGACGTGATGGACAAGCTGGGCATGAGCCGCTCGGCGGATGCGAGCACTCTGCACCTTCGGCTGAGCTTCACGCTGCTCGGAGAACGCCTGCCGCAGGCCTTGCCGCGGATCGTGGATATGGTCTGCCAGCCGCGGATGGACGAAGACGCGATCGAACCGACGCGGGACCTTGCGCTGCAGGCACTCGAAGGGTTGAAGGATGATCCGCAGGAGCGGGCGATCCTGACGCTGCGAGATCGGCACAATCCGCCGCCACTGAATCGCAGCGGCATGGGCACGGAGGAATCGCTCACCGCGATCACCCGACAAGACCTTGTTGATGGATGGTCTCGGCGCGTGCGGCCAACGATCTCGGGTGGGGTCGGCGGATCGATCCTGGCCATCGCCGGTGATCTTGAGAGCGCGGGCGGACCACACAGCATCGGCGTGCAGATCGATGAACTGCTGCGATCCTGGACCGGCGCGGCGGAACCGATCCGAATCGGCACGAGCGCGACGCGCGGGTCGTATCACCATCTGAACGACAAATCTTCGCAGGTGCAGGTGGTGCTGATGCACGATGCGCCCGCCGAGCCGAGCGCGGAGAGCAAGCTGGAGCGGATCGTCGCCTCGGTGCTCTCGGGCGGCATGGCGTCACGGCTGTTTGCCGAGGTGCGCGAGAAGCGCGGGTTGTGCTACGCCGTGAGCGAGAGCTACGCCGCCGAACGCGATTACGGGCGATGCCTGGCGTATGTCGGCACGACCCCCGAACGCGCCCAGGAATCGCTGGATGTGCTCATGGGCGAGCTTCGTCGGATCAACACGCCCGAGGGCAAGGTCACGGCGGAGGAACTGCAGCGGGCGCTCGTGGGGATTCGCTCATCACTGGTGTTCAGCGGCGAGTCCACCGGGGCGCGGGCCTCGGCGCTGGCCGGAGATCAGCACCGGCTCGGGCGACCCAGAACGCTGGATGAGATCATCGCCCAGTATGAGAAGATCACACTGGATGAGGTGAATGCGTATCTCGCTCGGCGGACGCTTGGGGCGGTGACGATTGTCACGCTGGGGCCGGGGGAGTTGAAGGCGCCCGGGGCGTAAGTGGGCAGACCATAGACATCGCCACGCGGAGCGTGGCGGTACCCGGGGACGTACACTCGATCCGCCATGCCCAGCCCCGGTCGAAAGCTCGGTCAGATCCTCTCGGCATACTCCCTCTGGAGTGTGCTGATGGCCTTTCTGGTCGTGCTCCTGGTGTATCCGATCTTTTTGACGGTGCAGGGGGCGCTCATCGAGCGGCGGGCCGACGGGTCGATCGGGTTCACGCTTCGGCACATCGCGCTCGCGCTCAGCGATCCGAGCATTCGTGAGTGCATCGTGAACTCGGTGGTGATGGCGGCGACCACAACGACGCTGTGCATCCTGCTGGCGATGCCGCTGGCGCTGCTGAGCGCGAAGTTCGTGTATCCGCTGAAACCGGTGTTCAATGCGTTGATATTGGTGCCATTGATTTTGCCGCCGTTTGTGGGGGCGATCGGGATGCAGGCGCTGCTGGGGCGCGAGGGGGCGATCAACGCGCTGCTTGGTACGCAGTGGGACCTGCTGGGCACGAGCAAGTTCTGGGGGTGCGTGATCGTTGATGCGCTGCACCTGTATCCGATCATCTACCTGAATGCGACGGCGGCGCTCGCCAACCTTGATCCCGCGCTTGAAGAAGCGGCGGACAACCTGGGGTGCGGGCCGTGGCGGCGGCTGCTGACGATCACGCTGCCGCTGATTCGGCCGGGGGTGTTTGCGGGGGCGACGATCGTGTTCATCTGGTCGCTGACGGAACTCGGCACGCCGGTGATCTTTGACTACACGCGGGTGATGCCGGTGCAGATCTTCACCAAGCTGAAAGAGGTGGAGTCGAGCCCAGAGCCGTACGCGCTCGTGATCATCATGCTGGTGCTGGCGGTGGGGCTGTATGTCATCGGGAAGTATCTTCTCGCCGGGCGGGCGTATGCGATGTACAGCAAGGCCAGCCGAGCGGCGACGGAGCGGAAGCTGACGGGCGTGGCCGGATGGGCGGCGACTGGTGCCTTCTTGCTCGTGACGTGTGCCGCGCTCTTGCCGCATATCGGCGTGGTGCTGACGGCGATGGCCGCGCCGGGATCGTGGTATCAGAGCGTGCTGCCCAGATCGTTCACCGGCAACAACTTTGTGCAGGCGCTCAGCCATCCGGATGCGTTCGGATCGATCGTGAACTCGCTGAAGCTCGCGCTGGTCGCGGTGAGCATCGCGGTGGTGTTCGGGCTGCTGGCGGCGTACGTGATCGTGCGGACCAAGATCAAGGGTCGGCACGCGCTGGATGCGATGTGCATGCTGCCGCTGGCGGTGCCCGGCATCGTGGTGGCCTTCGGATATGTGGCCATGAGCCTGCAGTGGCCCTTTGGCAAGAACGCGGCGGGCGAGAACAACCCGCTGCACTTTGTCAGCGTGGTGGGAAACGATCCGAGCCCGATGCTGCTGATCGTCATCGCGTATGCGGTGCGAAGAATGCCGTACATCGTTCGGTCGGCCGTGGCGGGGCTGGAACAGACCTCGGGCGAGCTTGAAGAGGCGGCGATGAACCTGGGCGCGACGCGGTTCTACGCGGTGCGGAAGGTGATCCTGCCGTTGATCTCGGCGAACATCATCGCGGGGTGTTTGCTGGCATTCAGCTTTGCGATGCTGGCGGTGAGCGAGCCGCTGTTGATGGCCCAGCAGCAGGACGATCTGCCGATTACCAAGGCGATCTTCAACTTCATGGGCCGCCTGGGCGACGGGCCGTATATCGCGGCGGCGATGGGCGTGTGGGGCATGGCGCTTTTGACGGTGACGCTGGTGGGGGCGAGCGTGCTGCTCGGGAAGAAGCTGGGGTCGATTTTCAGGGCGTGAGCAGGATCGGCATTCGGCATTCGGCATTCGGGAATCGGGAATCGGGAATCGGGGTGGGATTGGATTGTCGGAAATGGGGTGTCTCTGGGCAAGACAAACCCCGGTTTCGCGAACGGGCGGAGCACGGCGGGGTGGGGAAACGTAAAATACTCTGGTGTCCGGCTTTGCTCTCTCTGGCAGGGTGATCCATGCGCAGCGACATTCGGTACAACAACATCGTCGACTCGGACGAAGCTCGGCAGGCGCAAGCCGCGGCGGATGCGGCTCCGGAGCTGCCGTCCAGCGCTATCGACGCTCGCAAGTTCTACATCACCCAGCAATACGCCAAGTACACGCGCGAAGACCATGACGTGTGGCGCGATCTGTTTGATCGGCGCTGGACGCTGCTGGAGCAGCAGGTGTCGAGCCAGTTCATCGAGGGCATGAAGATCCTGCGATTGACGCGGGACCGGCTTCCTCTGCTGGATGATCTGGTGCTCGATCGCGACATCGAGATCGCCGGCGGCGTGAAGGTGGCCAAGGGCACGAAGCTGGATGGGATCAACAAGTTCCTGCAGCAGCAATCAAGCTGGGCGAGCTATGGCGTGCCGGGATATCTGCCGGCGAAGAGCTTTTTCGCGTGCCTGGCGGCGCGGCAGTTTCCGACCACGGTGCTGATCCGCCCGCGCGAGGTGATGGACTATCTGCCCGAGCCGGACATCTTCCACGATGTGTTCGGGCATGTGCCGCTGCACACGCTGCGGGTGTTTGCGGATTTCCTGCAGACCTATGGCAAGGCGGCAATGCAGTGCGACGACGCCGAGCACGTGAAGCGGCTGGGGCGGCTGTTCTGGTTCACCGTCGAGTTCGGGCTTATCCGCGAGAACGGCAAGATCAAGGTCTACGGCTCGGGCCTGGTGAGCAGCCACGGGGAGGCGGCGTATTCGCTGACCGGAGAGTGGGAGAAGGCCGGACGCGGCGTGGTTCCGGATTGCACGGCACGCCAGGTGCCGGAATATCGCCCGTTTGACATGGAACGGGTCTGCAATACCGACTTTGAGATCGATCACTACCAGCCGATTTACTATGTGCTGGAGAGCTTTGAGCAGTTGCGGGATGCGATGAACCGGTATGCGGAGCAGGTGCTTGGGGAGGCGGGGCTGATGGCGGCGGGCCGATGAAGACCTAGAGATGACCTGATCGTGGCGGTCGGCTACTACGCTTGTTCATGCCGACTGAACTTCAGAATTTGCTCAATGTCGCGATGGAAGCCGCCTATGCCGGCGGTCGACGCACGCTTGCGTACTTCAACGCCGGGGCCGGGTCTGCGGAGATTGAAGAAAAGGCTGATGAGACGCCGGTGACCCAGGCCGACAAGGAGGCCGAACTGGTCATCCGGGGCGTGATCGCCAAGGCGTTTCCGACGCACGCGATGCTGGGCGAAGAGCACGGCTTGTCTACGGGCGATCCATCGCGAACGTGGGTCATCGATCCGATCGATGGGACCAAGAGCTTTGTGCATGGGGTGCCGTTGTATGGGTCGGTGGTCGGGTGCATGGTCAATGATCAGCCGCTGGTGGGCGCGGTGTATCTGCCCGCGCTCGATGAGCTGTATGGGGCGGCGGTCGGGCACGGGGCGACGATGAACGGCAGGGCCTGCCGCGTGAGCAATGTGTCGCAGTTCAAGGATGCGACGCTGCTGGCGGGCAGCATCACGCGGGCGATCGATCGGTCGGATGCGTATATGACGCTTGCGAAACAGGTGAAGCTGAATCGCGGGTGGGGCGACGTGTTCGGCTACATGCTGGTGGCGAGCGGGCGAGCGGAGATGATGCTCGACCCGCGGATAAGTATCTGGGACATCTGCGGGATTGCGCCGATCATCAAAGAAGCGGGCGGATGGCTGGGGGACTGGTCGGGGGCCGAGACGGTGAAGGGGAAGGACTGTGTGGCGGTGAATGGGGCGTTGAAGGGGCCGCTGCTGGATGTGCTGAGGGGGGAGAAGCGGAACGTGCGGTGAGTCGCGCGGCCATGGCCGCCAATGGCAGAGATTGGCATTCTCTGCCATGTCTCGTATACTTGGTGCATGGCCGAATCGAGCACCATCAGCATGAACATCTCGCTGCCCGAGCCGCTGAAGCGATTCGTGGACGGCAAGGTCGCCACCGGAATGTACGGGTCGGCGAGTGAGTTTGTGCGCGAGGCGATCCGCGAAAAACTCGGGCGAGACCAGGCCCGTGCCGAGGCGAGCGCGGCACTCACTGCGAATCTGATCGAAGGGCTTGACAGCGGCAAGGGCCGACGTGTCACCGCGGCATACATCGAGCACAAGAAGCGAAAGATCCGGACCGGGGCTGGCAAGTCAAGCCGATGAAACGCCGCCTCTCGATCCGCCCGCGAGCCGACGCCGACATCGATGAGGCCACGGCGTTTCTCGCGCATCAGAGCACCGTGTTGGCAGAGCGATTTCTTGATCGGGTGGGCGACACGTTGGAGCTCATCCGCGATCGACCGCTGCTCTGACCGACGTGCGGATTCATCGACCATCCGCGACTGATCAGCCTGCGACGGCGTTCGGTGGTCACGTTTCCGAATCACATCTTCTTCTACCTTACCAGTGCGGACGGGATAGACATCGTCCGGCTGCTTCATGGAGCCAGAGACATCACAACGCTACTTGGCGGCGAGCCCGGGGATGAGCATGGCCGAGATGATGATTGAGTCGGATGTGCCGTGCGTGAAGTGCGGGTACAACCTGCGGGGGCTCTCGACTTTGAGCAAGTGCCCGGACTGTGCTCGACCGATTGTCAGGACTATGCCCGCGGGAGAGCCGTTGTTACAACGGCAGATCGGCTAGATCCCGGAGGCGTTCCTGATCACTCTGGTTCCGTCTATGCTGCGTTGCGATGCTGCGCCGCACGTTCCCACCATTGGTGCCTGAGCCGAAATGCCTGAACTGTCAGTATGACCTGCGCGATGACGTGCAGTGCCCGGAATGCGGGCTGGAGGTGCGGGTGTCGCTGCAGGGCGACGGCCTGACGGGTCAGTTGCTCATTAATACCTCTCGCAGCATTGCCAAGCTCTTGTGCATCTCGTTCGGCCGCTCGATCGCTGCTGTCGGTCTCGTCGCAGGCCTTGCATTCCAAAGTACCTTCATCGTCCACATC
Source organism: Phycisphaerales bacterium (assembly GCA_019750095.1). Lineage (GTDB taxonomy): Bacteria > Planctomycetota > Phycisphaerae > Phycisphaerales > UBA1924 > UBA4658. The sequence continues at coordinate 12,001 of JAIEOW010000112.1, forward strand.
GCCGTTGCGGCGTTTGTTGTCCTCACTCTCACCCGGGTGTGGATCGCGGCGCGCCTCTGCGTCCAGTTGGTTCCGAAATCGAAGTTGCGCGTACACCGTCGGCACTGCCGGGTGATGTTGGCGGCAGAGATCGTTCGAGGTCTTGTAGCCACTCTCACCGGACTTGCACTGTTGACATCAGTCTTCAGCGCGGACCCGAATGCTCTTGAGGCAGTCCTCAACGGACCACTGATCATCATTGTGCCTGCAACGGAGGCGATATGCCACTTGCCGAGTGAGGCGCTTTTCATGTCGCTCGCGCAACGGATTGGAGCAGATCGATACTCCAGAAACCGATTGCTGTGTGTGATGGCCGAAGGGGTGCTCGTGATAGTTCTCTGTCTGCTGTTCGGCGTCGGCCCGCTCGTGGCGATGCTGCTGCATCTGTCGATTTCGTTCGATCTCGCACTGAAGTTTGATCGACGAGCGACACGCGAGCGTTCCGCTTCAGCATCTCGATAGCGCTGCGCAGTTGCGTATCCTCACCCCATGCTCACCATCCACGTCCGCTACTCCGGCCACAAAAAGTGCGATCTCACCCACCCCGAGGGCGCAACCATCCGAACCGACGCCCCCAAGGACATCGGCGGCGACGCCAGCGCGTTCAGCCCCACCGATCTTGTCGCCTCGGGGCTCGCCTCGTGCATCCTCACCACCATCGCCATGTGGGGCGAGCGGAACGGGCTGGATATCACCGGGGCCTCGGCGAGCGTTGAGAAGCACATGTCCACCCCCCCATCGCCGCGGCGGATCGCTCGGCTGCCGGTGATCGTGAACATCCCGGCGGGTGCCGTGCCGGCGGACATGCGTGAGCGGATGGAGAAGATCGGGCACTCCTGCCCGGTGCACGCGACGCTGCATCCGGATGTGGATGCGCCGATTGAGTATCGGTATGTGCCCTGATCGTTTGGGCAAGCATGTGTGCCGCCGCGTGAGCTAACTCCGCCCCTGCGGCTGCGCTTCCCACCCTGCAAGAATCCCCCCATCCAGCGTCAGTTCGCTTCCCGTCATGTATCCCGACTCGTCGCTCGCGAGATACACGACCAGGTGGGCGACGTCTTCGGGTTTGCCCATTCTGCCAAGCGGCACGCCCTCGGCAATCTCAGCGATCGCCTCGGCACGCTCGGGGCCGTCGCCGAGCATCGCGTCCCACATGGGTGTGAGGATCGCGCCGGGGTGGATGGAGTTGCAGCGGATGCCATAGTGCTGCTGGGCACAGTAGAGGGCGACGCTCTTGGTGTGATTGCGGATGGCGGCTTTGCTTGATGCGTATGCCGCGGCACCGGCGATGCCGACGAGCCCGGAGCGTGACGAGACGTTGATGATCGACCCGCCGCGGCCGGTTGGGGGCTTCATCACCCGAATGGCGTGCTTGCAGCCGAGAAACGTCCCGTCGGAGTTCACGGCGTGGACTTGTCGCCAGGAGTCGAGTGAGGCGTGCTCCGGATCTTGGGGGCCGTCGGGTGGGTCGAAACCGGTCACTCCGGCGTTGTTCAGCAGGACGTCCAGCCCCCCAGACGCGCTCGTGATGCGATCAATGACGCTGCTCCACTGCGTTTCATCGCGCACGTCCAGATGGGCGTGCCGAGCCGACGGGCCGATCTCTCGGGCGACGGCGGCGGCCAGGTCATCGAGAATGTCGGTCACCCAGACACTCGCGCCTTCGCTCGCCAGAGCGCGAGCGCAGGCGGCTCCGATGCCGCGTGCGGCACCGGTGACGAGTGCGACTTTACCCCTGAGCCGTTGCATGCACGAGGATATGAAGCGTTGCAGCCTGGCGCACGAGCAACAGGTTCGGAAAACCCGGCCCGGACGGAAAACGCGTGATACACTTGAACAACTCTCGGCACGAGCGCGCACCGTGTACAGCCCACGGGGTAGGTGACAGCGGCGGCGCGTCGCACCGGTCGGAGCGTTTGGGAAGCTTTTCCGGTCCACGACCCGGACATTTCACCCTCGCCGTTCTGCACTCCGCACCGCTTGCGCGTCAGCCGACGCTTTGTTCCACTTGTCCGCAAGGCCTGCCTTGTCCGCACCGCGCCCTCACGGCGCTCTTTGGGCATATCCACACACATGGCGACGATCTCCGTCTCGAAGAACGCATTTCTCCACGGCAAATGGACCCCCGAAGACGCCGCTCGGCTCTATGGCCTGCCGGACTGGGGCAAGGGCTACTTTGGCGTGAACAACTCTGGACATGTCGTCGTCATGCCCGACAAGAATCCGGCCAAACAGATCGATCTTGCTGATCTGGTCACCGGTCTCAACGAGCGCGGCGTGCACACGCCCGTGCTCGTCCGCTTCAGCGGGATTCTGGAGCATCGCCTGCGCGAGATTCGGGCGGCGTTTGACAAGGCCATCGTCGACCATGGCTATACCAACGCCTATTCATGCGTGTACCCGATCAAGGTGAACCAGCAGCGGCACATCTGCGAAGAAATCGCCTCGCTGGGCAAGGAGTTGAAGTTCGGGCTGGAGGCCGGGAGCAAGCCCGAGTTGCTCGCCGTGCTGGCCCTGAGCGAGGGTCAGGACGACATGCCGATCGTCTGCAACGGGTTCAAGGACGACGAGTTCATTGAAACGGTGATCCTCGCGACCAAGCTCGGTCGGACGATCATCCCCGTGGTTGAGAAGTTCAGCGAGCTTGAGATGATCGTCAAGCACGCCAAGCACTACAACGTGCGCCCGAAGATCGGGATCCGCGTGAAGCTCAGCAGCCGCGGCGCAGGCCGGTGGGAGTCGTCGGCTGGTGCACGCTCCAAGTTCGGCCTGTTCGTCACCGAGGTGCTGGAAGCGCTCGACTTCCTCAAGCAGCACGGCATGGCCGACTGCCTGAACATGCTGCACTGCCACGTCGGAAGCCAGCTCTACGACATCAAGCAGATGAAGACGGCGGTCAACGAGCTGACGCACATCTATACCGAGTTGCACCGCCTCGGCGCGGGGATGCAGATGCTCGACGTCGGCGGCGGCATGGGCGTCGACTACGACGGCTCGCAGTCGGCGTGGACCAGCTCGATCAACTACACCGTTGAGGAGTATGCCAGCGACATCGTCTATCGCATCAAGACCGTCTGCGATGACGCGGGCGTGCCGCACCCGAAGCTTCTTTCCGAGTCGGGCCGGGCGATGGTGGCGTACAACAGCGTGCTGATCGTGAACGTGCTGGGCAAGAGCAGCTTCCACGCCGAGCCCGGGCTGGAACGCATCCAGGCAGACATGACCCAGGAGAAAGAGCCGCCCCAGCCGCTCTTGGACCTGATCGATAGCTGGGAACGTCTCAGCGAGCGCAACGCGCTGGAGGTCTACCACGACGCGATGCAGGCCCGCGATGAGGCGATGAGCTTGTTCGCGCTCGGCTACATGACCTTGCCGATGCGTGCCGCGAGCGAGCGGCTGTTCTGGTCGATCGGCCGCAAAGTGCTCGACATCCAGGTGAAGAAGGGCGAAGTGCCCGAAGAGCTGGAGAACCTGCCGGAGATCCTCTCCGACATCTACTTCTGCAACTTCTCGCTCTTCCAATCGATGCCCGACTCGTGGGCGATCGACCAGCTCTTTCCGATTTGTCCGATCCATCGACTCAACGAAGAGCCGACGTGCCGCGGCATCCTCGCCGACATCACCTGCGACTCCGACGGCAAGATCGACAACTTCGTCGACAAACGCATCGACAAGAAGACGCTGGAGCTGCACGAGCTCAAGCCCGATCAGCCCTACTACGTCGGCGTCTTCCTGCTCGGGGCATATCAGGAGATTCTCGGCGATCTTCACAACCTGCTGGGTGACACCCACGCCGTGCACGTCAGCTACAACCCCGAAGGCGGATCGACCGACAACCCCGAAGGCGGGTTCTGGTCGCTCGACGAGCTGGTCGAGGGCGACAGCGTGAAGGAAGTGCTGCAGTATGTGCAGTTCGACACCGAGGACATGTGCGAATCCGTCCGCCGCGACGTCGAACGTGCGATCAAGGGCAACCGGTTGACCGTTGCCGAGGGCAAGTCACTGCTGTTGTTCTATGAGCAGGGGCTCGACGGCTACACGTATCTGGAAGAGTGACCATCACACTCTGAAACCAATCGCCACCCGCGACGCGTCGATCATCGGCGCGTCGCGTCGTTTCTGGACCGCAGCAGAAACGTCGGCAACTCGGGCTCGGCATAGGCCCGATCCCACGCGTTGTGATTCACGCCCGGATACACCGTGAACCGCGGCTCGGGTGCCGCCCCGGCGCGCCGCAGCGCATCGATCACCTTCTGCGTCTGACCGACCGGCACCACATCGTCCGCGTCGCCGTGAAAGGCCCAGATCGGGAGTCCCTTCATCCCCGTGGCCAGCGCGTCCGTGTCGTCGGTCGCGCGATTCGAATCCACGAATCCACAGACTGGCGCGAGCGCCGACCACACGTCCGGGTGCTTGGCGCCGAACCAGAACGTGCCGTGACCACCCTGAGACATGCCCGTGAGCGAAACCCGATCCCGATCCACGCTGTATCGCTCAAGCACCTCGGCGAGCACGCCCATCACCATGCCCTCATAGTTCGGCCACAGCTTTCCATGGTCCGGCTTCTGTGGCATCAGGATCAAGCACGGCCAGCGATCGGCATTCCACAGCACGTTGCTGCCAAGCCCCTGGATCGCCTGCTTCTGGCCATCTCTCCCGCTCTCGCCCGAGCCATGCAGGAACACGATCAGCGGCCACTTCGTCTGCGGCGAATACGCCCGCGGCACGTACAGCACATACGGATAGGTCACGCCCTCGTGCGTGAACGCATCGAACACCATCCCCCGTGCCGGCCGCTGGTCGCTCGTCACACTCGCCTCCTTGACGGGCACATCTCGCGCCACGCCAGACCCGCAGCCCGCAAGCGCTCCGGCACACACAAGAACCAGCATCGCCCAGAGCAGGCTTCCGCAACGCCAGCAATCCTGATTCGCCAACTGAATGCGTCTCATTTCGACAGCGTATCAGGCGGCGGCTCGGCGGGGGTGGCTGTGGCGGGTGGCGCGGCACGCTCGATCTCGGCCTGGGCCGGCGTCCGCGCCTTGGCCGGATCGCCATACAGCGGGAAGTTGAACGGCGTCGGGTCGCCCCCAGCGGGCTGGCCCAGCCGCGGGTCAAGCGGCGTCCAATCCACCTTTGCAGCACCCACCAGCGTGCCGGTGGCGAAGGCCAGATCAATCTGGGCGATCTGATAGTCCGCCAACGCCCGCACCTCGCTCGTTTGAGCGTCGGCCAGTCGAGCCGCGGCGTCGAGCACGTCGGTGCTCGTCCGCGCTCCGGCGTCAAACTGCCGCTGCTCACCCTCGAGCGTTCTCGCCGCGAGGATCGATGACTGCTGAGCCGCGAGAATCCGCTGCCAGCTCGCCTCGATCTGGTCGACGGCTGCGAGCACCTCGCTGCGGATCGCCGACGCTCGGGCTTCCTTGCTGCTCAATCGCTGCAAACGCCGGACGATCGATTGCTGCACGCGCGCCTTCGCTGCCTCGTTGCCGATGGGAATCTCACCGGTCAACCCGACGCGCCAATCGTGAAAGTCGTTGCCAGCGAGCTGGTCGTTTGCATCTGTGAACGAGCCGCCGAGACCGGGAATGCGATACGAGAAATCGAGCGCCATCAGCGGCAGCGCCTGGTTCTTGTTGAACTCGATCGTTGAAAAGTCTTGCGCGAGGCGAAGCTCAAGCTCCAGCATCTCCATGCGATTCGCCACGCCCTGGGCGGCCAGGTCTGCGCCATCAAACGCGTAGTGCACAGGATCGGGCGCGCTCGTCGGCATCACGAGTGTCTTGGACTCCATCTCAAGACCAGCGATGTTCAAGAGCCGCTTGATCTCGCGCTGCTGATCCAGCACGGCTTTCTCGGCCAGAATGATCTGTTCAAGCTGCGACGCCGCCCCGCTCTGAGCTCGCGTCACTTCCAGTTCCGGGGCATCGCCCGCCGCGAAGCGGCGCCGGGCACGATCGAGCTGCGCCTGTGCCACCTCATACTGCTTCTGGCGAACCTCAAGCGCCTGGCGTGCCGCATACAACCGCCAATACGCCCGATCGGCCGCGGCCACCTGCCGAATCACCTCCAGCTTCGTTCGGCTCTCGGCGATGCTCAGATCAAGCCCGGCGATGCGGATGCTGTACGTGTTCGCCCTTCTCCCCGCGCCACGCAACAGCGGCTGGCTCAAGGAGAAGTCGACGTTCGAGGAATAGGACTCGGGAAAGGCGAAGAAGGCGTTGTCCGTTTCGCTGCGCGAGAGCGCATAGTTCACGCCCACCCGCCCGCCAGAACGCAGCGGCACCTCGACCTCGGCACCCACAGCGGTCGAACGCTGCTGATTCGCCGATGTCACATTCAGCGTGGGATTGTTCGCGTTGCGAAAGTTCACGAACGGCTTGAAGACCGCCTCAAACTTCGCCTCTTCCTGGCGCAGTGCCTCGCCCTGAATCGTCGGATCAACGAGCGCAACGCGAAGGTCAAGATTGTTCTGAAGCACCGCCGCCCGCGCGTCCTCCAGCCGAAGCTCGAATCGCTCCATCCTCGCGAAGGGACTCACACGCGCCGCACCGCTCTCACCGCTGGCCACCGGCAGCGGCGCCTGCTCGCTCGCCGGGCGCGCGTAGCGATCACGATCCAGCCGATCGATCTGCCGCAGCCGCTCCATCGCGGGCGGTCGATCTCTGTCATACGCCTCCGACCCAAGCGGATTCCCGCACCCTGCGGCGACCCCAGCGAAGATCGCCACCATCGCGCAGAGATGCAATGAGGATTTCTGGAGAGGACGCCCGGCAGTGTGTCGCGTGTGCTGCTTCTGATTCATCGGATCCCATCGCTCCACCCACACCCCACTCCGCCACTCGACCACTCCGTCACGACTCTCCTACTCATGTCGCAGCGCGTCGATCGGGTCCAGACGCGCCGCCTTCATCGCGGGCAGCATCCCGAAGATCACACCCACACCCGCGCAGAAGACCAGCGCCAGCATCGCCGCCCACGTCGGCACCGCCGACTCAGGAAGCGGGCTGTTTGGGATCATCTTGAGCCCAAGCACCACCGAGTATCCAAACGCCAAGCCCACCGCCGCCCCGACCAGACACAGCACCACCGCCTCCACCAGAAACTGCATCAGGATCGTTCCCGGCTTTGCCCCCACGGCTTTGCGCAACCCGATCTCTCGCGTCCGCTCCGTCACGCTCACCAGCATGATCACCATGATCGCGATCCCGCCCACGATCAGCGCGACCATCGTCAACCCGCCCGCAAACACCTGGATCATCGTCGTGATCCGCTTGATCTGCGCGATGTACTGCTCGATCGCCTCGACGCCGAACGTGTTCGGATCATCCGCTTTCAGGTTCCGGATCTTGCGCATGTAGAACGTGATCTCGGCCTTGGCATCCTCAAACAGTTCCGGTCGGCGGGTCTGCGCCACGACGAAAATGCCCCAGTCGGGCTTCATCGCCATCGCCGTATTGAACGGGATATACACCTCGCTCTGCGCGTCGTTCTGCCCGAACATCGGCGAGACGCTCTTGGTCTCCACCACGCCCACGATCAGAAATCGCCGCCCGCCCACCAATATGTAGTTCCCCGGCCCGCCTCCGGGCAAACCGAGCTCCTCGATCGCCTTGTCATTCACCATGCACACATTGCGCACGGCTTCCAGATCGATCTCGCTGAAGGGCCGCCCTGCCGTGACAAATCGCTGCTCGATCTCATGCCAGATCGGGCGGATGCCCTGTACCTTCACGACCGGTCGGCGACGATCGCCGAACTGCGCGTCGGCGGTGAACTCCAGCACCGGAGTCAATCGCTCCAGCGACGGACACTTGGCCAGCATCCCGTCGGCTTCCTTCACGTTCATACGGATCTGACGCCAACTGAACCGATCTCTCGCCTCGGGTGGCCGGCGTGGGAAGACCCACACCTTGTTCGCGCCGACCGACGAGAACTCTTTCAGGATGTTCTTCTTGAACCCTTCAAAGCCGCCCGTCACCAGCACCAGCGACCCCGCGCCCACGGCGATCAGCAGCATCGCCAGCACCGCACGCACCTTGTTCGTCCAGATCTGGGCGAGGGCGAGAATCACCGTCTGCATGATCAGCCGCACGATGATCATGCCGCACCTCCCGTGTTGCCGGTCTTTGCACCAACTGGCTGTGGGGCGGCTGTCGTCGCGACCGTTACCTTGGCTTCGCCATGTCCGCGCACCTCCGGAGCCACCGCCAACGGCGCACCGTTGCTCGCCGCGCTCACAGCGTCATGCTTGGCCATATCCGCCGCGGCGACAGCCATGCGATCAAGATACTCGCGGTGGATCGGGTCCTCGGTCGTCTTGCGATCCGACATCACCCGACCATCCTTCAATCGCACGATCCGCTCGGCGTGCCCGGCAATGTCCTCTTCGTGCGTCACGATCACGATCGTCTGACCGTCGGCGTGCAGTTGCTTGAACAGCGCGATGATCTCTTCGCTCGTCTTGCTGTCCAGATTTCCCGTCGGCTCATCCGCAAGCAGGATGCTCGGTTCATTCACCAGCGCCCGCGCGATCGCCACACGCTGGCGCTGCCCGCCTGAGAGCTGGTTGGGCCGGTGCTTCACACGCTCACCCAGCCCCACGCGATCCAGAGCGCCCCGTGCTCGCTTTCGCGCGCCCATCCACCGCTTCGGTGAATAGATCAACGGCAGCATCACGTTCTGGAGCGCCGTCGATCTCGGCAGAAGCTCGAACGACTGGAAGACAAACCCGATCTCCTGATTCCGAACCTCCGCGAGCGCCGCCGCCCCCATCTTGGCCACCGGCTTGCCGTTGAGCACGTACTCGCCCTTGCTCGGGCGATCCAGGCACCCCAGGATGTTCATGAGCGTGCTCTTGCCCGAACCGCTCGAACCCATGATCGCGACAAACTCGCCCTTGCTGATCGACAGATCCACGCCGCGCAGCGCGTGCACGCGCTCCACGCCCACCTTGTAGATCTTCTGAATGGACGAAAGTCGAATCGTCATGCGTAGAACACCAGCCGACCTATCCCCCGACCACCACACTCCGCACCATCATCGAAATCGCACCAACACCATCCCACTCAGCTCTTTGCCGCTGTCGCCGGTTCAGCGGGTTTGCCGCTGGGGGTCTCGACCGGAGCCGCCTTCTCCGCGCTCTCTTCGATCACCTCTTGATCATGCCGCAACGACTGCAGCGCCTTGAACGGCCCCGTCACCACTAGATCTCCTTCCTTGAGCCCGGCGATGATCGCGGTGCGGGTCAGGTCGCTCGTGCCAATCTGCACCGGTGTGGCGATGACCTTCTTGATCTTCTTTCCATCGTTCGTGGTCTTGTCCGAGTCTTCGACGCGATAGACCACGCGTGCGTAGGTGTTCGCGCGGTTGATGTTCGCGTTGCCGTCGGTCACTTTCTTGGGCAGGTCATCGACCTTGCGATCCACCACGGCCTGGCTGGGCAGCACCAGCACATCGCGCACCGTCTCGACCATGATGTCGGTGTTCGCTGTGAGACCCGACCGCAGCGTCTCGCCTTTATCCAGCGCGATCGGCACCCAGACCTCGAAGTATCCCGTGTTGTCGCGATCAACCTTGCGCTGCAGTTCCACTCGCTCCACCACGCCGTTGAAGACGCGCTCGCCATAGGCGTTGATGAACACCTTCGCGAGCTGATTCTCCTTCACAGGCACGATGTTGCTCTCGTCCACGCGTGCCTTCAGCACCATGTTCGCCAGGTCGGCGATCTCCATGATCACCGAGCCCGCGTTGTTCAGCGTTCCGACCACCACCAGCTCGCCCACCTCGGCATCCAGCCGCGTGATCGTGCCGTCCATCGGGCTCGTGATCGTGGTGTTGTCCAGATCCTTCTCCGCACGCACGATCTGCGCCCGCGCCTGCTCGATGGCGTGCTCCGCCGCTCGCAATGAACTTTGGGCGCGAAGATAGTTCGCGTCGGCCTGCTCCACCGCGCTCGGGGCCACGTCGCCCGTCGCCGCGAGCTTGCGCACCCGGTCGCGCTCCTGCTGCGACTGCTGCAGCGCGGCCTGCGCACCCTCCAGCCGCGCCTCATCGCCCTTGAGTGCGGCCCGTGCCGAATCAAGCTGGGCGGCCACATCCCGCGAATCCAGCCGAACGATCACGTCGCCCTTTTTGACGACCTCGTTTTCCCGGAATGGCAAGGCCACAATCCGGGCCGAAACCTGGGCACTGATTTTCACGCTGGTCTTCGGCTCAATCTGTCCGGGAGCCGAAATCGTCCGCGTGAGCTCGCCCTTGATGACCTTCTCAAGCCGAACTTCCGTCGGCTTGTTGCCCGGCATGTACTGCTCAATCTGCTTGCGGATGTCCTTGTTGGTCCAGACGTAATACCCGCTCCCGGCACAGAGGAGCACGCAGAAGAGAAAAAGCCCGAGCATCCATTTCCACACGCGCCGCTGCCTCCGATGCCACCTGCCGCCCCTCATTCACCCTACCGGGCCGACATTCCAAGATCGCCGAAACGCGCCGCAACCCGCGCCCGGACAAAAACTTGGCCGACTTTTTCTCCCACCGATGGGAGGAAGATGGTAGGGAATCCGTGCCCCTCTGTTTCATGCTCGTTCCACAACCCGTGAACCGAAAACGCTTCAGCACGTCACACTCGAAGGTCGAATTCGGTCGAAATAGCCGCCTTGAGCTTGACACACCACATAGATCTGCTAGGTTGAATGATCAATCAAGCAGTTGATTGATCATTCAATCATGTCCACTCCAGACCCCACCACTCGCGATCGCATCCTCGAAACCGCCCGTCGGCTTTTTCACGAGCAGGGTTTTCATGCCACGGGGATCTCAACCATCCTCCGCGAGGCCGACGTGCACTCTGGGTCGCTGTACCACTTCTTTCCATCCAAGGACGCGCTGCTGATCGGGGTGCTGGAGTTGTACATCCAACTGCTCAGGCCCGCTGTCATGGACCACGCCGAGCAGGCGGCGACGGACCCGATCGAGCGGGTGTTCGCGCTGCTCAATCTGTACCGCAGCGGGCTGGAGCATCTGGACTTCAAGATGGGTTGCCCGATCGGGAATCTCGCGCTGGAGGTCGCCGACGACCAGCCCGAGGCGCGTCGGCTGATCGATCAGAACTTTCGCAACTGGGCGGCTGTTGTCCGCTCGTGGCTGGACGAGGCAAGTGATCGATTTTCGCCCGAAGCCGATCGCGAGCAGATCGCCCTGTTTGTCCTGACCGTGATGGAGGGAGCCATGATGCAGGCACGGGCGGCACGATCCCTCGTCCCGTTCGACGCCTCCGTGACCCAGCTCCGCGCCTATTTCGATGCCCTGTCGTTCGCCGCCCGTACGAACGCACACGCCCACACGCCCCCCGCTTCTCACACCCCGGAGATCTGACCATGTCCAGACCCCGCCTCAACCTGACCATCGCATCGACCGTGCTCGCTCTGCCTACGGCACTGCTTGCGATCGGCAACGATCCGCCCAAGGAGCCGATGATCGGCCTGGTGAAAGCGGCCGAGGCATCACGCACCACGAAGCCAGCGTCCGGCGCAGAGCCGATGGAGATCGACATCTCGCCGCTGGTGGTCGAAGGCATCGTGAACACAACCCCGGCGGAGCTGTGGAAGGTCTTCTCCACCGCCGAGGGTTTCAAGGCATTCGGCGTGGCTCAATGCGAGTTCGATCTCCGCGTGGGCGGGCTGATCCGCTCGCACTACAACCCCAAGGGCGTTCTCGGCGACGCGGGGACGATCCACAACACCATTCTCGCCTATGAGCCCGAGCGCATGATGGCGTTCCGCATCAGCAAGCCGCCCAGTGATTTCCCGTTTCCAGAAGCTGCATGGAGCACAACGTGGTCGGTGGCGACGCTGACCGATCTGGGCGACGGGCGGACGCACCTGCGATTGACCGGCATGGGGTACACCGCCGAGGCGGAGTCGCAGAAGATGCGGGCGTTCTTCAAGGCGGGGAATGCGTACTCCATGAAGCGGCTGCAAAGCGTGTATGACAAGGCCGTTCCCGCCCCGAAGGGCTCTGCACACGCCGCCGGACCGTTGGATCCCGTTGTCACCTCCGCCATGGTCGCCGCACCGGCGTCAGAGATCTACCGCACGCTGACGACCAGCGCGGGCTGGAAGGCGTTTCTGGGTGCCGAGACCAAGATCGATCCCACGCCGGGCGGGCCGTTCGAGGTCTATTTCGCAATGGCAGCACCCGCAGGGAACCGCGGCAGCGAGGGGTGCACGGTGCAGAGCGTGCTGCCGGATCGCATGCTTTCCTTCACGTGGAACGCCCCGCCGGCGTTTCCGTTCGCGAGAGAGCAACGTACAAGCGTGATCATCATGCTGGAATCCGTCTCACCGGCGCGGACCAGGGTCACACTCACGAATCTCGGCTATGCAGAGCTGGCCAAGGCACATCCCGATCATGCAGGGGAGTTTGAGCAGACCCGAGAGTACTTCGCGACGGCCTGGCCGCCCGTGTTGAGTGAGCTGGAAAAGCACTTTGGCGCACGCACCGCCCCGGCAAACGCAAGCCCGGCGGCGGATTCAGGATCAAAGAGCAAGTCGGCGGGCTGACCCGGGGGCGGGGGGGGGGCGGGGGGAGGGCGGGAATCACCGGATCCGGCGACTGTCATTCACCCGCCACGGTCTGTGTGCCGTGGCGGCGTGATTCGTCGATACACCCGCTCTTGCCGCTCGCTGGAATCCGCACCCGCTCCGCTCGCCAAGGGACCATGTCGTCAGTTCGTTTCTGGATACTCCTGCTCGTGCTGGCGTGTGCGCTCTTCGGGGGGCTGGCGATGGTCATGCGCCGCGCCCAGGTGGAGGTCCTGCGCGTCGCGAGCGAATCCAGCCGTGCCGACTCCGCCGACGAAGTTCCCGCACTCGCCCAGACGCTGCGAGCACTTAAGCTGATCACCGTCGAGATCAACACCACGGTCGCCACCGAGAGCACCGATGCCTCATGGCGCGGCGACGTCATGGCCAGCGTCCGGGCACCCGTCACGCTCTACTACGGCGTCGATCTCGCGGCGCTCACATCCAGCGACCTCTCGCGCAGCCCGCTCTCGGGAGAGTGGACGATCCGCCTTCCCGCGCCCCGCCGACTCGCGACCGAAGTCCACGCCGGGAGCGAAGAGCCGCAGGTAAAGGTCACGGGGCTGCGTCTCCGCGATGTCGCGGGCGAGTATCACCTCGGCCTCGCTCGTGTGCGCCTGCACGAGCGAGCCGAGCGCATGACGCTCTCTCCGGAAGATCGCTCACGTCTCTCTCGCACCACGCAGCAGCAGATTGAGACCCTCGTCCGCGTGCTCACGGGCACCCAATCGCCCGTGAATGTCGAGTTTTCAATCAGCGAGATCGAGCGTCCATCGCCTGTGATCTCCGCACCGGACGTGCGCACCGGCGGAGCCCAGCCGTGATCCGCCTTCTTCGTGGCTGCTGGCGCGCTCGCTGGAATGTCCTTCGACTGCTCATCGCCGCGTTCTTGCTGTGGTGCGTCACCATCGACACGGGCGCAAGACTCGCTCGCCTGCAGTTCGCCGCGATGCCGGAAGTGGATCCGATTCCCGAGATCGCCCGTCTTCGAAACGCCGGACGCTTCGGCGAATCGCTCATGCTCATCGACGCGGCGATCGACACTCAGCCACCCGCTGTGCAGCGCGATCGCTTGATCGCTGAACGCGAGAAGACCACGCGGGAACAGGAGAGTTGGCTCCGTCGCCTCCGCGATGTCGGGATCGGTGCCGCCACCGGCGGCGCAGGTTCCGAGCCCGGCGCAATGTCCTTGGAGATGCTTGTCGGCGCAATCGCGACCGACATGCTCATCGTCGGCGATATCCGCGACCTCGTGATCCAGTCCGCACGCTTCGTCGCTGGCGATGACGTCGATCCGCTCATCGTCGCGCTCTCGGGCGTGGGCCTGGCGACCACGCTCGCACCCGCCGCCGATTGGGCCCCGGCCGTGCTGAAGGCGGCTCGGCGCATGGGCGCCATGTCCGCATCGCTCGCAGAGACGATCACCAAAGCCGCCAAAAGCGGGAGCACGGCCACGATCACTCGCGTGTGCGAAGATGCGGGCGCACTGGCCAAGTCCTCAAGCCCCGGCGCGGCAGCGCGACTGATCCGACTTGCTGACACTCCTGAAGACCTCGCGCGACTCAGCCGCTTTGTCGCGCGAGAAGGCAAGGCCGGAGCCGCCGCCCTGCACGCAACGCAGGAAGCCGGTGCCGCGGCGATCAAACACGCCGATGAGCTGCGCACGCTCGGCCGACTCGATGAGGCCGCGTCCCTGGACGCACTTGTCATCAAAGCCGCGGCCAAGGGCGAGCGCGGGCGATCGTGGCTGCGAGCCGGCGCATATCGCACACTCATCAAGCCGCATCCGATCGTGGGCCTGATCAAGAGCGTCTACAAGGGCCACGCCGCGGCGGTGGTGCAGCAACTCCTCGAACGGCTGGACCCGCGGGCGTGGTGGCTCATTCCGCTGCTTGCCGCATGGACGCTGGTTGAGACTGGTCTCTTGCTTCGTCGATTGGTGACTTCCGGCGCACATCCGGGGAACCCGGATCAGGTGCGTGCCACGCGTCTGCACGCCGCGTAATCCCCGTTCAGCACCCGCCGACAAACCACGCGTTGATGAACTCAAACAGATCGGCGACCACGGGCGCCTGTGTGCCGTCGCCGCCAAACTTGGCAAACGGCGAGCTCGTGAACCATGCGTTGAGATACTCAAACAGGTCCAGAGACGTGATCGACGAACTCTTGTTGAAGTCCGCGTGACAGCACGGGAACGTCGTCACACCCGGCAGATTGCAACTGGTCACGGCACCCACGAACCGCGTGCGAATCTCGGCCGTCGCCGCTGAGGCACATGCCGCCGGCGTGGCAAACTGGGTCGTGCACGTTGCGCCCCGGCAGCAGATCCCCGCCTGATTCACTTCAAGTGCAAACCGCCCCGCGGCCTGGTTGAACCCGCTCACACGAATGTAATACGGCGTGCCCGCGTTCAGCACGAGCGCGGGCACACGCGACGCGAGATCGTTCCCCGAGCACGCCGGCGACGCGTCATCCGAGCACGCCAGGCGATTCAGCAGCGTCGTCGGGCACCCGCTGTGCACGCCCAGCACCGTGTCAAAGTCGCTCCCGCAGAGCGAGAACTGATAGGTGGTCGTGGATGGAGGAACGAACAGAAAGAACACGTCGTTGCCATCTGATCCGTTCACGGTGCCGCACTGAAACGTGTTGATCGACACGCTGGTCGTCACGCCGGCCGTGGAACCGAACGTCTGCACGTCAACACCAATCGGAATCGCGCCCGGACATTCGTCGTTGTTGCGCACGCAGATCAGCGGCGTGCACGATGAGTTCTGGCCCAGGAACGTCAGGCCCGAGGCGCATGATCCGCTGGTCGTGATCGTGCACGCGCCCGACACAAAGTTGCAGCACGCGCCGGTGATCATCGCCGGTTGGCAGTTCGTGGGGGTGCAGACCGTGTCCGGACCGAGATACGTGAGGCCCGAGGCGCACGCGCCTGTCGACGTGATCGTGCACGCACCGTTGGTCAGATTGCAGCACGCGCCGGTCACGATGCGTGTGACCAGCAGGCGAAACGCCCCGCCCAGCGGCGTGCCCGCGCTCGACACCCGCAGGTGATACGTCACGCCCGCCGTCAGAGACACGCTCGAGATTTCCCCCGCCAGGACCGAACCAAGCCCCGGCCCCGGCCCGGGCTCGCCGCCCAGACACCCGGCCGTCGCACACGCCCCGGCGACGCTCGCGAGCACCGGCGCACCCGGACACCCGCTCAACGTGAACAACGCAAGATCGATATCGATCGGCGAGCCGCACGACGAGAGTCTGTACAGCCCCGTCACGCTCGGCGTGAATGTGTACCACACACTCTGCGTCGCCGCGATCGGCACCGTGGAACAGCTCACCAGCGGGCCGTCGTTCGCGTCGGTGGCGTCAACATTGCTGCCCTGCTGCACCTGCCCAAGCACAAGCGCAAACGCCTGGCACGGCTGATCATTTGGCGCGATCGTTGAGAAGCTGAATCTCACGCTCAGCGCGGGCGCGAGCGCGGGTGTGGCCCCGTCGCGCACCACGAGAATCCGATATGAAATCCCGGGGCCGACGTTCAGCGAGAGTTGTCCGTTGCCTGCACACGCCACGCTCGAGAGCGCGGCACAGTCGCCCGTGAACACGCCGATCGCCGCGAGCTGCGCACCGATCTGCTCGATCCGCAGCACACCGCCCGCGCTGGGCGTGAAGGAATACCAGATTCCGAAGTCACCGACCGTAGACGCGGTGCAGATCCCGACATCCACGTCGGGCTGGGCGGCGTCGTTGTTCATGTTCAGCGTGACAGGGAGCGATGCGGGCGTCACCACGATCGGGGCTGTGCACTCGTCGTTGGGCGGTCGCACCAGGAGCGTCACCTTGCCCGTCCCGCGCTCACTCGTTCGGCTCGCGCTTGCGGATATGTTGATCGTGTAGGCACCCGGAGCAAGATTCCCCGCCGTCGGCACACTCAGCGAATAGGTGTTCCCACTCTGCAGCGCGAGAGCTGCGGTCGCAGAGCCACCGATCGGCGACAGATTCGCCGTCACCCCCGTGACAACCCCCGCGCACGGGCTCACGGTCACCTGCGCCGAGATCACCGCCGACTGACCCGCGAAGATGCTTACGATCGGATTCGGCGTCGCCAGCACGATGTCGGCAAGCGTGTTCGCCGGAGACGCGCTGTTCCGGGGCTGCGGCGCGCGAAGCTCAAACGTCTCGTTGTTTCCGCCGACGTCCGCGATGCCCTCACACTTGCGAAACAGCGCGGTCGTGAACGACGCCGCCGGCGCATTCGATGCCGTCGCGGCGGCCACCCCGCACGGCGTCCGCTGATCCGCAGTGCCATATCCCACAAAGTCCACCACATTGGATGGAAACGGACAGACCGGCCGACCCGAAAGCCCGACGGTGCTCTGCACCAGCGCAACCTTGCCCCCAAGCTCGTTCAGATTCACGCCCCCCGGCCCCACATCGATCGCAGGCAGATTCGTCCCCACGATCCCGCTGGGCGACATCTGCACCAGCAGGTACTTCCGCGGACCGATCGTCCCGCTGAGCGGCACCACCGACCACACCTGGGCCGTCGGTTGCGCCGCCTGCACCGACCAGCCAGTCAGCGTGACGGATGTCGAGCCCGCGTTGTAGAGCTCGACATAGTCTGCCCGCGGCTGGCCCGCCAGCGATGCTCCATGAGCAAAGATCTGGCTGATGCGAACCTGGGGCGTCTGGGCAAAGGCGGCGGAACAGCTCGCCATCACGGCGATCACAGTCAGCAGCGCGCGTCGAACAAACTCGCAACTCTTCACGGGTGCACTCTCACAGATTCGGTTTGTAAACTCACGCACCGCTCGGGCAACGTGGGCCGGCGGACCGTCCGGGAACTCTACACAAGCATGGCCGATAACCGCCCCTTATGCAAGGGGTTAGGCCGCATTTTCCCTCGGTCTCTGGTTGCCCCTTGGTCGAGGTGGTCTCAGCACCCGCCGACGAACCAAGCGTTCAAGTACGCAAAAAGGTCCGCCACCACCGGCGTGCCCGTGCCGTCGCCGCCATATCGGGCGGCCGGTGCACTGGCGAACCACTCGTTCAGATAGTCAAAGATGTCCGCAACGGTGGTGCCACCGGTCTTGTTGAAATCGGAGTAGCAGCAGGGCGTGGTGTCGCTTCCGCTGTTGCAGGTCGCCGAGCTGCTCACCCAGACCGCGCCCGCGCCGCCGATCGCCGTGCAGTTGGCCTGCGCCACGGTCGTTGAGCAGGATGCGCCGCGGCAGCAGATCCCCGCCGGGGGCGGAGCGCAGGGCGAGGGCGAGCAGGTCGCCCCGACGCCGATGAACGTCGCCGAGCAGGTCCCCGCGGCCTGCACCGTGCAGGTCGTCCCGGAGCAGCAAGCGCCGGTCACGCTCGCGCCGGTGGGGCCGATGATGGTGATCTGATAGTTGCCGAAATCGTTCTGAAATCCTGAAATGCGCACACGGATTTCCGTGCCGGCGCTGATGTTCACGCCGGGGATCCAGGATGTGAGGATCCCGAAGTCCAGGTCCTCGTCGTCATTGCACGCCAGGGCGGTGCCTGGCGAGAACAGGGCACAATCGCCTTGCCAGACGCTCAACGTGGTGTCAAAGTTGGTGCCGAGGAAAAGGTCGAAGCTGTAACTGCCGGTGGTTGGGGCGATGAAGCGAAACCAGACGTCATTGGCGTCCTGGTCCGAGCATCCGGATTCAGAAAGATCGCTCGTGGCACTGGCGGTCGAACCGGTGCGGGTGTAGCTGCCGCCACTCGGCATGGAGATGAACGTCGCCGAGGTGCAGAGGTCGTTGACCGGCTGCGCCAACGCCGCGCTGCCAGCGAGCACCATCCCGATGGACAACGACGCGACACGCGTGAGCAAACGACTCATGATGAACGCCTCCGCAGCGACCCCGCAACCCCGAAGAATCGACGGAGGAATAGTACCTGCCCGATGGCCAATGCACAAGAGTTGCCGCGGATTCACACGAGTTTGACAGGCGAGCCACCAAGTCGCCTCGCCCGATCAGGAGCGAGCTTCGCGCATGAGCGTCTCGAACGTGCCGAGGAGCTCTGGCGAGTCGGAATCCACGCCCGCTGCGGAGACCAGCTTGTCATACCGCCCGTCGGGGCGCAGTTCCCACGCGCCCCGGCGGTCCATCGCCATGACCTGCAGAATGCGGAGCAGCTTGGCCCGCGCCGAGCGTCCGATAACCGGCGTACCCGCCTCCACCCGGTTATTGAGGTTGCGGTACATCCAGTCCGCGCTGGAGATGAACCAGTCGCCATCGAGGGGGTCGGCCTTGCCGCAGCCGAAGTGGAAAATCCGGCTGTGTTCCAGGAATCGACCCAGCACGCTCACGATGCGGATGTTCTCGCTCAGCCCCGGAACACCCGGGCGCAGGCAGCAGAAGCCGCGGACAAAGAGCGTGATCTGCACACCGGCCTGAGCCGCGGCGTAGAGGTGTTCCGAAAGATCGCTGTCGGCAAACGCGTTCATCTTGGCGACGATCCGCCCGCCGACCGGGTGCTCGCCCTTGGCGAAGGCCTTGGCGAAGCCGATCTCGCGCTGGATCATCGCGATGAAGCGGCGCTTCATGTTGATGGGTGCGACCAGCAGCGTCTCATAGGTATCCAGCCGAGATCGGCCAGTGAGGAAGTTGAACAGTTCCGTGAGATCGTCGACGATGCTTGGATCGCAGGTAAAGAGCCCGAGGTCGGTGTAGAGCTGCGCGGTGCGTGGGTGATAGTTGCCCGTGCCCAGGTGCGCGTAAGTCCGCACGCCGCCATCCTCGCGACGAACCACCATCGCGGCCTTGCAGTGGGTCTTGTACCCGAGCACGCCGTAGGCGACGTGCGCTCCGGCCTTTTCCAGCGCGCTTGCGATGCGCACGTTGGCCTGTTCATCAAAGCGAGCGCGAAGCTCGACCAGCACCGCGACCTGCTTGCCGCTCTCTGCGGCGCGGATCAGCGACTGCACAAACGGCGAGTCCTTGCTCGTGCGATAGATGGTCTGCTTGATGGCCAGAACATCCGGGTCTTTGGCGGCTTCCTGAATAAATCGCGTCGCCGAGGCCTCGAAACTCTCAAACGGGTGATGCACCAGCACGTCGCCCTGGCGAATGACGTCAAAGATGCTCTGGTCGCGGTCGCGCAGGCGTGCGGGCGTGACCGCGGTCCATCGGCGGAACTTCAGCTCGGGGCGATCAAGGTCGGCAAGCTCGAACAGCGTCGTGTAATCCAGAAGTCCGACGCGCTCGTCGGTGTCCGCTGGCTTCAGCCCCAGCTCTTCCAGAAGGTGCCCGACGATCTGCGGCGAGGGGCTCGGACCGGTCTCCAGACGAACCGGGTGCGCGAATCGCCGCTGCTTGAGCTGCGCCTGCACGAGTTCCAGAAGGTTGTCTGCGTCTTCATCCCCCTGCTCGCCGGGATTCTCCGAATCGCGATACACCCGGAACGGAACCACTTCCTGGATGTTCATCCCCGGAAAGAGATCATCCAGGTTGGCGGCGATGATCGCCGACACGGGCACGAAACGGCCCTTGGGCGCGGTCTTGAGATTCGCGACTTCACCAAGCTCGTGCTGTTCGGGCAGTCGCACCCACTGCGTGATCACGCTCGGAATCTTCAGCCGAGCAAAGAGCGCGGGCGCCGGACCATCGCCCTCGTTGCCCTTGGCTCCGGGCTCGTTGAGCAAAACACCGAAGTTGCGGCTGAGGTTCGAGATGAACGGAAACCGGTGCCCGGGATCGACCGCCAGCGGAGTGAGCACCGGAAACGCACAGCGCCGGAACCACAGCCGAAGCCACCGCTTTTCCTCAGCGGTCAACTCTGGATAATCCGTCAGCACGATGCCCTCTTTGGCAAGGGCGGGCTTCACCGACAGCTCAAAGCACTCGGCCTGCTGTAACTGCAAATCACGGATCACCGCACGCATGGTGCGGAGCAGCTCGGCGGGTTGCAACCCGTCAAGTTCTGGCGCTTTCACTCCATCGACAATCCGCCGATGCAGGAGCCCGATCCGCTTCTGAACAAACTCATCCAGGTTATTCGAGAAGATCCCCAGAAACCGCACCCGCTCAAGCAACGGCGTACGCGTGTCCTGAGCAAGTTGCAGCACGCGGCTGTTAAACTCCAGCCACGACAGATCGCGATTGAACATCCGCGACTGCTCGTGCACATCCGGACGCGACGACGCCGACGCGGGACTGGCTCCCGCGGAAATGCGCAGCGCGGGCGCGGACGTCTCCTCGTGCGAACCGGTGGAAGCGGTGGACGTGGCCCTGTCTGCGTGCATGCTGGTTTTCGTCGTCTTTCTTGGCAAGCCGAGAGATATCGGCCGTTTGGAGGAAGGTCTTCGGGGCGCCCCATGCTCTCAGTCGCGGCCATCGGGCAGATACAGCACCGCACACCCGGGCGCTTCGGTCAGTCGCACACTCGCCAGCCGAACGCCCGCCGGGGCACCAACAAGAAGCCCTGGCAAGCCACTCCGGACACGATTGGCGATATGCCGGGCGATTTCTTCTGCCGAGGGGTTCAAGCCACCAGAAAAGGGTGGGATCTCGTTCAGATTGCCATTGCGCATCGGGGCGATGATGTGGTCTACAAGGGTCTCCAAGGCGTGAAAATCAAGCAATAAGCCGTCCGCATCGAGGGCGGGGCCTTCCAGCGTGACGACGAGTTTGAAGTTGTGCCCGTGCGTGGCTTCGCGCGTTTGGCGGATACGCAGGGCATGGGCGGCACAAAACTCCCGCTCCACGCTGATCTGGAACATGGTCGAGTATACCGGGTCGGTCCGCCCGAACGTGGGTTGGGCTTGAGTCGTCCGAGAAGTCGGCCGATGGTGGGGTTATGCGCACCATTGCCACCGCCACACTCACCGTTGGGAGCGTGTTTGCCCATGACCTTGTCGATCCACGGAACGAGAATGGTGTGATCGCGCGGGTGGTGCTGCGGGCGGGGGAACCGGTGGGGGCCGAGCTGATCGCTGAACTCGCCGCCTCTGGGGTGACCACGCTGGGGTTGAACCGGCCTGACACGAGCGGGGGCGAAAGTGGTACATCCTCGGAAGAACGCGCGACGGATCGTCGCATGCGGGAGCTGGATCGCGATCGGTCGCGGGCTCGGGCGGTGTTGCGATCGGCGGCCGACGGTGTCATCGCCCATCGAACCAAGCGTTGGCGCATGCTGTCGCGTCGAGTGAAGATCGAGCAGCATGAAGGCGATCTGAGCGTGATGCCTGCGCCCATCGCCGAGCTCGATGCCTCGGCGATGGCGATCGAGCGTCGCGATCGGGTATCGCTGGTGCGTCGGTTGCTGCTGCGACTGGGCGACGGGCTGGCCGTGGGCTCGGGCGCGCCGATCGCGCTGGTGGAAGAACTGACCCACGACGCGATCGCGCGGCCGGATCAGGTGGCGAGTGCGGCGCTCGGGACTCATGCATCTGAAGATGGCGACGAACCGGCGCTTGGGGCATTGGCGGATCAGGCGTATTCCGCGGCCGCTCTCTGTGTTCTCAGTGCCTCGCGCATGGGCTGGAGCTCGCTGGACGTGCGCTCGGCGGGGCTCACGGGTTTGCTTGCGGATGTGGGGATGATGCTCCTGCCGCACGACGTTCGGCATGCGACGCGCGAGCTGACGGATGTGGAAGTGAACACGCTGCATCGGCACCCTGCATATTCGGCCGCGCTCCTGGAGTTGATCAAGGCGAGCCGGGCCGAGGATGCACTGCCCGAGTGCGTGCAGCTTGCGGTGTTCCAGCATCACGAGCGAGCCGACGGCAGCGGATATCCGCATCGGGAGCGTGGCGCAGGGATTCATGATCTCGCGCTCCTTGCAGGCGTGGTGGACACGTTTCTGGCGCTTGCTTCGCCGCGGGCGCATCGGCCCGCGCTCTCGACGCATGCCGCGCTGCGTGAGATTGCGCGGCTGGCCTCGGCCGGCGTGCTGAGCGCGGATCACGCCCGAGGACTGGTGCGTGCGGTGGGTGTGTATCCGCCGGGAACGCGCGTGCGACTGACGACCGGGCACGTTGCCGAGGTGGTCGGGCTCGCGCCCGCGAGCGCGCCGGATCGGCCCGTGGTGCGCGTGGTGGCGGGTCGCGGGGAACGGGAGCCGGGTGAGCCGATCAATCTGAGCTGGTGGAGCAAGCGTGAGATCGCGGTGGATGCGGTCGCGGCGTAGAGGTGGGCGAAGAACTGAAAGCGAAGAACGAAAAGTGAAAAACGAAACGTGAGGGCCAAGAAGTGGGCGGTGTTGCTGGAGCTTTGGGGTGCTTGGGGTCGTTTCTGACATCGCGGTTTCGAATCGCCGTGAAGCTGGCAATAATCCGCCCATATGGCCAGCCCCCCCACCGCCGACGCTCCCGCTCCGTTCATGCTCTCGGTGTCCGGATGTCGCGGCATCTTTGGGCAGAGCATGACGCCGGAGACCGCGGCCCGATTTGCACTGGTTGCGGGCAAGTTCTTTCGAGATCGCTGGGCTGGCGCGGGGCGTTCCGGGCGGCCGCTGATCGTGCTGGGGCGCGATGGACGCCTCGCGGGCGAGCTGCTGACCCGTGCGGCGAGCGCGGGGCTCGCGGCGGCGGGGTGCGATGTGCTGGACTGCGGCGTGGCGATGACACCCACGATCGGCGCGATGGTCGATATCCGCGGGGCGTGCGCCGGGCTGGTGCTTACCGCGAGCCACAACCCGCAGCAGTGGAACGGGCTGAAGCCCATGATTCGGGAGATGACCGGTGAACGCTCGAACCTTGGCGTGACCAGCGCGAGCGCGCCGAGCAAGGCCACCGCCGACGCGCTGATCGCCGAGTATCGTGCGGCGGAGAAGGCGGGCGCGCGGGGTGTGCATGTCGAGGACGTCGGCACGATCACCACCGGAGCAAGCGGGGCCGCGATCGGATTGCCCAACGAAGCGACCTTCGCTCACGTGCAGCGCGTCCGCGAGGCGTTGCAGGCCATCGGCATCATCGAGGATCGGCGCTGGCTCTCGATGCGCTGCGTCGTTGATTCGGTGAACTCATCAGGCGTGAGCGGGGCCAAGGCCCTGCTCGGCGAACGGATCGTGCATCACCTGGGCAGTTCTGACAGCGGCGTCTTTCCACACACGCCCGAGCCCACGCGCGAAAACCTGACGCAACTCGCGCGATTCACCGCCGAGAAACGAGCCCACGTGGGCTTTGCCCAGGACCCCGACGCCGATCGCCTCGCGATCGTCGATGAGCACGGCTCATACATCGGCGAGGAGTACACGCTGGTGCTCGCGGCGGAGGCAATTCTCGGCGCGCCGGGTGCGCCGGCAAACGGCGCGACCATCTGCGTGAATCTCTCGACCAGCCGGATGATCGAAGACGTTGCGGCTCGATACGGCGCGCGCGTGATTCGGACGGCCGTGGGCGAGGCGAATGTGGTCGAAGCGATGAAGAGCAACGGCTCGATCATGGGCGGCGAGGGCAATGGCGGAGTGATCTGGCCGCGGGTGACGTACATCCGAGACTCGCTGGGAGGGATGGGGCTCGTGCTCGGGCTCATGGCACGCACGGGCAAGAGCATCAGCCAGCTTGTGAGCGACATTCCGAGTTACGCGATCGTCAAGCGCAAGGTGGACCTGCCCCCGGGTGATCTGTCGGCGGCCAAGGCGGCCGTGAACGCGATCGCCAAAACCCACTCGGGGCTGAAACCGGACCTGCAAGACGGCGTGTGGGTGAACTTTCCAGCGGAGCGGGCGTGGCTGCACGTCCGCGGATCAAACACCGAGCCGATCATGCGATTGATCGCCGAGGCACCGACGGAAGCCGTGGCGAAGCAGATTCTGGACCACGCGGCGGGGGTGATTGCGCGGGGGTAGTTTTTCAGAGGCCTGGGCGCAAGCCCTGGCACCTTGGACGTGCCGACGCCAGAGGTGCCAGGGCTTGCGCCGCTGGCCTCGGATTGAGTGCCTTGGATTGAGGCCCACGTCAGGTCTTCGTACGGCCTATCCTTCGCTCTTATCGACTTTTCATGGAGTTTGAACGCATGACCAGCGCTCTGGACATGGTGATCGGAGCTGGGGAAGCCCAGCGGAACGCCAAGCTTGCCAACGAACACGCCAAGAAGGGCGAGGAACTGTTCGCCATCGGGAACAAGGAAGGCGCTATCGCCGAGCTGCGCAAGGCGGCGGCGGCGGACCCGACCAACTCGCACGTCTTCTTCCGGCTCGGGTACCTCCTGGACCTGGTCGGCGAAGAGGACGAGGCGATCTCGATGTACGAGCGGTCGTGCGAGAATCCGCCCGCGCCGATCAACGCGCTGATCAATCTCTCGATCCTGCTCGAGGATCGCGGCGACTTTGTCCGTGCCGAGCGGGCACTGAAGCAGATCCTCGAGACCAACCCGAACCACCCACGCGCGATCCTCTACATGAAGGACGTGGCGGCATCCAAGAGCATGGTCATCGACGACGACGGCGACAAGGACCGCCTCAAGCGCAACGCGCTGCTCGATGTGCCCGTCACCGACTTTGAGCTTTCGGTGCGTGCCCGCACGTGCCTGAAGAAGATGAACATCCGCACGCTGGGCGATCTGCTTCGCACGACCGAGGCCGAGCTGATGGCGTACAAGAACTTCGGCGAGAGCTCGCTCGTCGAGATCAAGCAGATGCTCGCGGGCAAGGGCCTGCGGCTTGGTCAGGGCGTCGAGGACGCGCACCGTGCGGCACGCCGCAAGCTGCTGGACCAGCTCAAGGGCTCGGGCAACGAGCAGATGCTGGCCAAGCCGGTGAGCGACCTGAACCTGAGCGTGCGAGCCCGCAAGGCGCTGCAGCTTCTGAATATTCAGTCGCTGGGAGATTTGGTGGCGCACACCGAGGCCGAGCTGATGGGTGTGAAGAACTTCGGCGCGACTTCGCTGAGCGAGGTGAAGGCGAAGCTGGTGGAGTATGGGCTGGCGCTGCGTGAGTTGGACAAGTAGTCGGGCGTTCTGACATAGACGACTCTCCAACGGCGTGCCAAGGCACGCCGTTGTTCGTTTTTCTGCCGGTTTCATGCTGATTCCAAGTGCAATCCGGACACTCCGACGATCCGCGGCACACAGAACGCGATCCGTGTTCAGCCCGTAGGGCTGGTCGTCAGTAGACGGGCGTGGAGCGGAGCGACACGCCCGGAACAAGTCGCCTCGGCCGCATCGGTGATGCGATCCAAGGCACTCTGAAGGAGTGCTCGCTGTACAGCGCGGCGCCATCGCAAAGAGCACGCCTTCGGCGTGCGATCACCGATGAACAGCAAGGTGCTTCGTGACACGCTTTCCGGGGGTGGCTCGCAAAGCCTCGCTCACCCCCGGCTACTGACCTCCAGCCCTTCGGGCTGAAGACCGAGCTCAGCCGGGACCATATGAACAATCACTCTGGGTCCCATGCACGGATCGCAACTGGAAACCGGATCTCATGGTGGCACAGATCGACTACGGCGGCGATTCTCCGGCATCTCGAACGACATCCACGTCGCGCTCGCCGGTCTTGTGGAAGTCCAGCCGGGCCTCGACATAGCGCTCCGGCGAGATCTTCAGATCGGGTTCCTGGCCCTGCGTATGCATGGCGTGCAGGTGCTTCAGGAATGGCACGCACCATTGGCAGCCGGTGCCGGCGCCGAGGCATTCGGAGATGAGCGACGCGACCGGGGGGTTTTCACGCTTCAGGTAGCCGCGGATTTTTCGCAGCGAGACGTGGAAGCAGAGGCAGACGTGGTCGTCAGGGTGCATGGGAGGAGGCGAGAGGCAAGAGGCAAGAGGAAGCGTACTCCGTGGACTTGGTGCTCCTGCCTCCTGCCTCATGCCTTTTGTCTTATGTCTTATGCCTTATGCCTCATGCCTCATGCCTGATGCCTCTTGCCTCTCTTATCACATATGCTGCACCAGCATCGCATGCCCCACCTTCAACGCATTGGGCGCACCGGTCAGCAGCTCGGCGAGCTTGAGTGAGAACTCCATCGCTGTGCCCGGGCCGCGGCTGGTGATGAACTTGCCATCGACGCACACCGTCGTGTCGCACGCTTTGACATCCGGGCCGAAACGCCGTTCCAGGCCGGGGTAGCACGTGGCGTGTTTGCCATTGAGCACGCCCAGCGGCGCGAGCACCACGGCGGGGGCGGCGCAGATTGCCGCGATGATCTTGCCCTGCTCGGCGTGGTGGCGGATCAGGTGGTTCACGGCCTCGGACTTGTGCAGATTTTCTGAGCCCTTGCCGCCGCCGGGCACGATCACGGCGTCAAAGAGGATCTCGCCCAGCTCTTCCACGGTGCAGTCCGCCCGCAGCGGGACGTGATGCCCGCCGATGAGCTCGGTGGAGCCGACACCGGCATAGGTGACATCGATGCCGCAGCGGTTGAGGACATCCCCCGGGGTGATGGCCTCAATCTCTTCGGTGCCATCGGCGATGAGAATCACGGCGGTCTTGCTCATGAAAGCAGCCCTCCAGGACACCTGTCCAAGACAAGTGTACGGGATCGCGATTCAGAGCGTTGTTCCGAAACTTCTGGCGGGGGGACGCTACACGATGCGTGCTCAGCCCTTGACGGTTTCGACGGCTTCTTCCAGCGTCGGGGCGATGGCGACGACTGTGCCGAAGCGCGACTGCACGAGCACGCTCTTGACATAGTCGTTGGGGCTGCAGACGACGACCTTGCCGCCGGCGGCCTTCTTGGACTTGTGCAGCGCGATCATCTCGCCGATGGCCAAGCTGGTGATGAACGAGAGCCCGCGCAGATCGATCACGACGCGGAGTTGCGGCGACGAGGCGACCTTGGCCATCTGGGCCTTGAGCGCGTCGTGGTTGGCGATGTCGGCCGATCCGCGCAACCAGATTGCGCATGTGCCGCCATCGAGGATTTCGGTGTCAAACTCAAGAGGGGTGCTCATGGTCGCTCGGCTCCGTGTGTGATCCCAGAGCGTATCGCATCCACGTGCGACGCCAAAGAGCTGATTTCTTTTCTGAGAATCCCTCGCTCCAAGCGTCCATTTTGGCTGTTTTTAGGCGGACGGGCGGGGGCAGGACCTGGTTCGCTCTCGCCGGGTTCTTCTTGAGGGGGCGACTGCGGGGCGCAGGGTACGATGAATCAAGAGGTGCCCCCATGCCCTTGAAGCCCACCAAACGCGGCCCCGTTGGGCCCCCCGCCCATTCCTCAGGACGTCAGGAGATTCTGACGCCCGACGGAAAAGTGATCGAGAGCGTGCCGAAGAAGACGAGGGGCCGACAGGGCCTTTTTGGTCGTATCCGCGACGCCAAAGCCGATTCGAGCCCAGCGACGAGCGCGGGCACCAAAGCCAAGAAGGCGGCCAAGGGCTTGGACCCGGATCTTGATGCTGTCGATCCGAACAGTCCTTGGCACATTGATGAGCGTCGGTTCCCGAGGTATGAGCCGATCGCGTCGCAGCTTCGATTCTGTTTGAAGTATGCGGTGCTTGCGCCGTCGAGTCACAACAGCCAGCCGTGGAAGTTCCATGTGGACGCGAGCGGCGGCGAGGGCGTGGCTGGGTGCGTGGAGGTGTTCGCCGACCGAACGCGTGCGATTCCGGTGGCGGACCCGCACGATCGGGAGCTGGCGATTTCGGTCGGGTGCGCGATCGGCCATCTGACGGCTGCGTTGCGGCATTACAAGCTCGCCGAGCGTGTGGCGGTGATGCCGGATGCCAAGCGTCACGACCTTCTGGCGCACGTCTTCGCCGAGCCGGGCGCGGGTGAGACGAATGTTCGGGACGCGCTGCTATTTGCAGGCATGCTCAAACGCCGAACGGTGCGGCATGCGTTTGAGAATCGCCCCGTCCCGGAACGGCTGGCAAACGAACTGATTGAGATCGCCAAGACCCACGGGGTGGATTGTGCGATGGTCGCGGGGGCTCGCCCCCGGCAGATGCTGGGCAAACTGGTGGCCGAGGCCGACGAGGTGCAACTCGCCTCTCGCTCGTTTCGACGCGAGCTTGCGCTCTGGATGCACCACAATCGATCGAAGGCCCACGACGGCATTCCTGGATATGCGATGGGCATGAACGAGCTGATGTCGCTGGTTGCGCCGCTGGTTGTGCGGACGTTTGATGTGGGTCACGGGCGAGCTGCGCAGGACGAGCAGCTTGTTGAGCACTCGCCGCTGCTGCTGATCCTGGGTACGAAAGATGACTCACAGGCGTCGTGGGTGCGCACGGGCATGGCCCTGTCGCACATTCTGCTGCGAGCCGCGGCGGAGGGCGTGGGCGCTTCGTATCTCAATCAGCCGATCGAGGTCGATGCGCTGCGGCCGCGCGTGGCGAAGGTGATGGCCGGGATCGAGCACGCCCAGATCGTGCTGCGCATGGGCTTTGGCCCACCGGTGGCGCACACGCCGCGAAGACCCGTGGATGAGGTGCTAATGCAGGCGGAGTTGCCCAAGCCGAAGCGCAAATGAACGGGCAGGTCAGGGTGACGGACGTTTCACGCCTTCTCCGCGGCGGCTTTTTTCCACAAGGCGTCGAGGTCGGCAGTGGTGATCGCGGGCTTTGCCGAGAGTTCGGGAACAAAGAGCGTCAGCCGCAGTTCTTCAAGTGCCCATCGATAGGCCTCGACCGCGGGCGAGAGTGCGCCGGGAAGCATCGCCCACTCTCCAGCGTCGAGATTCACCGTCGGAGCGGCACGGCGGGCCTGCGGCAGCGGGGCCTTGGTCTTGGTCGCTGGCGCGGCCGGGGCCTGGATGGCGGCGTCGGCGCGGGCTCGCTCGGCGGACATCTGAGTGGCGACCCAGCCGGTGAATCGCTTCCAGTACGGGCCGAACTTCTCGAGCGCGGGCTTCTCGGTGCCGGACCCTTCCTCGCGGAGCGCGAACAGTCGCTGACGCATGCCCTCGACATATCTCGGATACTGCCTCAGTTTGTCGGCGGGCGCACTCAGCATGAACCCCTTGGGCATGAGATATGCGGCGTGCTCGCGGATCTCGGCGATCGAAGCCGCCCACAATCGCGGCGTGCCCCCGCTCAGCCGATGAGCGACGCGAGCACGCGGTTCGAGCATGCGCGAGATCAGGTCGCAGGTCTCACGAGCTTGCGCCGGCAGCTTGCCTCTGCAGGTGGCGAGCCGCTGTTCAAACTCGGTGCTCGTGCGGATCGGCGCCTGGCCGGTCATGAAGACCCGCTCGGCAACCACGCAGCACACGTCGCCTTCAAGCTGCTCCGCCGTACCGAAGGAAGCGAACTGGCGAGACATCTCCGCCCACTTCGGAAACGCCCGCAGATGGTGCACGAGCTCATCCTGCACCGCGAGGGTGAGCAGACGACGGACTCCTAAGGGCGACCGTGCCGCGGCCTCACGCGGCGAGCCCACCAGCGTGAGCATCACGGCGTCGCCACAATCCACGAGCGCGGGGTATGCGGGCACACTCGAAATGTCCGAATCGACCTGCTTCGGTTCAGGAAGCTCGCCGAAGTCCCAGGTCATGATCCCCGTGCGCCCGAACTGCGCTCGCGCCGCATCAGCCCGGTGCTTACGCAGCTTTGGCTCAAGCCGCTTGAGCAGCGCGGCAGGATCCCGATCGTCATCGATAATCTTTCCGGCTTCGTCGATCACGCACACGCGAGCCCGCAGGTGCGCCGGCAACCCCTTGAACGACCATGCCTCCGACTCGACCTCGACGCCAAAGAGCACGCCGAGCGTTTCGGAAAGCTGTACCGGCAAACGTCCCTGGGCAAATGACAACACCTCAGCGCACGAAGCGCCGATGCTCGCCGCGTCCGCCCCACCGGCTTGCTCGATCCGCGCCCGGAGCGGCTTCGGCAGGTTCTTGATCAGCGCACCGACAAGCTCGGCAAGCATGCCGGGCACGAGCCACTCTGCACGCTCAGCGATCTGTGGCAACACATCCAAAGGCACACGCATCGTTACGCCGTCTTCGTCCTTGCCAGGTGCGAGTGCATAGGCCACGCCCACTCGTGCATCTCCCCCAGTGCCGGCGATCGCGATCGTGTCGGGATACCGCGATGAATCAGCGGCCACTCGCGCTGCGGGCGTGAGCGCGACCTCCAGTGGAAGCTGCAGGTTCGACGCGGCGGTCGGTTCGGCGTTCAACCACGCGCGCAGCTCGCTCGGACCACACACCTGGCGAGGCAGTCGCTCATCGAACCACGACGCGAGTACGGACTCGTCGGCAATCACGCCGCGCGTGCGCAACTTGGCCTCGGCGGAGCGTGCGGCCTCCATCGTGCTTGCGATGCCATCCAGCACCTTCGCGGCCACATCGCCGATGCCTTCGCTCGCGTCCGGTACTTTCCACTTTCGGCGCACAAGCCCATCGAGAATGAAGACCGCTCGTGCGCGAGCTGAGTCGATGGGCGCGAGCGCGGTCCGCTTGCGGGGCACGACGACGATGCCGCTCATGCTCACGCGTTCCCAAATACCCGGCGTGCCCGTCTCCGGGTCCAGATGCGGATCGCTCAGTGCACGCTGGAACATGTGCCCCGCGAGTTCCTCGATCCACTCGGGCTCAACACGCGTTACCGTGCGTGCAAACAGCCGCGTGGTCTGCACGAGTTCGGCGGCCATGATCCACTTCGGGCCTTTCTTGAACAGAGTCGAACCGGGAAAGATCTGCACCGTGCCGCCCCGGACCGAGCGATAGTCAAACGATCCGTCGCCCTCGCGACATGCCACGTTGGTGATCAACCCCGTAAGCAGCGCGCGGTGGATGGCCTGCGGACTCGCGGTCTCGCGATTGAAGTTCAGCCGCAGTTCGTCGGCAACTCGCCGCAGTTGCCGCACCATCTCACCCCACTCGCGCATGCGGGCCGACGACACGAAGTGGTCTCGACACCAGCGTTCGGCGGCCGACGCCCCGTACTCATCAAGCTGAAAGCGATGCTGGTCGTGCAACTTCAGCAGCGTGAGCAAGTCGCTCGCTTCATGGCGAAAGACGGCGTGGGCGCGATCAGCGTCATCCTGGCGGCCCATCGGGCGCTGGCGCGGGTCCTGGATCTCGAGCGCGGCCGCAAGGGTGATCACTTCGTGCAGGCACCCTTCATCGCTCGCCGCCAGGATCATGCGGCCGATGCGTGGGTCGAGCGGGATATCGGCGAGCGCACGGCCAATGCGCGTGAGCGGCGCGGCCAGATCGCGCGACTCGGTGGCCCCAAGCTCAAAGAGCGTCTCTGAAGCGTCGGTGATCGACGCTGCGTCGGGTGGATCAAGAAAACCGAACTCCGCGAGCGAACCAAGCACGAGCGATTTGAACCGCAGCAGCACGCTCGCAAGATTGGTCCGTCGCACTTCGGGATCGGTGAAGGCGGGGCGAGCATCGAAGCTCTCGCGACTGAACAGCCGTATGCAGATCCCCGGCGCGACGCGCCCGCAACGCCCAGCCCGCTGCTCGCAGCTCGCTCGGCTGATCGGCTCGATCGGCAGCCGCTGCACTTTTCGCTGCGGGTCATAGCGGCTAAGCCGGGCCAGCCCCGTGTCGATCACGTGGCGAATGCCCGGCACGGTCAGCGAGGTCTCGGCGACGTTGGTTGCGAGGATGATCCGTCGACGGCCACTGGGCGACGGATGAAAGATCCGATCCTGATCCGCGCTCGACAATCGCGAGAAAAGCGGCAGAATGTCGGCATCCAGCCCACGACGCTTCAGCACGCCCTCGGCCTGCGTGATCTCGCGCTCACCCGGGACAAACAGCAGCACATCGCCCGGATCGACCCCCGGGCGAAAGAGCTCTTCCGCGGCGTCTCCGAGCGATTCGAGATCGATCTCGTGATCGTCGTCATCCCGCGACGATCGATAGCGCATCTCGACTGGGTAAGTGCGGCCGGAAACCTCGATCACGGGCGCGCGGCTCGGCCCGCCGAACGCGTCGGAGAATCGCTTCGGATCGATCGTTGCGGAGGTGATGATCACCTTCAGCTCCGGCCGGCGCGGCAGCAGCGTGCGCAGGTATCCGATCAAGAAGTCGATGTTCAGCGATCGTTCGTGCGCCTCGTCGATGATGATCGCCGCGTAGCGACTGAGTTGCGGGTCGTTGGATAACTCCGCGAGCAGCACGCCGTCGGTCATGACCTTGATCTGGGTCTCGCGGCTGGTCTGATCCTCAAATCGCACGGCGTAGCCAACCAGCCCGCCGAGGCGAACCCCCCGTTCTTCGGCGATGCGTGCCGCGACGCTGCGGGCGGCGAGGCGGCGCGGCTGCGTGTGGCCGATGATGCCCTTTGGGGCGAGCGCGATGCGCCCCTGAGCCGCGGCGTCGAGCATGATCTGCGGGAGCTGCGTGGTCTTGCCCGAGCCGGTCGCGCCGCAGATCACGACGACCTGATGCCCGGCGATCGCCGAGACGATGTCGTCGCGACGCTGGAGAACGGGGAGGATGGGGTCGGCAGGGGGCATGCGATGACGGCAAGTGCGTTGAGCATCATACCGGGCGGGATGGAACGATCAGCCGCAACACACGTATCGAACACGGCTTCCTATACTCTCTCATCATGGAACTGCGTGGCACCATCAACGCCGGCCGAATCGTCCTCGACGATGGACGCGAGCTGCCGGAGGGAACCCGCATCACGCTGCGTGTCATTGAGCGGGCCGATGCCAAGCGCTCGAAAGCCAAGCAGAAACTGATCGCTAGGGTCCGGGCGACCGCGGTCAAGACCGGCATTCCAGACCTTGCCGATCGGCATGATGAGTTCTTGACCGGTGCAAAGCCAGTGCGGAGCGCCAGGAAGCGAAAGGGTCGACGTTGAGCACGCGAATGGGCCAAGCGGACCTCGCTCGCGTGTTTGTCGATACCCACGCTCTGATCGCGCTGGTGAATAGCGACGATTCGAAGCACGAAGCAGCATCATTGTTGTTCGAGCGATTGGTGCACGATGACTGCGAGTTCGTTCTCAGCGAGTGGGTGCTCGCCGAGTTCTTGACGGTGTGCTCGCGGCGTCGATTGCGTTCCGCGGGCCTGCGCCTCGTGAGCACGGTGCTGAGCGATGTTGCAGAGATCATCTATCCCGCCGACCACGCGACGTTCGAGGCGTCCTTCGCGTTGTTTCGGCAACGATCCGACAAGGAATGGTCGCTCATTGACTGCACGAGCATCGTGCTGTGCAGGCAGCGGCGCATCACCGCCGTGTTCACCGGCGACAAGCACTTTTCACAGGCGGGGCTGAACATCCTGCTCTGAACGCTGACCATGACCAACCCATACGACACCTACACCAGCCCACTCGCCACACGCAACGCCAGCCCGGAGATGCTGCGGCTGTGGTCGGCTCGGCACAAGTTCAACACGTGGCGGAAGATCTGGCTGGCGGTCGCCGAGGCGCAGCATGAGATCACCAAGGATCAAACAAAGCCGCTGGTGACGAGCGAGCAGGTTGAAGAGTTGCGGGCCGTCGTGAATCGGCCGGGCGGGATCACGGATGAGGAGATGAAGCTTGCCGAGAGGTACGAGCGTGAGCTTCGGCATGATGTGATGGCGCATGTGCATGCGCTGGGTGACTGGTGTCCGAAGGCGAAGGGAATCATCCATCTGGGGATGACGAGTCAAGATGTGGTGTGCAATGCAGATTTGATGACACTTGCGGACGCGACACATATCATTGAACTCAAAGTTGCCAGAGTGGTGAGCGAACTGGCCTCGAAGGCAGAATACACACGCTCGATTCCATCTCTCGCGTTCACCCACTATCAACCTGCCCAACCAACGACGGTTGGTCGCCGTATTGCGCAGTGGTCGGCGGAGGTTGAGTTGTCCCGAGATCGAATCAGCAGCACTTGGATGGACCTCTACGGTCAACTGAAAGGCATGCGCGGCGCGACGGGAACGCAGGCTTCCTATCTCGCCCTATTCGGCGAGCAAGGCGCAAAGGTTGATGAACTTGAAGCTCGCATGGTGTACTCGTTATCAGAACGCTTTGATCCAAACAACGCTTTTACAAACGACTTCGCTACTCAACTTGTGGCAGATGAAATTCACCAGAATCGAAAGTGGTCAGTCATCTGGTCAGCAGGAGGTGACGCAGAGACTTCAATGCGAAGTGCGGCGGAGGCTGATCGCCTGGTTGCACTCTCGAAGAGCGAGGTTCGGGCGTTCTTTGCAGACAAGGTGCGTCGCGGGCAAACTTTCTCGCTCGTCACCCAAACCTACCCCCGCGTCATCGACACCTTCATCCTCGCCGATCTCGCCTCCGTCGCCGCCGTCCTCCACAAAATCGCCACCGACATCCGCCTCCTCTGCAACCGCAAAGAACTCGACGAGCCGTTCGAAGACAAGCAGATCGGTTCCAGTGCCATGCCCTATAAGCGCAACCCGATGCGGTGCGAGCGGATCTGCGGCCTCACCCGCTTTGTCATGAACCTCGTCGGCAATGCCTACGACACCGCCGCCACGCAGTGGCTGGAGCGCACGCTCGACGATTCCTCCAACCGTCGGCTGTCGCTTCCCGAGGCCTTTCTCGCGCTCGATGGCGCGCTCGATCTGATGCACAACGTCGCCAGCGGCCTGGTCGTCTACGAAGCCACGATCCGCAAGAATCTCATGGCCGAGCTGCCGTTCATGGCGACCGAGAACATCCTCATGGCCTGCGTCAAGCTCGGCGGGGATCGCCAGGAGTATCACGAGCTCATCCGCCAGCACGCCCAGGCCGCGGGCAATCGCGTCAAGCAGGAGGGGCTCGACAACGACCTGCTCGATCGGCTGAAGAACGACAAAGCGTTCTGGTCCAAAGCCCGCGGCGGAGCGCTGGACGCCGAACTCGACTGGGACGGCGTTATGGACCCCATGAAGTACATCGGCCGAAGCGTCGAGCAGACCGAGCGGTTCATCCGCGAGGTGGTCGAGCCGCTGCGCGAGCAGTATGGCGAGGCGATCGCCAAGCTTGGATCAACCGGCCCCAAGGTGTGATCTGTTCAATCCGAGGCCTGGGCGCAAGCCCTGGCACGCGCGATGTGGGACGCAATTCAAGTTCGGCACGTCAAGGGTTCATGCGGTGCAGAGGGTGCATGGGCTTGCGCCCACGCCTCTGATGAAGCCGTGAAACAAACACACCCCGGCGGGACCATCCCACCGGGGTGCGCGGAGAATCAGACATTTGTGTGTGTGTGTGTGTGCGAGCTCGGCTTAGCGGCGGCGACGCGCACCCATCAGCAGCGCGGGCACCAGCAGGCCAGCCGCGGCCGGGGTCGGGATCGGGGGCGTGCCCTCGAAGCGCCACGACTCCAGCACGTGGGCCTGGCGATCCGGGTTGCCGCCGGTGGCGGCGGTGATGCCCACCCACGCCTGACCCACGCCGTCGGCAGAGTCGGGGTTGAGCGCGAGCAGCCCGGCGAGATTCACGCTGGTCTGCAAGGTGAGGTTGCCATCGATGAAGATCGACATCACGCCGCCGACGTACCGGACGCGAAGCGTGTGCGATGAGCCGTCGGAGAGATCGCCCGTTGCCGCGGCACCGAGGGAGTAGGCCGCGTCGGGGTTGTTCTGCAGCGTGCCGCGAGACTGGATGCTGACGTGGTTGTTCCCCGGATCGCTCCAGTCCTTGGGTGAGTTGTTCCACATGTCAAACTCGACGGCGAGCGAGTTGGCGATGCCGGGCGTGCCGAACACGGGGTTCTCGCCGTAACCGATGCCGCCGCCGCCGGCACCGATGGGTGTCGGGGCCGAGTTCTGGATGACCAGCGCCATGCCGTCGGCGCCGCCGCCGAACTTGTCCTCGATCTTGATGACCATGGTGGTGTCGAAGCCGCCGCTGACGCGTTGCTGCATCCCGTGCCAGACCGCGCCGGCGGAGGATCGCACGCTGGGCGTGACAAGCAGGCGATTGGAGCTCTGCGTCGCGACGCCGACGAGGTTCAGCCCCGAGGTCGACGAGAAGTCGACATAGTTGAAATCTGCGAGAGCCGAGCTGGAAACACCGGCGGCGGCCGCGACGACGATCATCATGCTGCGAGTGACGTTCTTCATGGTCTGTTCTCCGGTCTTTGCAAGTGCGAGAGAGTGAGGTCGAGTGCTCGGTGATCCCGATGGGTCATGGGACGCTCCGATGCGTCGCTCGACGTGTGCCCTCATGGGCTCTTCGAATAGACCATGCGTGCGGGGTGGTCGCCAGTATCGGGGGTGGGTGGTGTTGCTTACCGGTCGTCACACGCGGCGCGGCCTATCGAGATTCACACGCGTCGCGCCCTATGGGACACCGCATGGTCCGAGATGCGCCGCACAAGTTCATCGGTTTCAGAACACCACGATTGGCCAGGGCTGACCAGCACGAACTACTCAAGGGCACGCCGCCGCACGCCGAACACGCGTTGGGGCGGTTTCAAGGCCGGAGTCCGGGTGTGTCGGCGAAGGCCCCGACTGATATCGAGTGCACTTCGAATCACGTTGGACCCAAAAGCAACAAGGCCCGGCGCAGAGATCTGCGCCGGGCCGTGCTCTTCTTGCTCTGGAGCGCTCCGCTGCGGACAGCGATGAGCGCAAGGTCTCGATCACTCCAGCGGGACATTCGTCAAGGCCGTGGACGACCGCTTCATCAGCGACGGCGACGCATCGCCACCAGGCCACCAAGGCCAAGCAACGCGGCGGACGCCGGTGCGGGAACCACACTGGAGAACTGCCAAGAGAGGATCTCGTGACGCTGGGCGTTCACGCGGGCGCCGGTCGCGGCCGTGAAGCCGACGAACGCATCCGTGCCGTTCTCAAGCGAGAGCGTGTTGCTCAGGTTGACCGAGACATTGAGGATCGGCTGAGCGAGGTTGTCGTAGAAGATCTGCATCAGCCCGGGCGTATAGCTGATGCGCACGGTGTGGACCACCTGGTCGTTGAACGCGCCGTTCACGGCGGTGCCGTTCAAAGAGTTCACGCTCGACGGCGTGTTGGGCAGGAGCCCGTTGGTCTGCACGCTCAGCACCGCGGCACCGGGAATCGTGGGCCAGTTGGCGCTGTTGTCCCAGGTATCCAGAACGATGGCGAGTGAGTTGCTGATCCCCTGGCCGACGGTGGGGAAGGCGAGATTGGTGCCAAAGCCCAGTGCGCCGCCGCCGGCGCCCATGGCGTTGACACCCTGATTCTGGATGATGAACGTCATGCCGTCGGCACCCACGCCGCTGCGGTCTCGCATGCGGAACGTGAACTCGCTGACGAAGCCGAGGTCCACGCGCTGGCGATTCTGGTGGTACATCGTGCCCACCTGCGAACCGCCGGTGGTGGCGGTGGCGGGCTGTGTGAGCGAGAGCGTGCTCTGCTCGCCAGCCAAGCCCGCGGTCTGGGCCGTGGTGCCGTTGAGTTGAAGCTGCGACACGTTGTTGAAGTCGGCCAGATTGATGGTCTGGACGAACTGGGCGTGGGCACTGGAAGCCCCACCCGCGGCCGCGGCGACCGCCACGATCGAAAACGATCGGGCCAAAGAGGGACGCATTCCTTGCTGAGTAAACATGACCGTGAACTCCAGGCGAGAGAGAGTGATGGGCAGACCGGGCGATGCACCTCGAGCGCGCACGGATGGCGCGGGGGATTCGTCATCCCCTTCAACACCCAGCGCGAGGGCCGCCCTGGGTGCTCGTGCATCCATGCACTTCACGCCCGGCCCAAAGAGAGCCGAGCGCGCATCCGATTTCGAGCGGCGTTGACCTTTGCCGCGCGAGAGAGAAGCCATCCCGTGGCGCCCAAGCGCCATCGAGGCAGCGGTTCCAGTCTTCCGGTGATCACGGGCAGGCCAATGGACGCCGGAGAGGAATGCCAGACATCTCGCACGAGATCAACGTGCGAAGGGCGATCTCTCTCAACTCGTGTGGCGACTCAGCGTCGAATCTTCGACGCGTACGCGAGAGCAGTGCCCTCGCCGGAGGTAATACCTTACCACCGCCCTCTCTTCCCCGCTCCCCGGCTCGCGGGGTGCTCATGCTGGATCTTGCGCCAGCATGAAAGAATAGACCACATGAACGCGAAAGTGCAAGAAACAACGACGCTACAAGACGCGATACGGCGCTCTCCCCCGTACAGGTTGCCCATATCCCACAATCATCCGAATTCCGCGTTCAGAACCCGTCATCGCGTGCATTATCAGACGCTGTGAGCACCCTCCTCTCACGTGGTCGATTCCCCGATCCTGGGGGCCGTTTTTATAGGTGCATCCCTTCGCCGCTGGATGGCGTTTCGATGCTCAACACCGGCTCGCTTCGCAGTGGGAAGCTCATCTCACACATCACGCCCTCGGGTGGAAAGCGAAGCTGAACCTTTCCGCGCAGTTCGTGCGCGATCGCGCCCTCAATCAGCTCCGAACCAAAGCCGCGCGGGGGCGCGGTGGCGACAGGCGGCCCGTCGGATTCGACCCATTGGAGTTCTACCCGCGGCTCGTCCGCACGCGGACGCATGAGCGACCAGCGCACCGACACGCGACCCTCGGGCCCGGAGAGCGCACCATACTTCGCCGCGTTGGTTGCCAGCTCGTTGAGCGCCATCGTCAGCGCCTGAGCCGCACGCGGCGGAACCATGACCTCGGGCCCCTCAAGCACCAGACGATCAGACTCACCGGGGCTGAACGCTTCCAGCGTCTGAGAAACGACCAACCGAAGCTCCGCACCCTTCCAGCGTGTTCTTGCAAGAGCACTGTGCATTCGGGCCATGGCATTCAACCGGCCGACGAATCGCTGAGAGAACTCCGGGTAGGTCGACACGCTCCTGCCCGTCTGTTCGGCGAGCGAGATCACGGCGGCCAGATTGTTCTTCACGCGATGATCGAGCTCACGCAGGATGAGGTCGTGCCTCCGCTCGGCGAGTCGCCGCTCGGTGACATCCTCCACGATGCTCGCTACGCCGATGACGCGCCCCTGACCGTCGACCAGCGGGGTGTTGTACCACTCACAACTGATCACACGCCCATCGGCGCGCATGTTCTCGTTGCTCCCGCGAACGCCGCCGGTGCGCTGGATCAGACTCCGCCACAACTCGTCGACATACTGCTTGGACGCTTCGGGCACGATGAATGACCCGTGGCGGCCGATCGCCTGCTGAGCCGTGAAGCCGAAGATGCGCTCCGCGGCGGGGTTCCACGCGCTCACGGTGAAATCGGTGTTCCAGGAGATGACGCCGACCGGCGCAGAGTTCACCAGCATGCTCAGTCGCGCCTCGCTCTGACGCAGCTTGCGCTCATTGTCCCGCTCGATCGTGACATCGCGCACGAGCAGCAGCGCTTCGTCGTCAGCGCTGCGGGTCATGCGCACCTCCCAGCGCGTCCGCTGGCGATGCTCACGCCGAATGTCGTACTCGTAGGTCTGCGGCTCTCCGGTCTTGAAGAGCTGTTCCAGGTGGTGCACACACTGCTCGGCAAGCGGCTTGGGAAGCACGTCCCCCGGCGTTCGACCGAGAAACTGCTCGGGCGGCACGATCAATCGCTCGGGCGTGTTGGTGTGACACGTCAGATACCGCCCATCTCGGTGCATGCGAAAGATCAAGTCGGGCAGGGCCGCGATGAGCGCGCGGTTGGTCCGCTCGGACTCCCGCAGGCGATCCTCGGCAACTCGCCGCTCGGTGACATCAATGGCATACCCGACAAAGTACCTCGGCAGACCCGACTCATCCAGATCAACCAGCGTGTGATCCGCGAGTGTTCGCCATCGTCCGTCCTTCGTTCGAACGCGATACTCCTGCTCGAACACGTGCCGATGATTCTGGAGATGGTCGCGGATCTCTGCAGCAACGCGATCGAGGTCATCCGGGTGCACGATCGAGGCATAGGGGAGTCCACCCGACATGAACTCCAACGCCGTGTAGCCCAGAGTCGAGACGTTCTCGCTGACATACTCCACCGGCCAGCCATCGACCGCACGCCAGCGCCAGGCGATCGCCGGTCCGGAGAGGAACACCCGGCGCTCCATCCGGAGCGCGTCTTCCATCGCGCGGCGGTCGGTGATGTCGGTGACCATTGCCAGAGCGCCGTCAAACTCACGATTGCCACGACGAATCGGGTTCGTCGCCACGATCGCCCAGAGCGGGCGCCCGTCGGCACGGATGAACTTGAACTCGTGCGTCTCGCTCTGCCCGCGCTCGCGTCTGCTCCGGTAATCCTCGGCCAGCCGAATGCCCTCCTCGTCCATGAACTCGGTGATCGCACGACCAAGCATGGTCGAGGCCTCGACGCCGAGCATTCTCCCCATGGCGTCGTTGGCCAGTTCGGTGCGCCACTGGCTGTCCACAACCCAGATGCCCTCCTGTGCGGTCTCGAAGATCTGGCGGAACTTCGCCTCGCTGATCCGCATCGCCGCCTGTGCGTGATCGCGTTCGATTGCGATTCCCGCCATGTGCGACGCGCTCGAGATCACATCAAGCTCGCTTGGCCCCGGTTCACGAACAATCCTCGCGTACATCGCCAGCGAGCCGATCACGGTGCCGTCACTCGTGCGAATCGGGTCCGACCAGCACGCGCGCAGACCGTGCCCGATGGCAAAGTCGCGAAAGGCAGCCCACTTCGCATCGGTCGCGATGTCGGACACGATCACACGCTGAGCTGTGTACATCGCCCTGCCGCACGAACCGACCGACGGACCGATCTCCATCCCGTCGATGCCCTTGGAGTATGCCGCCGGCAGATCTGGGGCCGCGGCGGTGTGCACGGTGCGGCCATCGTCGTTGAGAAGAAGCACCGACGCGATCACGCCGGGCGACTGCTCCTGCACCTGCTTCGCGATCGACTCCAGGATCGTCTGCAGCGGCGCGCCACTCGCCACACGTTCCATGATCTCACGCTGGCGAGACTGCCACCGTTCCGCGGCGATCTTCTCGGTCTGGTCGATCATTGTCGCCACTCTCGCGCGCCAACCCGGCTTCCACGGAATCGCGTGCGTGGACACCCGCACATCAAGGATGCGCCCATCCTTCGTTCGGTGCACCCACATGCCGATATTCGGATCTGCCGGATCACGCGATCGCACAAAGTCGCGAACCCGCTCACGCTCTGCTTCGGGTCGCACGTCCAGAATGCTCATCTGCAGGAACTCGTCACGCGTCCACCCATACTTGTCGATCGCGGCCTGATTCACCTCCAGAAACCGCAGCGAGTCCACGTCATAGACCCACATCGGATATGGATGCCGCGCGAACATCGCCGAGTATCGCTCCTCGGCCTCGCGTATCGCTTTCTCGGCCTGCTTGCGTTCCGTGATATCCCGCGCGTAGCACACATACGTGTCCACGGATCCATCCGACTCGATCACCGGCGACACCTGCATGTCCATCCAACGCAGGCGATCGTCCGCGTCGATCGCACGCATCTCGAATCGACAGTGTTGACCGCTCAGGACTTTCTGCCGAACCTCCTCGAGGTTTCTGCGATCGTCCGGGTGCACGCGGGCCCCGTGGTCGTTCGTCCGCCGCTGATCCTCGGAGAGCGG
The DNA here is from genome assembly GCA_019750095.1 of Phycisphaerales bacterium. Lineage (GTDB taxonomy): Bacteria > Planctomycetota > Phycisphaerae > Phycisphaerales > UBA1924 > UBA4658. The sequence continues at coordinate 53,928 of JAIEOW010000112.1, forward strand.
GAACACACGTTCAGACACCGGACTTCTGTAGAGCCGACGCCCGTCGCGATGGAAGTGCACGATGAAGTCCTGAGAGTGGTCCGCGATCAGGCGATACCGCGCCTCGCTCTCGCGCAGCCGCGTCTCTGCCTGCACCAGCGCATCGATGTCCACCAGCGTCCCGCACATCCGGGTCGGCTTGCCCGACTCATTCCGAATCGCCACCCCGCGCGATCGAAACCATCGATAACTGCCGTCGCGAACACGCAGGCGATACTCCACCGCGTACACCGCGCCGGTTTCCAGGTGCACTCGCAGTGCGCGCTCGGTCCGCTCCCGATCCTCGGGATGCAGCAACCGATTCCAAAGGCCCGTCGCCGTCACCGCACCATCATCCGAAAGCCCGAGCAGCTTGCACGCCGGCGGTGACCAATAGGTCCGATCATTCACCACATCCCATTCCCACATCCCGTCGGTCGAACCTTCGAGAGTCGCACGAAACCGGTCGCGCTCCCGCTGCGTCTCCGACTCCGCACGCCTCGCACACGATCGCATCATCAATAGACCCACGATCGCCAGCGATTGCAGCACCGCGATACCCGTGCCGATCGCAAGCACATTGCCCCAGCGCTCCACCCACGGCGTGGGCATCGCCACCACCATGGCCCCCTTGGGCACACGATCCAGCATCCCCCACCGCTGCAGGTTGTCGTGCCGCAGGATCACCCGACGTGCTGAAGTCTCATCAAGCGCGATATCCACCACCGGCTGACCGGCCAGCACCCCGGAGGCCATCTCCCCAGCGCGCCGACCTTGCGACGCTCCGCTCACCACAAGCCCCCCCACCAGGCCGTCGGCGATGTTGCTCTCAAACACCGCATACGCCGGCACCGGCCAGCGCGCCCATGTTCCGCCGGCATCTCGGCCCGGCGTTTCGTCATAGTGCGCCAGGTACAGCGCCGCGCCGCCCTCACCAAGGTTCGCCGCCTCATCATCGATCACATCCCGGATGTCCGGCGACTTGGCCCAGACCAGCTCGATACCCGGAGAGAACGCTTCAAGCTGTCGGCGAGTCTCCTCTCGGAGCGATGCAGACCGCTCGTTTACGCCCCCGACCAGCAGCAGCTTCTTTAGATCCGGCTGCAGGATCCGCATCAACGCAACCGACTCCTTGAGGTCCAGCCGCTCCAGCACACCGGTCGCGCCGCCAGGGTCTGCGGCGATCCGCTCCCGAACCCGTGTCGCATCCCACGTCACCCCCGAAAAGACCAGCGGCACATCCGGAAACACCTCTTGACCCGATGGCCCAGTCATCAGGTCAAACGCCAGCGTGTCGATTGTCACGATGACATTCGGCCGCAGATCACGCCACTTCTCCAGCACCTCCGTCGCGAGCTTTGCCCGAAGCTCGGGCGTCAACTCGGGCGTCGGCATCACTCCACTGATCAAGTAATCGGCCCGGATCTGGGCGCATGGATACGCCTCCATCATCTCCTGGCGGGCCGCGTCTTCCTGCAGCGATGTTGATCTCGCAAACCGCTCATAACTCGCAATGATCAGCACCCGAGGACAATCCGACGGCCCGTGACCTCTTCCCTGCGTCGTCTCCGCCGAGGCCTTGCCCGGGCCGGCTGGCCCAGTCGATTCGTCGCCGTTCCCGGCAAGAGCGCTCGGCCCAACAAGCCCGATCGCCGGCATCATCAACAGCATCGACCAGATCCACACACTCCCCATTCGCCGCCGATTTTGTCTGATCATCCGCGGACTCTCCCCAACTCTTGGCTCGCCCCCACTGCGGATATCATTGGGCGCACGCGGGCACCGCGCTCAGCGCGTCCGGCCGCCCGCTGTTTCCGTCCCGTTTTCCCCTGCAAAGGCCCCCACCATGCCCATTGACATCGCCTCCATCCTCGGCCCAGAAGCCAAGGCCCTCCTCGGCTACGAATCCAAGACCCTCTCCAAAAGCCGCATCCACCTCCCCGGCCCCGACTTCGTCGATCGCGTCTTCAGCCAGACCGACCGCTCGCCCGTCGTGCTCCGCAACTTTCAGACCATCCTGAACACCGGGCGCCTCGCCGGCACCGGCTTTGTCAGCATCCTCCCCGTTGATCAGGGCATCGAGCACTCGGCCGGAGCCAGCTTCGCCCCGAACCCCGAGTACTTCGACCCCGAGAACATCTGCAAACTCGCCATCGAGGGCGGCTGCAACGCCGTCGCCAGCACCATCGGCGTCCTCGCCTCCGTCAGCCGAAAGTACGCCCACAAGATCCCCTTCCTCGTCAAGTTCAACCACAACGAGATGCTGACCTATCCCAACGTGCACAAGCAGAGCTACTTCGGCTCCATCCGCCAGTGCTACGAGATGGGCGCGGTCGCCGTCGGAGCCACCATCTACTTCGGCAACGACTCCGCCCGCGACGAGATCGCCTATGTCAGCGATATGTTCGAAGAAGCCCACGCCCTGGGCATGGTCACCGTCCTCTGGTGCTACACCCGCAGCAACGGCTTCAAGGTCAAGGGTGCCGACGGCAAGAGCACCGACTACCACTCCTCCGCCGACCTGACCGGCCAGGCCAACCACCTCGGCGCGACGATCAAGGCCGACATCATCAAGCAGAAACTCCCCACCAACAACGGCGGCTATGCCGCCCTCAACTCCGGCGGCTCCAGCTACGGCAAGTGGGACAAGCGCGTCTACACCGACCTCTGCGGCTCCGACGCCGAGGGCAAGGGCGGCCACCCCATCGACCTCTGCCGCTACCAGATCCTCAACAACTACATGGGCCGCGTGCCACTGATCAACTCCGGCGGCGAATCCAAGGGCGCCAGCGACATGCACGACGCGATTGTGACAGCGGTCGTGAACAAGCGCGCCGGCGGGATGGGCCTGATCTCCGGCCGCAAGGCCTTCCAGCGCCCGATGAAGGAAGGCGCCGCACTGCTGCAGGCGATTCAGCATGTGTATCTGGACAAGAGTGTGACGGTGGCGTAATCCCACGACGATCATCTTGCGAACCCACGCGGGCGTTTCGGGCAAGCCGAGACGCCCGCCTGCATTTATGCCTGTATTGACCTATCGCTCCCCAACCTTCAAAACCACCACCGTAATGTCATCGATCCGCGGCGTCATCCCCGTGTGCTGACGCACCTGCGCCATCACATACTCCACAATCCGCGCCGCGCTCGCCTTGGGCTCCTTGGCCAGAAGCTCGACCAGCGCCTTCCGCAGCCGCGTCCCGCCGAACTTTCGACCCTCAAAGTCCGTCGCATCGTGCAGGCCATCGGTGAACGCCACCAGCACGTCCCGCGGCTGCAGCATCATCGTGCCCACCGGATACTTCTGCAGCGGATCGATCCCCAGCGCCATGCCGTCGGCGGTCAATCGTTGAATGTCCCGGTCTTCCAGCGGCCTGTCGGCGGGCACGTGCGCCAGCAACGGCCAGTCGTGCCCCGCGCCGCAATACGTGAGCTTCAACGACACCGGATCCACCACGCCGTACCACAGCGTCGCAAACTCATGATCCAGCGTGTCGCGACAGAGCGCGCGATTCGCTCGGCTGAGCACCTCGTCGATGTGATACAGGTCCTGCGCATGCGCCCGGATCGCCGACCGCACCGCGCTCATCAACAGCGCAGCCGCCACGCCTTTTCCCGCCACATCTCCAATCAGAACGCCCAGGTGCCCGCCCAGCTCCAGAAAGTCGTAGAAATCCCCGCCAAGCTCAAAGCTCGGCGCATAGTGCGCCGCCACATCAAACGGCTTGATCTGCGGCAGGTGCCTTGGCAGCATCCGCCGCTGCACATCCGCCGCCAGGCGAACCTGACGCTGGATGCGTTCATCTTCCGTCCGAAGCTCGCGCAACTGCGCCTTGCTCACACCGCTCGCCAGATGCTCCGCGATCGCCTTGAGCAAGTCCCCCTCGGCCTCGCTAAACGCCCGCGGCGCACGCGTGAACAGCCGAATCACCCCGATCGGTCGCCCCTGATCGAGCAGCCCCGTCGCCAGCAATCCGTGCAACCCTTCCGATGTCACGCGCTCGGGATCAGCGATCCGTCCATCTTCCGCCATGTCCCCGATCGCCACCACATCGCCCTTGAGCGCCTGCTTCCGCAGCACCGCTCCGAGCGTCAGCGGCCGCGAATCACCCACCCACTCCGGCGACAACCCGCGGAACACCCGCACCACCGGCGTCTCGCCCCGCAGGTAGCCGTCGGGATGCGCATACACCGCGATCGACCCCGCGTCGGCCCCGATCACCTGCATCGCCAGATCGAGCGCGACCTGCAACACATGATCCACGCTCCCCGCCGCGTTCAACAGCGAGCCGAGCCGATACAGCGCCTCCAGTTCGCGCACGCGCTTGCGCAGCGCCACCTGCGCCTCGCACACATCGCACACGCTCGAGGCCAGCAGCACGATCGACCGCCGGATTGATTGCAGCCGCAGCGCCTCAGGCGAATCCACCTTCGCCGACAGAATGTGCCTCGGCAGACAACAGACAATCGCCCCCAGCATCCCCATCGAGATCCGCAGCGGCACCGCATACGACTCATGCGTCCCGTCGTCAGCAACCCCAAGTTGTTCAAACGCCCGGCGTCGCGCCACGGCCTCAGAGACAAACGACCACGGGTGCCCGCTCCCGATCGCCCCCGCACCCTCCCCAGTGGCCGCCCCGGGGTCTTCCTCGCTCCACACCGGGATGATCACCTCACCCGATTGGTCGCGCAACCAAATCGGCACATGTGTCAGCCGAGCCATCTCATCACACAGCGCGGCGACCGACCCATCGGTCAAAAAGTCGCGCATGCGCGTCCCCCAAGCCACCCGCGCATCTCCTTTGGCGGGTGGCTCGACCGTCTGGGCCGATGACGGCATCGCCATCACCGGAGCGTGTTGATCAGGGAGGTGTTCGGTGGGCATGGGGCTCTAGACGCGTCCAAATGCGTCTGGCCCATTGTAGGGACGCTCGCCGCCCCAACCCGACCTCACGCCCCGCGAAGGGACTACTTTGCCGGAGCCTGATTCTGGGGGGTAGTCGGCTGCGGGGCCTTTTCCGGGACCGCCGCGGGCACCCAATCGCCAAGCCACGCCAGCCGCAGGGTCTCGTGCAGGGCCCGGTCGGTCTTCCCGGCGTCTTCCGGAGCGATCCGTTCCAGGAACCCGTCGAGCCCGAAGCTCACGAGCGTCGGCATGCCGCGCTGATACCCCAAATAGGCGATCAACAGCCCCGACTCGCGCCCGAGCGATCCGGTGCTGCTCTCCATCTCCAGCCGAAGCTGCTCGATGATCCGGTCCATGCGCTCGGGCTTGGGCAAGAGCGCGTCGCCGTAGCGCTGCGCGAGCATCTCCGGATGCTGCGCCAGCAGCGATCGCAGATTCGCCGACGCGGAGAGGTACAAGCCGGCCCCGATCTGCGCATGGGTCCGTCCGACGCGAGCCAGCGGATCTCGGCTCATCGCCCCGAGTGCGCGGTTGAACTGATCCTCAGCGACAAAGAACCGGCTTTTCGCGAGCGCCTCTTCACCGGCCTTCATGAACCCGGCATACACCGCGGGCTCGTTGGTATTGAGCTCCGATGCCTTGCCCACCGCCATCAGCGTCTCCATCCGCATATCCGCGTTGGAACGCAGCGACTTCACGAGTGCGACGACCGCCGGGTCTTTGAACTCTTCCAGCGTGTCGGTCGGCTTTGCCGCGTTCTCATCGGGCTTCGAATCGCTCTTCTCACTTGGCCGATCGGTGGGGTTGTCCGTTGGCCTGTCGGTGGCGCGTGGCGTCGTCTTGGAATCAGCAGCCGCCGGTTCCTGGCCCAAGAGTCGCCGCAGGCGCACCAGCGCCTCATTCACCGGCGGGGCCTTGGGCTGCTCGGGGGCCTTCTTGGCCTCCAGTGCTTCGTAGCTTGTCGTCAACCGATCCATCACGCGCGTGTACGCGATGCTCTCGGTCCGCACATTCGTCGGCTCAAGCCGACTGCTCGGCACCATCGCCGCGGGAGGTGGGGTCGGCTTCTGGTCCTGCACCGCCGGAGTGGTCGGGGAAGTCGGCGTTCCCGAACCGGGCACCGGCACCGCCTGTGGGGTCACACCCGTTGGCCCCGCTGTGTTCGGCGCTGGCGTTGCACCGGGCGTGAGCGCCGTCGGTCCAACGGGCGTCGCCGGCCCAAGCGGGCTGTCGGCCACCTTGACCCACCGAATCCCCGTGAGCGGCGAGGCCTTGGCAAGATACTGCGCCCCCAGCTCATCCTGTCGCGAGCCGATCACCACCGGACGCAGCGTCGCCGCCGTCGCCCAATCTGATGTGCTCCGCATCGACGTCGGCCCACCTTGAATGCCGCCGCCACCGGTGGCCACCGGGGTCTGCGGCACGATCGTCCCGAACCCCGCCGACGCCCCCCCACTCCCCGCACCACCCGAAGTCATGCCAAACTGATACCGCAGCGCGTCGCTCGTGCGCAGCCCCAGACCGCTGAACGAGCTGCCCACCGAATCGCGCCGAAACGCGTAGGTCGAGTCGGTTGAACTGGTCCCACCGAACTGATCCGTCGCTCGATATCCCACCGATCCCCGGAAGGAACGGCCTGCGCCCGCCTGGCCAGTGATGATCGCGTTGTTCAGCCGAAGCTGATCATCCAGCGTGCTGGCGCGGGCATTGATCCGACCCTCGGTTCGGCTGAGATTCGCATCAAGAATCCGCCCCCCGCCGCTGACGTTCTGTTGCGCAAGCGAAGTGCCAGCCAGGGCGACCATCGCCGACGCGGTGACGAACATCGAGCGAGACTTGGAGCGATTCATCATGAGCAGTTCTCCGATCTGAATCCCTTATCGGCCCGCCTCGCCGCCACTGCTACCTTGCAGGGTGCCAATCGGCCACCAACCCGGCCTTGCCGGTCAGCAACCCTGCTACGCACGTCCGATACCGCTCGTTCGCAGCGACCCTCGGGCCGCCCGGCAATGGATCATATAGTGGCCCATGGCCAACTACTACATCACCACGCCCATCTACTACGTGAACGACCGCCCCCACATCGGGCATTGCTACACCACCACTCTTGCCGACTGTGCCGCCCGATTCGCTCGGCTGATGGGTCATGACACCTTCTTCCTCACCGGCACCGACGAGCACGGCCAGAAGGTGGAGAAATCCGCCCAGGCCAAGGGGCTCACCCCGCAACAGCTCGCCGACGAGAACGCCGCCCACTTTGAGGCCGCCATGCGCCTCATCGGCTCAAGCCACGACGATTTCATCCGCACCACGCAGAAGCGCCACACCCGCCAGGTCCAGGCCGCGTTCAAGAAACTCCTTGCCAGCGGCGACGTCTATCTCGGCACCTTCGAGGGCTGGTACGACGAGGGCCAGGAGGAATACGTCACCGACAACCAGGCCCGTGAGAAGAACTTCGTCGGGTTCAACGGCAAGCCGTTGATCCGTGCCACCGAAGAGAACTACTACTTCAAACTCTCCAAGTGGCAGCCCGCCCTCGAGAAGCTCTTAAAGGATCGTCCCGACTTTGTTCGTCCGTCGGCCCGCATGAACGAAGTGCTGGGCCGCCTGCGCGACGGCTTGCAGGACGTCCCCATCAGCCGCACGAGCTTTTCATGGGGCATCCCGCTGCCGGACACCAATGGTCACGTCGCCTGGGTCTGGATCGATGCACTGCTGAACTATGCCACCGCCATCGGCGCCGTTGACGCCGAGATTGCCCGTGAAGAGGGCGTGCCCGCCGACCGGGCCCGATTCTGGCCCACGCAGGTGCACGCGATCGGCAAAGAGATCCTGTGGTTTCACGCGGTGATCTGGCCGGCGCAGCTCATGGCTCTGGGCCTGCCGCTGCCCGAGTGCATCTACGCGCACAGCTTCTGGATCAGCGAGGGCAAGAAGATGTCCAAGACGCTGGGCAACTTCATCGATCTCGCCGCGCTGCAGGCGTATGTGGATCGCTACTCGCTTGACGCACTGCGCTGGTACATGCTGACCCAGGGCCCGCTGCGTGAGACCGACGCCGATTTCAGCTATGCGAAGTTCGTCGAGGTCTACAACGCCGATCTGGCCAACGGCATCGGCAACTGCGCCAGCCGCGTGGCGAACATGATCGAGAAGTACTTTGGCGGCGCACTCCCGGATGTCGATCTCTCCGGCTCGGTCGTGTGGTCGCGCTTTGCACCGGCCACCACTGCTGACTTTGACTTCCGCGCGCTCACGAGCAACGCCTTTCAGGCCGCCCGCATCGCGCACGAGCGCATGTCGCTCGACGAGGCACTCATGCAGGGCACGTCGCTCGTGGGCCAGATCGACCTCTTCATCGCGCACGCCCGGCCATTCTCCATCGCCAAGGAGATCGACAAGAATCCGGAGAACAGCACGGCCCAGCGCGAGCAGCTCGCCGCCTCGCTCGTGCTGTGCGCCGAGGCCATCCGCATCGCCTCGCTCTTCCTCTATCCCGCCATGCCCGCCAAGATGGCCCAGCTCTGGCGCACGTGGAACTGCTCACCCCTGGTCGATCCCAACAACCCGAACTCGGCCTTCAAAGCCCCGCTCGCCGAACTCGCGCTCTTCGCCGGTCCCCACGGCTTGAAGCCCGGCCACAAACTCGCCAAAGGCGACGCCCTCTTCATGCGCGCCGACCCCACCCAGCCCGCGCCAACTCCTCTATCACCCGTCACCGCCCCCTCGGCCTGAGCGCAAACATGCCCTACGTCAACGTCCGCATCACCCGCACCGGCGTCACCCGCGAACAGAAAGCCCGCATCATCGCCGAGATCACCCAAACCCTCGTCAATGTGCTCGGCAAGAAACCCGAGCACACCCACGTCGTCATCGACGAGATCGACACCGACAACTGGGGCTTTGCCGGCGAGCTGACCTCTGAACTGATCGCACGGACACACCCCAAGAAGTAGCCGGCCCCGGCATCAGTCCAGCGCATTCGCCACCATCCACCGCACCAGCGCCCGCGTCGACGGACTCACCACGCCCGCCTCGCGCTCCACCCATCCGACCACCTCGCCCATCGGCGACCACGCCGCCATCGTGTACTCCCCGATGCCGCACTCCTGATCCTGACACGCGATCACACGCGAGGTGACTTCGGCGTCCAGTTCGACCTGCACCACCACGTCCACCGTCCGCGCGATCGCATCATCAACCAGCGCGACACAGCGCGCGCTCCCCGCGTGCAGATCAATGCCCACCTCCTCATCACCCTCTTCCGCGAGCGCGGCGAGCAGTTCCGGCACGCCGATGGTCGAGCCACGCGTCGGCTCCACCGTGCCGCTTGGCGCATTTTCCCAAAGACCCGGATAGATCCGCACATCCCCACCGCGCTTCCCCAGCAGTAAGCACGCATCACCCGACCGCTCGCGGGCCATCACCAGCCCCTGCACCCCAAGCGCCCGAACATCCTCTCGACCCAGCCCCGCCGCCGTTGCCAGCGTCTTGTAGGTCCCGCGGCACGCGCGCAACTCGCGCTTCTCGAGGAGCGAGTCCAGATCAACAAGCAGCACCGGCCCATCAAACAGCCGCGGATTGCTCGCACGCAGCTCTCCCCACACCCGGTCCACATCCGGGCGACACTCCGCGGCAAACACCCCAAGATCCCCCACGAGCACCCGCGGCTCACGCCCATCACCAAACACCTCTGCCCCAGCCCAGATCGTGATCCCGGGAATGTCCGAATAGGTCACAGGCATAATGGAAGGGAAGAAGGCATCAGACAGGAGGCGAGAGGTCCAAGGCAAACACCCAACATCCCAAGCCGAAGTGTCACCGTGTCACCGTGTCACCGCGTCACCCCCTCACCCCCTCACCCCCTCACCCCAGCAACCCTTCCATCCCCGGCATGTTCGGCAGCCCCATCGCCTCCGCCTCCTTCGCGATCTCTCGCTGCGCCATGCCCTTGGCAATATCCATCGCGTTGTTCACCGCCTCCACGATCAACTGCTGCACCTGCTCGCGGTCGGCGTCGCGTCCGCTGGTCAGTCCCATGCACACCGCCGGCTCAAGCGTCACACTCACGACCCGCATGTCGCCGCTCACCGTCGCACGCACCGCGCCCCCGCCCGACCCGCCCGCGGCTCGGATCTCGCTCAGCCGCTGACGCACGCGATCGCCCGCAGCCTTGAGCTGGTCTTTTTTCTTCATCAACGAGGCGAGCGCCCCGGCCGTCTTCAACGCATCAAGCATCGCACACTCCGCTCAGAACCACCGGCCACCTCACCATCACGACACTATTTCCGTCTCGGCTGAACGTCGACCACCCGCCCACCAAACAGCTCAATTGCTCGCTGCACGAGCGGATGATCCGTCACCTGCACCGGCTCGGCTCCCCGCGACGCTCCTCCATCGCCACTCAGCGCTCGCGACCCCGATTCCCCGGCCGAGCTTCCATTCCCCGGCTCATCTCCACCCGATCCCTCGCCCGTAGCAACGCCCCCTGCCCATTCCACGATCACCTTGCCCCCAACGTGCTTGCCCAGCAGTTCGCCGATCTGCTCCGTCCACTTCGCCGCTCGATGCGCCCACGACGGCGCAATCGACACCAGCGCTCGCCGCGGCCCATCCCCACCGCCTTGCAGCGACACCAGCGTGCAGTTCGCCATCACCGCCCGCAGCAGCGGCCCTACTTCACCTCCAGCCCGCTGCGCCTTTGCCCAGAGCGCTCCAGTGCTCGCATCATCACGCGCCGGTGAGTGCTGAGCCAGTGAAGCCATCGCCATTGGCGCAACGATCGCGTCGGCACTCAGCGTGCCTTCACCAATCTGGTGCAGCTCATGCGATTCGTCATCCTCCCCCGCCCCCCGATCTATTTTTTTCCCGCGACCGCTCCGCCCCCACCCATAGCCCCAATCGCCGCAGGCGAACCCACACGCGTCGCCACCGCCCGCACCTGTCCGCCCACAAGCGCGGCGACATCCGCGAGCTTCTCGCTCATCGCCATCCGCACGATCGCGGCGTCCAGCACCGCCCTCGGGCTGCTGGCCGTGCGCACGCTCCGCCCCGCCGAGTCGCACACGGCGATCAGATGCGTGAGCCCCGCCGCATCAAACCTCGCCGCCAGCTCCGCCGTCTCGGCCCGGTGCTCGCCGCTGGCCTCAACCAGATCGGTATCCGCCCCGCACGCGCACACGATCATCAAATCTCTGAATCGATCGGCCAGCACGCCCAGAAGTTGCTCCGGACTCGACCCGCGCTTCAGCAGTTCATCACCCGCCACAATCGCCTCGCCCGCCTGCCCGTCGGCGACGGCCTTCACCAGCCGATGCACCAGCTCCCGATCCGGCAGTCCCAGCAGATCCTGCAGCAGCTTGACCGTCAGCGACTTCTCGCCCGCCGCCATGAGCCGGTCCATCACGCTCAGCGCATCGCGCATCGACCCATTGCCCAGCCGAGCGACCATGTGCAGCAGTTCCGGCTCGGCCTTCAAGCCCCCACCCTCCTGCTTCACGATCTCGCCCAAGTGCTTCGCGATGGTCGATGTCGGAATGTTCTTGAAATCAAACCTCTGGCACCGGCTCTGGATCGTCGCCGGCACCTTGTGCGTCTCGGTCGTGCACAGGATGAACACCACATGCTCGGGCGGCTCTTCCATCGTCTTCAGCAGCGCGTTGAACGCCGCCGTCGAGAGCATGTGCACTTCGTCGATGATGTACACCTTCCGCCGCCCGCGCAGCGGCCGATACGCAGCGTTGGCGATCAGCGTCCGCGCCTCGTCCACCGAGTTGTTGCTCGCCGCGTCGATCTCGATGGTGTCGGTGTCCTGCCCCTTCAGGATCGCCTCGGCGACATCCTCCTGCACCTTGCCATCGGCACCCACAGCGTTCAGCTCCTTGGCAAACAGCCGAGCCGAAGACGTCTTGCCCACACCCCGCGTACCGGTGAACAGGTAGGCATGCGCCACCCGATTCTGCGCAATCGCCGTGCGCAGAGTGCGGACGATCGCCTCCTGCCCGACAAGCTCGTCAAAGTCCTTGGATCGATATCGGCGGGCGAGAACGGTGTAGGCCATGGGGTGGATTCTAAGCCCGGTGACCCAACCGCCGACTCGCCGACCCGGCGAAAAGCCAACAGTCGCACCGCCTTGAACCCCTCCCATCACAACGACCCAACCCACTCCACCCAGAAACACAAAGGGCCGCCGCAACTTGGCGGCGACCCCTCGCGTTGGTGTCATCCAACGCCGTGAACCATGGCTAAGCAGATTGTGCCGCAACTGCTTTGCTGGCATTGACTTGCAAATCGCGCCAGTCG
>JAIEOW010000055.1 GCA_019750095.1 Phycisphaerales bacterium
CCGACTGGCGCGATTTGCAAGTCAATGCCAGCAAAGCAGTTGCGGCACAATCTGCTTAGCCATGGTTCACGGCGTTGCGTGCTACCCGCCGGAACGCTCTTGCCCATCGTCGGCTCCTGACGACGTTTTTCCACCCTCACCCCCCGCGCCCGCTCGCAGACGCTCGGGGTTCCTTCCGACGGCCTCCCCTCAGGCGGCCTTCCTCCGGCTAGTGCCTATTGCCCGGTGCCTAGTGCCTTCTGCCTTACCGCGCAAACTCAATCGCCCGAGTCTCACGCAGCACCGTCACCCGGATCTCACCCGGGAACGTCATCTCTTCGCTCACCTTCTTGGCGATGTCAAACGCGATCCGCTGCGCCTCGTCGTCGTTCACTCTCTTTGCGTCGACCATCACGCGCACCTCGCGCCCGGCCTGGATGGCAAACGCCTCCGTCACGCCCGGCTGCCGCAGCGCGATGTCCTGCAGCTCGTTGAGCCGCTGGATGTACTTCTCCATGCTCTCGCGCCGCGCGCCCGGCCGTGCGCTGCTCACCGCGTCCGCGGCCATCACGATCGGGGTGTAGAACGTCGTGCTCGGGATATCCGCGTGGTGCCCGCCGATCGCGTTCAGCACGGCTTCCTTCTCGCCGTACTGCTTGGCAAAGTCCATGCCGATCTTCGGGTGCCCGCCCTCCATCTCGTGGTCCATCGCCTTGCCGATGTCGTGCAGGAATCCGCACCGCCGCGCCAGCGTGCCATCCAGCCCAAGTTGGTCGGCGATGATCTGGCTGAGATACGCCACCTCCACCGAGTGCCGCAGCACGTTCTGGCCATAGCTGGTGCGGAAGCTGAGCTTGCCCATCGCCTCGACCATCTTGGGGTGCAGGCCGCGGAGGTTCACCTCCAGCACCGCGTCCTTGCCCGACTTCTGCACGCGCTCGTCCATCTCGCCCTTGACCTTTTCCACCACTTCCTCGATCCGCGAGGGGTGCATCCGCCCGTCGGCGATCAGCCGGTTCAAGCTCTCCACCGCCACGGCCTGGCGGATCTTGTCAAAGCAGCTCACCACGATCACGCCCGGCGTGTCGTCCACGATGATGTCGACCCCGGTGGCCTTCTCGATCGCGCGGATGTTCCGCCCCTCACGCCCGATGATCCGCCCCTTCATGTCATCAGACGGAATCGGCACCGCCCGCACCGTGCTCTCGGCGGTGTGCTCGCTCGCATACCGCTGGACGGCCATCAGCGTGATCTCCTGCGCCTTGGTCTTGGCCTCGGCGTTCGCCTCGTCCACGATCTTGGCGACCACCTTCGACATCTCGTGCCGGGCGTCTTCCTCAACGCGGATCAGCACCTCGCGCTTGGCCTCTTCCACGCTCATCTGCGAGATCGCCAGCAGCTTCTCGCGCTGCTGATCGATCGCACGCGACAGCTCCTCGTCCTTCTTGTCCAGCGCGGCTTCCTTGCTCTTGAGCGACTCGCTCTGCCGGGTGACCTGCTCTTCCTTCTGCGTCAGGGTTTCCAGCTTCTTGTCCAGAAGGTCTTCGCGCTTGGCGATCCGCCGCTCGGCCTCGCGCATCTCCCCGCGGCTCTTGTCCAGCTCGGTATCCACCTGGGCCTTGCGCTCGATCGCAACTCGCTCGGCGTCCACCTTGGCCTTGTCCATCAACCCCCGCGCGTCGGACTCAGCCCGGCTGCGCAACTCGGTCGCCTCTTCCCGCGCACGCTTCAGTGTCTGTCCGCGCACCGCGCTCACCACAAAGAACCCGACCCCAAGCCCCACGACATGGGCCACGATCGCGATGATGATCCAGAGCAGCGGCACGCTCTCTGAGCCGTTCCCGCCGGCCTGAGCAAGCGTGAAATGGTCCATCGGAATCGCCGCGAGTGTCTGCATTGAGCACAGCGTCATGCCGAGCCCTCCGGAAAGAACGCGCGCGACGGCATGCGTCACGTGCGGGAAGTTCCCGCGCGTCATGCGCAGCAATCCGATCACCGGCGCTCATGGCCGGTCTGGAGGGCAATCTCAGATCGAGGGTGTTCCTGCACGCAGCGGTTCGAACGGTCGCACGGGCTCTGGCTGGCCACATCCCGCGAGCGGATGTCCACACATGGCGTATCGCTTTCGAGCGATCGCCCCCAAGGCCCCTGTCCTGCGATTGGTGCGAGAAGACTGCATCACGGGAAGACACTCTCGATCTATCCACGCGGGGGGTGGTTGTCCCCCAACATGGGCGGTTCACTTTTTTGCCGAGACGGAGCAGGGCTCAACATCTGGACGAATCGGTGCGCCGCTGAAACAGCCGCCAGGTCGGATGCCGCGCATCGCGCCAGGTGGTTGGTTGTCGCCCACCGCGATGGTGAGCGTTGTTCGGATTCTCTCAGGTTGTTGTGATTTCGTCAAGCGGAATGCCCAACCAAGAGTGTTCGTTTGTATGGCGTTTGGTATGAATGTGATCATCTTTATCACATTCCGTGTCGCGCGATGGGTTTGCCACCCGTCACGTCTCCAGACCGCGACGCCGCGTCGCGGCTGAAGCCGCCCCCGTATGGAGATGTCTCATGCGATCTCGAGTCCTCATGCTGTCAGCAGTTGTTCTTGGCTCCGCGCTCGTCCTGTCGGGTGCACTCCGTGCCGCCGGTGATGAGCGGACCAAGCCCGCATCCTCGGTTTCGATGTCTGCTCCCCCGGCCGGCAAGCAGCGGTACACGCTGTTCATCTATGAGTCCCCGAGCGAGCACGCCAAGCGTGCGCTCACCGGCGAAGCCGCCGCGGCATATTGGGGGCCGTACATGACCTACACCCAGCAACTCACTGACGCGGGCGTCATGGTCCCCGCCGGGTGCTGCCTCGCGCCCGACAGCGCATCGCGCGTCGTTCGCAATCGCAATGCTCAGACCACCACCGCCGTCGGCACCCACGCGCCGGGGCGCGATGGAGACATCCTCGGCGGATACTTCGTCATCGATGTCGCTGGCATCGACGAAGCCCTCTCCTGGGCGGCCAAAGCCCCGAACGCATCCACCGGCGCCGTCGAGGTGCGCCCCAGCGTTGTGCCCCCGATGCCCACAAAGCCCTGATCACTCGGTCGTACGCTTCCCAACCCACAGACACGTTCACGAGGTTGTTCATGAAGTTCGCCCTCATCATCTATGAAACTCCAAGTCAACTCGCCAAGCGGTCCAGCCCGGATGCCCCGGCCTACTGGGCGGCGTGGTCCGCATACAACGAGGCGATGAAGTCCGCAGGCATCGCCGCAGGTGGCGCGGGGCTGCAGCCCCCTTCCACCGCAACGACCGTGCGCGTCACTGGCGACGCCAGGCACGTCCAGGACGGTCCCTACGCCGATACCAAGGAGCAACTCGGCGGGTTCTTCATCGTCGATGTTCCTGATCACGATGTCGCCAACCAGTGGGCCGCACGAGCGCCGGTGCACGGCGGCGTCGTCGAAGTTCGGCCGCTCATGACGATGTGACCATCCCCACGCAAAGACTCCCTCCGTCGCGGCCGAACCATGGTCGCGACGGAGCTTCACCCTTCCGATGATCTCTCACGACGAGGCGGCGCGTGCCGCGCAAGAGTCCTATGGCAAGCTCATCGCGATCCTCGCGAAGGGCGGCGTGGCGATTCAGGATGCCGAGGACGCATTGTCAGAGGCGTTCGTCGCCGCCCTGAGGTCCTGGCCCTCGGAAGGCGTGCCGCACTCACCCGAAGGATGGCTTATCACCGCCGCTCGTCGAAAACTGATCGATGGTGAAAGGTCGCGCTCCGCGAGGCAGAAGCACCTTGCCGACATCGTTTCTGTCGCCTTTTCCGCACGCGCAACCGACGGCATTGCGGATGAGCGACTGGGATTGATGTTCGCCTGCGCCCATCCCGCGATCGATCCTGGCGTCCGCTCGCCACTCATGCTGCAGACGGTCCTCGGTCTGGATGCCGGGTCGATCGCCTCGGCGTTTCTCGTCAGCCCCGCCGCGATGACGCAGCGGCTGGTTCGCGCAAAGGCATCACTGCGAGATCGCGGCGTGCTGATCGAGATTCCTGACCACACCCAGCTCGCACCACGATTGGACGATGTGCTCTCGGCGATCTATGCCGCCTTCAATGCCGGGTGGGACGCCACGCTGGTGCCCAGTTCGTCGGCGCACACGCTCACGTCGGACGCACTACTTCTTGGGGACATCACAAGGCGGCTGCTGGCCGATGAGCCCGAAGCGCTCGGGCTCGCCGCACTCATGCGATACTGCGCCGCGCGAGCTCGGGCCCGTGTCGATGAGCATGGTCGCTACGTGCCGCTGGATCGGCAGGATGTGGGCCGCTGGAGCCGATCGATGCTGGCTGAGGCAGAGACGCTGCTGCGAGAGGCAAGTCGAATGGGCATCTCCGGACGCTTCCAACTCGAGGCGGCCATCCAGTCGGCGCATGTTCACCGGCTCATGCACGCGCACGACAACTGGGCGGTGATCCTGGACATGTACGAGGCGCTGGTGTCCATCTCTCCGACCATGGGAGCAATGCTGGGGCGTGCCGCCGCTCTGGCCGAGGTGGCGGGGGCCGAGCGTGCGCTCGCATTCATCGACCAGCTTCCCCAGGCACGTGCCGCGGATCACCAGCCATTCTGGGCGCTCAGGGCGGAGCTCTGTGCCAGATCGGGCCAGCTTGAGGCGGCACGCAACGCCTATCGGCGAGCGATCGGCTTGAGCGATGCCCAGGCGATTCGCGCGTACCTGCTTGAAAAACTCGATGCGCTCGCGATGGCCTAGTGCGCGCGGTGGCGAGACTTCTTGCACGCCTCGATCGGTAGCGCAACGTAGTACCGCCACATGTACGCCAGATACGACCCGCGCCACTCCATGCCCTGCCGCGCCGACTCCGGGGTTGCCCGAAGCTCACGGTCCGCGATCGGCAGGTTGTAGTACGGAATGCTCGGCCACAGGTGGTGACCGATGTGATAGTTCATGTTCATCGGCGACAGCACCAGCCGCTCGATCGGGTTGGACAGGAACGTGATCAGCCGATGCTCGTCGGCGATGTCGTCATCCTCAGGGTGGCTGTGCTCGACAAACGCGCGGATCAGGTTTGGCAAGTAGGTGAAAAGATACACCGGCATGATCCAGAGCACCGGATAGCCCCACCAGCCGCGGGTCAGAATGCTCAGCGGCGAATCGATCGATCCCCCGAACGCGAGCCCCACAAGCATCGTCAACCCGACGATCAGCCCGATCTGCCACGCGCCGATGATCAAGAGATCGCGCACGCCGTGCGTGCGGCGGTTGGTGTCCGACGCGCTCGCGTCGCTCTCCGCCGCCGCGGACCTGCCCGCGGCATCCACCTTGCCCGTGCGCAGGAACAGATTCTTGAAGACATTGATCACGCTCGCCAGACCCGTCAGAAACAGCACATACTCCAGCTTGTCGGCTTTGTTGAAGCACGCGTGCTTGTGCAGATCCGGATCGTCGTCATTGGCGAGATTCTGATGGTGCTCCAGGTGCCCGCGGCTGTTGATCCGGTTCACCATCCCGATCGGCCCGATCAGAAACAGATCCGTAAACAAGTCGCTCGCCGGCCCGCTGGTAAAGATCCGCCGATGCATCCCGTCGTGCCCGATGATGAACAGTGCGTAATAGCGCGTCCCGATCACCGGCACCGCCAAGAGCACGGCCCACCAGGTTGGGACAAAGTACACCAGCGCCCACGCCGCCGCGATCCACGCCCAGCACCAGATCGTGTCGCGCACGCTGATCCACGGCCGCAACTGCGAGAGTTCCCTCACACGCTGCGGCGGCAGCAGCTTGCGATACGCGACATACGGATTTCGACGCACGCCGCCAGCTTTGCCAGAAGCCGTGTCTGACGGAACCTTCACCTCTATGGGCGTGCGGGAGAGTGCTGTTGCGGGGAGTGCGCTCATCGTTACCTCGTCCATGACCGGCACTTCGCGGGCCTGCATGGCGCGGGAAGGATACGGTCATTGGCCTGTTCGGGGGTGGCCCAGCGGAGGATTCGGAGCGTTCATGCGACCTGCCGTGTTCCTGGATCGCGACGACACGCTGATCGTGAATCGCGCCATCACCGCGCACACGCCCTACCCGGGTTCGCTCTTTGACCCAAACCTCGTCAAACTTTGTCCAGGGGCGGCCCAGGCCTGTCGATCGCTGCGGCATGCCGGGTTTGCGCTGGTCGTCGTGACCAACCAGGGGTGCGTCGCCCGGGGTGAGTGCACGGTCGAACAGGTCGAAGCGACCAACGCCCGCGTCCGGGCGGCGGTCTTTGCCGAGGCGGGGGTCGATCTCGACGGCGTGTACTACTGCCCATACCACCCAAAGGGCACGGTTCCGCCGTTCCACGTGGAACACCCGTGGCGCAAGCCCAATCCGGGGATGATTCTGTGGGCTGCCGATGACCTGCGTCTGGATCTTGCCCGCTCGTGGATGATCGGCGACGCCGAGCGCGACATCGTCGCAGCACTTCGGGCGGGAATCGGGCGTGCGCGGACGATCATCGTGGGCGATGCCTCGGCGGCGGAGGTGGGCCACCGCGTGGCGACGATCGCACAGGCCGCGGAGATCGTGCTGCACTCGGCAAAGGAATCGCCGCGGTGAGTCGCTCATCGAACGACATTCCCCGCGTCGTCGGCAAGCCGCTTCGGTTGCTGGTGATCTGTCCATCATGGCTCGGCGATGTGGTGATGGCGACACCCGCACTTCGGCTGCTGCGAAAATCACTTCCCGGCACGTTCATTGGTGCGCTCGTGCGGCCCGGGTTGGATGAGTTGCTGGCCGGGAGCGATCTGGTGGATGAGGTGCACGTGGATCGGGCGCGGGGCGTGATGGGACCGAAGGTGGTGGCCAGTCGGATTCGACCGCGCAGATACGACGCCGCGCTGCTGCTGACAAACTCGTTCTCGACCGCGCTGATCGCTCGGCTGGCGTTCATCCCACGGCGCGTGGGTTATGACCGCGATGGGCGGGGTTTGCTGCTGACGGATCGGATCAAGCCCGATCGCGTTCCGGGTTCGGGCGCGTTTGCGTGCGTGCCGGCGGTGGAGTACTACTTGCGGGCGGGGCGAGCTTTGCTCGGGATCGAGGGCGGAGGGGGTGGGGGGGGTGGGGGGATGTTCCACGTGGAACTTTCGTGTTCGCCCGAGCAGGAACGTGCGGGGGAGGCGGTTCTGGAGCGCGTGGGGATCGCACCCGGAACGAGGTACGCCGTGCTGAATCCCGGGGCGAACAACCCGGCGAAGCGCTGGCCCGGGGAGAGGTTTGCCCAGATTGCCGCACATCTGGTGCAAAAGCACGGTTTGCACGTGCTCGTGAGCGGCGGGCCGGGCGAGAGTGAACTGGTGGATGCGGTGGTCGAGAAGAGCGGCGAGCCGGCGCGGGTGCATGGGCTGGTGAAGGCGGGTGTGACGATCGGTGCGCTGAAGCGCGTTGTGCGCGGGGCGGCGCTGATGGTGAGCAATGACACGGGGCCGAAGCACATCGCGGCGGCATTCAAGGTGCCGACGGTGACGCTGTATGGGCCGACCGATCCGCGGTGGACGACGTTGCCGGCGAGTTCGGCGGCGTTTGTGGAGATCGTGGCCGATCCAACACTGCCCGCGGATCAGATTGCGGATGATCATCCGGAGCGGTGCGCGATCGATCGGATCGAGCTCTCGCGCGTGCGTGAGGCGGTGGACGCACTGCTCAGCGGTGCGTCATAGGCACTCTTGCATTGTTTCAGTGTTTGATAACGCAGTGTGTCAAGCAACGTGCAGAGAGACAGACAGGCGGGACGCCTGTGCCACCATGATTCACGATGGCTCAGCCGTTCCACTTCTTCTCGGCGGGGCCGGTGTAGATCGAGAGCGGGCGGATGAGGCGGTTGTCTGAGTGCTGTTCCATGATGTGGGCGCACCAGCCGGTGATGCGGGCGGCGACGAAGATGGGCGTGTATTGCGGGACGGGGATGCCCATGATGAAATACGTCATGCCGCAGGGGAAGTCGACGTTGGGGTGGATGTTCTTCTTGGTGTGCATGATCTTCTGGACCTGCTCGCCGAGTTCGAACCATTTGGGTGCGGGGATGCCGCCGAAGTTGCCCTGGAGGGTGGCGGCCATCTTCTTGCCGAGGCCGTGCAGGATTCCGGCGCGGTGGTCGCCGTTTTTGTAGACGCGATGGCCGAAGCCCATGAGCTTGCGCTTGGTGGTGAAGGCGTTGTCCATCCAGGCGTCGACCTTGGGGGTGCCGATGCCGGCTTCGCCGAAGGAGGCGAGCATTTCCTTGAGCATGTCCATGGCGGCTTCGTTTGCGCCGCCGTGGAGGGGGCCTTTGAGTGCGGCGACCGCGCCGCAGACCGCGCCGTGCATGTCGCTGAGCGTGCCGGCGATAACGCGGCTGGTGAAGGTGGAGGCGTTGAACTCATGCTCGGCGTAAAGGATGAGCGAGACGTCGAGGACGCGGGCCTCGTCCTTGCTGGGCTTGCGGCCGGTCATCATGTAGAGCATGTTGGCGGCGTGATCGAGGGTCGGGTCGCCGCCGAGTTCGCGGCCGATAATGCCACGTCCATCGATGACGTTTTGCATGTGCCCGATGATGGTCGGGATCTTGGCGAGGAGGCGCTTGCTCTTGCGTAGCTCGGCGGCAGCGGAGTTGTCCTGACAATCCGGATCGGTGTGACCCAGGATGCTGATGGCGGTGCGCAGGACGTCCATCGGCACGGCGCGGCCACTGGCGAGCCAGCCCGCGGAGGACTCGATGAAGCTCACGACCGCGGGGTGCAGGGCACGCTCGGCGACAAGCTCGGCCTTGAAGCGGCGGAGCGCGGGAACGTCGGGGCGGTGGCCTTCGAGCATGAGGAAGGCGACTTCTTCAAACGTGGCGTGCTCGGCGAGATCGTGGATCTCGTAGCCGCGGTAGATGAGCTTGTCCTGCTCGATGGAGCAGACGGCGGTCTGCCCGCCGATGACGCCGTCGAGGCCCTTGGCAAACGCGGCGGCTTTGTCGGCGGCGGTCGTTGACGCGGGCTTGGCGATGGTGGTCATGTGCGGATTCCTTTGAATTTAGAAGGGAGAAGAGTGTAGGGGCGGGGCGTGCGGAGTGTGGGTGTTTGGGGTTGGTGTTCGTGCAGAGTTGGGGTAGGCCTTGGGGGGTGTCGTGGGGGATGTTTGAACGTTGCACGCGGACGGTGGTGGCCGGGAGTGCGTCGCCCGCTCCGCGGGCTTGGGTGAGCGTGTGCGTGTGATGAGGAAGCGACGGATCAACCGGGGCTTGCGCCCTGGTCTGCGGTTCTTGTTGCCCGCTCCGCGGGCTCAAGATTTCTGGCGTTCGGCACTGATGCCGAGTTTCCGCCGCAGCAGGTTCGCGTCGATCGTGATCTGCGTGCGTGCTTGCAGCGTCAATCGATCGACGTTCTTCAGGATCATCGCCATGCGCTGGTTGTCCGCGAGAACCTCGCGGTTGCGGATGAGGAAGTCCCAGTAGAAGACGGTGAATGGGCATGCCGTGGGGTCGGTGCGCTCGGCGGGGTCGTAGCGGCAGGATGTGCAGTAGTTGCTCATGCGCTGGATGTACTTGCCGCTGGCGGCGTAGGGCTTGGTGCCGACGAGGCCGGTGATGCCTTTGGTGGCGTCGGGCCTGCGGTCGGCGTGCATGACCATGCCGAGGGCGTTTGGGAGGGTGACCCAGTCGATGCCGTCGACGAACATGCCGAGGTACCAGTCGCTGAGTTGCTTTGGGTGGACGCCAGCGATGAGGGCGAAGTTGCCGGTGACCATGAGTCGCTGGATGTGGTGGCCGAAGCCGGAGTTCAGCACCTGGCCCACGCAGGATTTCATGCAGGCCATGTCGGTGTCGGCGGTCCAGTAGAGCGGGGGGAGTTGGCCGTGGTGGTTGAGGGAGTTGCGGGTTTCGTAGGTGGGGCCTTCGAGCCAGTAGACGCCGCGGATGAACTCGCGCCAGCCGATGATCTGGCGGATGAATGCTTCGACGGATTGCAGCGGGGCTTTGCCGGCTTTGTACGCGGCGATGGCGCGTTCGCAGCACTCGCGTGGATTCAGAAGTTTGAGGTTGAGGGAGCTTGAGAGGGTGGAGTGGTAGAGCGTGGGCTCGGTGGACCACATGGCGTCTTCATACGGGCCGAAGTTGGCGAGGCGATGGGTGATGAAGTCATCGAGTACGGCGAGGGCTTGATCGCGGGTGACAGGCCAGGAGAACGAGTCGGCGTTGCCTGGGAGATCGGGCAGTGTGCGTGTGATCGCGGCGAGCACGTCGCGGGTGATGTCGTCGGGATTAAAATTGAGCGGCGGGCGTGGGCGTGGGGACGGGCCGGATTTGCCGAAGGGAAGGCGGTTTTCTTTGTCAAAGTTCCAGAGGTCGCCTTCGGGCTTGGCGGACTTGCCGCGGCCTTGCATGAGGTAGCCGGTCTTGCGGCGCTGCTCGCGATAGAAGTATTCCATCGTGAGCGAGGCGCGGCCTTTGGCCCACGCGGCGAACTCTTCTGGGGTGGTGAGGAAGTGATCGTCGGGGAGGATGGTGAGCGGGATGGCGAGGGCGTTGCTGACGCGATGGAGCATCGCGAGCACCCGCCACTCGCCGGGATGGATGCAGACGAGTTCGGCGGGTTTGAGGTCGCTCGCGGCGCGGGTGATCTCGGTGTCGAATGCGTTGGTGTTGTTTGAGTCGTCGAGGTTGATGTAGCGGACGTTGATCTTGCGGCGGGAGAGATCGGCGGCGAAGTGCCGCATGGCGGAGAGGAAGAGCGCGGTGCGCTGGATGTGGCTGGGGACGTGGCGCGACTCGGCGGCGACTTCCATCATCAGGACGGTGTCGCTTGGGGTGAGCGAGCGGATGAGGGCGGTGTCGGGGTCGAGTTGGTCGCGGTGTTTGAGGGCGTGGCGCGTGCGTGGCGGGGCGGGCTTGGGGCTGGATCGGGGGGTGGGTGATGCGCGCGGATGGGGTGTGGGGCGGCGGCGGGCCGCTGAGGGGATTCGGTGGGGCGTGGGGATCGATTCATGGATGTACACCATGCGAAAGATGCCGCGTATGCCGTGGCGATTTGTGGAAGCGGCGAGCTACGCCCCGAAGGGGCGTTGGGCTGTAGCCACGGGTGGAGCGCGGCGCAACCCGTGGAAAGTGTCGCGTTTCATTGATCTTGCCCCGAAGGGGCAGAGGCGGTTTTTCTTTGGGTGCTACTCAGTGGGTCGCTGTCGATTCCTCCGCCCCTGCCGGGGCGGGTGTGTGTCGCGCTTCCGTTCCACGGGTTGCGCTGCGCTTCACCCGTGGCTACAGCCCGTGGCCCCTTCGGGGCCAGAAGGCCTGTTGGTGGGCCGGTGAGGGTTGGTTGCGGGCGTGTGGATGCCGTGGGGCTTGCCGCACTCGGGGCAGGTTGGGGAGTGGAGATCGCGGCAGTTGTAGTTGCAGGTGGGGCAGCGATGGTGGCGGCGGCGAGAGCGTCCCAAGAGAAAGCGAATCCCGCCGATGAAGAAGTACACGAGTCCGGCGGCGAACAGCGAGTTGAATGCAAAGCCGACGGGTAGAATGTTCAATGGCACAACAGTCTCGGTGCCGCCGAGTGCCGAGGCGAGACGATCCGGGAGCATCCATCCTCCGCCTTCGAGAAGTCGATCAGTGCTATTGACGGAAAAGTACTGCATCGAGCGCATCGGAAACCCCGATCGGTACCGAGTGATGTCTTGATTCCATGGGGAGACCTGGGCGAGTTCCAGCAGCTTGTTGGGCAGTGGGACATTGCGCGGCAAAAGACACGTTGTGTTCGGGTCGAGCATGCCGTGTGTTACGATGGCATGATCTGGAGTTAGGGCGCTCGCGCGTACGAAGGTTCTCAAACTCGCGTATTGAGGGCTCAGTAAGACAGCAACCCAATACTCGTATTCGCACCCAAGATATGAGTATTGTGTGTACTCAATGAGCCAGTGGCTCATCAGCGTAGTTTCGACCGATGCTCGTTTCAGCTGATATCCATATCCGAACGACGGCAGCCAAGAGACTAAGGTCGTGCAGATCGCGCCAGCGATCAGGCACAACGCCGCGCGAACAAGTTGAACTCGGCATGTTCGTGTAGTTCGTCGCATATCGGTGGCGATCTACTTCCATCGGCACGCCCACTCCACTCCCGGCGTGTAGCCGATGGTCTGGTAGAGCTGTTCGCGGGTTTGCATCTGGTCGAGGACGTTGTAGACGCTGCCGTCGCGTTTCAGGGTGGCGAGGGCTTTGGTCACGGCGCCCATGGCGATGCGGAGCATGCTGACGGGGAAGATGACGCAGGAATAGCCCATGGCGGCGAAGCGTTGCGCGGGGATGATCGGGGTCTTGCCGAACTCGGTCATGTTGGCGAGCAGATAGGGCTTCTTGGCGGCGGCGGCTGATCGCAGGCGGTCGGCGACGAAGCGGAACTCTTCTTCGCTCTGCAGGCCCTCGGGAAAGATCATGTCGGCACCGGCGTCGAGATAAGACTGGGCGCGTTTGACGACGGCGTCGAGGCCTTCGACGCCGCGGGCGTCGGTGCGGGCGCAGATGATGAAGCCCTCGCCCATTTCCTTGGCGGCTTTGGCGGCGGCGGCGACTTTCTCGGCGGCGTGATCGAGGGGGATGAGCTTTTTGCCGTCGAGATGGCCGCAGCGTTTGGGGAAGACCTGGTCTTCGATGTGCAGGCCGGCCGCGCCGGCGCGGGAGTATTCGACGACGGTTCGGCGGACCATCTCGGACTCACCAAAGCCGGTGTCGGCGTCGGCGATGAGGGGCAGACCGGAAGCGTCGGCGGCCTCGCGGATGAGTCGGCAGAAGTGTTCGAGGGTGAGCAGGCCGACATCGGGTACACCGGCCGAGACGCTGGTCGCCGCGCCGGAGATGTATGCGCCGTCGAAGCCGGCGTCTTTGATGGCTTTGGCGCAGAGGGCGTTGAACGCGCCGGGGAGCATGACGCAGGCGCCGGGTTTATCCATGAGGGCGCGGAGGCGTTGGCCGGGGGGCAGAGTGGTCATGTGGGGATGATATTCGGGGGGAGAGGCAGTAAGGCAGCAAGGCATCGAGGCATCGAGGCATCGGGGCATCAAGGGAGGAGGGGATCAAGGCACACAGGCGGGACGCCTGTGCCACCAGGAGTCAGAGGCATCGAGGCACGGAGGCTAACAGATCATCTGGGCAAAAAAGCCGAACGCCGCGAGGGACACTCGCGGCGTTCGGGGGTTCAGTAAGCGATTGTTGTGGACGCACTCTCTCGCCACTCTCTCGCTTACTGTGGGGCGGGTGGTCGCTTTCGCGACGCCGCATCCCTCTCTCTCGCACTGCATCTCTCTCTACCGCCGAGATCTCTCTCTCCAGCGGCACTCTCTTCCTCCGGATCTGAAGGCATTGGGCACTAGGCACTAGGCACTAGGCACTAGGGAGGCAGTCTGATTTAGCGTCGGCGACGCAGGGCCAGGACGCCGACGATGGCGAGCATGCTGCTGGCACCGGGGGCGGGGATGGCCTGGAAGTAGTTGGCGAGGACATAGCTGGAGACGTCCGCGCCGATCTGCTGGCCGAAGACGTTGTCAAAGCTGAAGTGGATGCCGCCGTAGATGCGGCTGAGCCCGGCTTCGTTCGCTGCGCCGTCGAGACTGGTGAGCAGGCGTGAGACGCCGAAGTCGCCCTGGAAGTTGACGTTGATCGCGTCGCTGCCGAGCAGGGCGGCGAGGGTGTTGGCGGCGGCTCGGCTGAAGGTCGAGTGACCGCTGACATACGTGGGGTGATTGGGCGTCGCAAGGAGGGGCGTCCAGTTGAGATCGGGGTCGGTGAGGGCGTTGCCGTCGGTGTCGGCGAGTCGGATGGCGTCGACGGGGCGCCACATGTCCTGGGTGTACTTGCAATCCCAGGCACAGATGGCGGCGTCGGCCATGGCGACGTTCATGGCGGCGAACATGCGGGCGTTCTCGGTGAGCGAGAGGCCGCGGGATTGACTGACGCTCTGCGCGATGAGGTTCCACGCGCCAGGCGGGGTCTTGGTGCCAGCGTTGAAGGCCCAGGCGCGGGCGATGTCGGCCTGCTCGGGTGTGCGGGTCGGGCTGTTGATCGCGCCGAGCTGTTTCACTTCGTTCAAGGCGGCGGCGTACTCCGCGCTGCCGATGGTCGGCGGAACGCCGGGACGGAAGGATGCGCCCGAGGGCACGGCAAAGGGCGTGACGCTGCCCCAGTGCGGGAGAGCGGCGGCGACGGGATTGTCGGCGGCGGGACGCCAGCGGCCGGGCGTGGTTGAACCGGGGAACGTGATCGCGCCGGGGTTGTTCGCCTGATCGTTGGTGCGGGCGAAGTTCATGGTCAGGCCGATGGTCTGGCCAAGGGTCATGCCGGCGGCTTTGCCGGGAGAGTCGGGGATGGCCGCGAGCTGCGTGTCGCGGAGCGCGGTGAAGGTCGCGGCCTGTGTCGGGAAGAGCGAACTTGCGACGGTGAACGCGGCGACGGCGGCGGCGGCCTCGCGGCTCGTTCCCGGCGCGGCGACGGTGTTCACCATGTATGGCTGAAAGGTGCGATCAACGGAGTTCACCGCGTCATACACCGCGCCGTGGATCATCGCGAGCGCCCGGCTGGCACGCGGCGGCGGGGTTGAGGTGCTCTGCACCGCGTTGAGCGCGGCGACGTTCCAATCGGTGATGGTGTCGGCGGCTGCGGAACCCGCGAGGGTGAGCAGGGCTACTGCGCCGAGGCCGGCGCGCACAAATGCACGGCACATGAGAGAGACTCCAGTTTCGTTCGAGCCAGGGAGAGAGGAACCTTTGATCACGTCGAGCGACCAAGATCAACGTGACAGACAGAATCTACCTCACACCCCGAAAAAGGCCACCAACCGGCTCGCGTGGTATCTTCGGTGCATGTGGAAACTGATGCGGAATCGGTAGAGCTTGCCCATGTTGACGGTTGGAAGCTGAAAGCCGTGGTCTTTTGGGACGCCGCGAGGGTCGAGAACGTGTGAACTTGCCCAGATTCACGGGTCGTGCGATACTCCGCGGATGAAGATCTTGAAATCAGCCACGCGCGGAGTCATCGCAGGAGCGACGGCGGTGTTGGCTTTGAGCGCAATGAGCGCGTGCGGCGGGAAGGAACGGGGTCTCGTCATGGTCGATGGACGCAGCGGGTTTGCGGTTGAGGACCTGAGGAACGCCGAGCGGGTGGAGGGAGTGCTCGATCGCCTGCACGCGGCGGCGAGTGCCGCGGATGGCTCGGCGTACTGGGCGTGCTATGCACCGAATGCCGTGTTTCTGGGGACGGATGCGAGCGAGCGTTGGACGCTGGAAGCGTTCAAGGCGTATGCCGAGCCGCTGTTTGCGAAGGGGCGCGGGTGGACGTATGTAAAGACGCAGCGCACGGTGACGATTCAGGACGAGCGCACGGCGTGGTTTGATGAGTTGCTGGAGAATGCGAAGTACGGCACATGCCGCGGATCGGGTGTCGTGGTGCGCGGGGGCGATGGTGTCTGGCGGATCGCGCAGTACAACCTGAGTGTGCCGGTGCCGAATGACCTGCTGGAAGGGTTCGCCGTGCGGATACGCGAGCACGAGGCGGCGAAGAAGGCGGCGGGCGGTCGATGAGCCAGCATGGGCGTGAGTACACACCGCGAGCATTGAGCTGGGCGAGAGCGCCGGCGCGGGCTTGGCCGCTGTGGGTGTTTCCGGTGATGGTGTGGTTTGTCGGGTCGTTCTTTCTGCTAGGGGAGCTCGGGAAGCTGACCGACGATTATGCGGCGCACTGGCGCGATCCGGTGACGGGCGGATTTGCGTGGGGCGATCTGCTGCGGTATCCGTGGTGGTTCTTCTGGCGTCCGGTGCACGTGCAACTGGTGTACACGCTGCAGACGCTGCTGTGGAACCACGACTGGGCGAACCACTTGTTCAGCGCGGCGATGCATGCGCTGGCGTGCGTGAGCGCGTGGAGCTTTGTGCGGGATGCGGGCGTGCGCGGGTGGATCGGGGCGGGCGTGCTGGTGTTGCTGCTTGCGGCCACGCCGGGGTACGAGGCGATCTTCTGGCCGGCGACGGTTTCGACGAGCATCGGTGCGGCGGGGCTGTTTCTGGCCGCGAAGATCGTGGTGCGATTCGCACAGGGGCGGCATAGCAAGGGCGGGCCGTGGGTGCTTGCGGGGCTTGGGGTGCTCGTGCCGTGCTGTTATGAGCAGCCAGCGGCGGCGATGTCGATGCTGCCGATCGCGTATCTCGCGGGGATGCTCGACCGAAAGCGATTGAGTGAACGTGTGCGCGTGATGTCGATGGGTCGCCATGCGCTTCGGATGATCGGGGTGCTTGCGCCGGTGGCGTTGGGCATTCTCGCCTATGTGGCCCTGTTCGCGATCACGGTGCGGCAGGATCCGTTTGCGCGAGAGAGCCAGCTTGCGCTGGCCGAGGGGTTCTGGAGTCGGGTGCAGTATCTGCTTGAGTGGTATGGGAAGCTGCTCGATCCAACATACGGCTTTGGACCGGCGTTCCAAGCAGGAATCGAGCGGTGGGCGGCGGCGCGGTGGTGGGAGTTTGGCGTGCTCGTGCTCGCGGTGCTGAGCGGCATCGCGTGGGTGATGTCTTCGACGCGGGTGGCGGGTTCAGCAGCAAGTACGCGGCGCGGGGTGATGGTGCTGATCGCGGTGTTTGCCGCGTCTGCGATGCTGATGGGGCTTGTGCCCGTGATCGCGATTCGGGGCGCGGGGTTGAGTTCGCGGCTGATGTACCTGCCGACGATGTGCGCGGTGGTGGGGTTGGCGGCGATGGTCGAGGCGGGAGCGCGGAGCTTTGGTGGAAGGAAGGGGCTCATGTTCGCGGTGGGTAGGGGCTTGATACTTGGCGGGGCAGCGATTGCCGCGGCGCTGGGGTGTGTGACGCTTGTGGGGGTGCAGTCGATGTATCAGAAGCGCCATGCACAGGACATGGCGTCGCTGCGCGATGTGGTGGAGCGATTGCCGAACCCGCGACCGGGCACGGTGTTTGTGCCGGTGCGGATCGCCGTGCCTGAGCAGGGACCGACGACCGATCGACTGAGACAGACGCTTCACAGCATCTGGCAATCGCCGTGGGCGATCAACACGATGATCAAGCACGCGTATCGCCGGAAGGATGTGCACGCGACGACGATCTATGCGCACAACCAGTCGAACGCGATTTTTCGCATGGGCGCGAAGACACGGCTGACATGGTCGCACTTCTTCTGGAGTCTGCCCACGCCTCGGATGATTGAGGAGTATCCGGAGTTTGAGAATGAACTGGTCGTGCCGATCGGCCTGGATGAGAGGGGCATGGTGGAGTCGATCGACCGGATGGTGGTGACATCGCCGGGAGGCGAGCGGTTGGAGTTCCCGGTTCATCAGCGGCTGGCGCAGCGCGCCAGCGACACTCCGGCGGCGGTGCTTCCGGTCGGTGTGCCGATCGACGATGGTGGGGTGTGGCAGGAGCGTTGGACGTGGACAAGCGGCGAGCGCGACGGGAGCAAGGTGAAGTTTCTGCGCACGAGCGCGTTCGGTGCGGCCGAGCCGGCGGTGCGCATGCACCCGCCGACTCCGGGCGTGAAGATCGCCGAAGGTGATACCGATGCGATGGTCACGGAGCTGTCCGCGAGTGATCGTGCACGGAAGATGGTCTTCTGGTGCACGTTCGACGAGGCGACGATTGATCTATCGGCGATGGGCGATGGCGTGGAGGTGATCTGGTCGATCGACGGCGCAGGGGAGATTGCTCGGGCGATGATCGACCCGAAGGTTGTGCAGCGCGAGCGGCGATGGATCCGGGTGGTCGTGGAGATTCCGGTTGGGGGCGTGAAGGGAGCGGGCCGGCAACTGCGGGTTGTCGTCGGGCCCGGAGCGGCTGGGAACAACAGCTACGATCGCGTGCTTGTGTCGTGTGGTTCATTGATGCCGCCTGAGTGACACATTCATGGAGCGCGAGCGATGTCAAAGACGTATCTGGTGACGGGCGCGAACCGGGGACTTGGGCTTGAGTTTGCGAAGCAGCTGTCGGCTCGCGGGGACACGGTGATCGGAACGTCGCGATCGATCGAGAAGGCTGTTGCGCTGCGTGATCTTGGCTCCCAGGTTCGGGTGGTCGCGCTGGATGTGACCGATCCGGCATCCATCGCGGGCCTGGGTCAGCGGGTGGGGGCGGACGCGATCGACGTGCTGATCAACAACGCTGGCGTGAGTTCGACGAGCAAGAGCGTCGGTCAGCTCGACGCGGCGGAGATGCAGCGGGTGTTTATGGTGAACAGCGTGGCACCGCTGCTGGTGACGGGTGCGCTCCTGCCGCAGCTTCGGAGCGGTCGCGGAAAGTTGATCGTGCAGATCACCAGCCAGCTCGGGTCGATCGCGAACAACACGGGCGGTTCGACCTATGCGTATCGCGGGAGCAAGGCCGCGCTCAACCAGATGAACAAGTGTTTGGCCAACGAGCTTGGACCCGAGGGGTTCCGGTGTGTGGCGGTGCACCCGGGCTGGGTGCGCACGGACATGGGCGGGCCGAGCGCGCATCTGTCGCCGGAAGAGAGCGTGCGGGCGATGCTGAAGACGATCGACGGGGCGGATGCCCGGATGAACGGCGCGTTTGTGAACTATGACGGAGGGGTGCTGCCGTGGTGAGAGGGAGGGGGGAGGGGGGAGGCAAGGGGCAAGAGGCAGGAGGCAAGAGGCGATAGGCAGGAGGCATCGAGGCATCGAGGCATCGAGGCATTGAGGCATTGAGGCATCTAGGCATCGAGGCACCGGGCTAACGAGACAGGAAGGCCATCGTGTGTTGTGCTGAAAGTGCGTCGGGAGGTGGTGTTGTGGGTGTGGGCTGCTTGAATGTGCGCAGAGTGTGCGCGGGGTGATGGGGATTGGGGGTCCGATAAGCGGTGGGGAAGAACATCACTGAAAGTGGGTTGGAAGCCGCGCCGATATCCGGGGGAACCGAGATTTTCTCTCGGACTCTTGGAGGCGCGGACGCATCATGATGACCAGTGAACAGATCGATCTTGTGCGTGCGTCGTTCAAGGAGCTGTCGCTGCGCGGCGACGAACTGTCTGAGCAGTTCTTCACGCGGCTGCTCACCAAGCAGCCGATGCTGCGCGCGATCCTGCCGCGGGATCAGTGGCAGCGGACACACGAGCTGATGGGCGGGCTGGGGATGATCGTGAAGGGGCTGGGCAAGATCAACGCGATCGAGCCGATGCTGATGGAGTTTGGGGCGCGGGCGCAGCGTGCTGGCGTCATGCCGCAGCACTATGGAATAGCGCGTGAGGCGCTGGTCGACACGTTTCGGCATCTCTCCGGGCCGCAGTGGACGGCTGAAATGGAGGAGAGCTGGAGCGGGGCGCTGAACACGGTCAGTTCGCTTGTTCTGCTCGGCGCGGGACGGGCACGAGCCCGGGCGGCGTGAGCGCAGCTGCGTGGGCGGCGGGCAATCTGCGGAAAAACAGTCGCACAGGGGCCGGACTTACCTATAGTCGGCCCCTTTTCATTGGATCCACGGAAGGTTTTTTTCTCACTGAACTGAGTGCACCATGCTTCGACGGACCGTCACCTGCGGCGAGCTGCGCGACGAGCACATCGGACAAGCCGTTGTCCTCAACGGCTGGGTCAACTCGTATCGCGATCATGGCAACCTGATCTTCATCGATCTGCGCGACCGCTTCGGGCTGACCCAGCTTGTGTTCGATCCGGACAACGGCGTGAGCCAGGCGATGATGGATGCGGCGGACAAGCTGCGCAACGAGGACGTGATCGCCGTGCGCGGCAGCGTTCGCACGCGCGTCGGTGGGCCGAACCCCAAGCTGGCGACGGGCACGGTTGAGGTGGTGGTGCAGGAGCTTGAGGTGCTGAGCAAGACGGCGAACCCGCCGTTCCTGCCCGACGACATGGGCAAGCTGCCGAACGAAGAGATTCGGCTGAAGCACCGCTACGTGGACCTGCGCCGTCCGCGGATGCAGCAGATTCTTGGGCTGCGTCACCGGGTGATGCAGTCGACGCGTCGCTACTTTGATGAGAACGGGTTCCTTGAGGTTGAGACGCCGATTCTCTACAAGAGCACGCCGGAGGGCGCGCGAGAGTTTCTGGTGCCGAATCGGCACGTGCCGGGTTCGTGGTACGCGCTGCCGCAGAGCCCGCAGCTCTTCAAGCAGATTCTGATGGTGTCGGGGTGCGATCGGTACATGCAGATCTGCCGATGCTTCCGCGATGAGGACCCGCGTGCCGATCGCCAGGCGGAGTTCAGCCAGATCGATCTGGAGATGAGCTTTGTCCGGCGCGAGCACGTGATGGAGATGATGGAAGGGTTCGCGCGGCGGCTGTGGAAGGATGTCCTCGGGCTGGACGTGCCCAAGTTCCAGGTCATGGGCTATCGCGATGCGATGGAGACCTATGGCATCGATCGGCCTGACACGCGGTACGACCTGAAGATCGTCGACGTCAGCGAGCTGGCGGCGAAGACCGACTTTGGCGTGTTCAAGACCGCGCTGGAAAAGGGCAAGGACCGCCCGCGCTTCAACAGCAAGAAGGGCGTGGTCAAGGCGATCCGCGTGCCGGGCGGCGGCGAGAAGCTGACCCGCAAGCTGACCGACGGGTACACCGAGTTTGTCAAGGGCTTCGGCGCTGGCGGCGTCGCCGTGAGCAAGGTCGTGGCCGGGCCCGATGGGCAGCCGATGTTCGAGACGGGCGTGGCGAAGTTCCTGGAGCCATCGCGCCAGGAGTGGCTGAGCGCGCTCGGGCTGAAGGTCGGTGACACGGTGCTGTTTGTCGCCGACGCGTATTCGATCGCGACCAAGTCGATCGGCGAGCTGCGTCAGAAGGTGGCGCGGGACATGGACATGGTGCCGAGGCCGGGGGTGGAAGGCGGGCCATGGAACTTCCTGTGGGTGGTTGATTTTCCGATGTTCGAGCGGAACAAGGACACGGGCAAGTGGGTGGCGATGCACCACCCGTTCACGTCGCCAACTGACGATCAGATGCAGGCGTTCCTGGACGCGGACCCCGAAGACGAGGTGACGATCGAGTCGATCGTGAGCGCGGGATACGACATGGTGCTCAACGGCAGCGAGATCGCCGGCGGCAGCGTGCGCATCCACAATCAGGACGTGCAGAGCAAGGTCTTCAAGCTGCTGGGCCTGACGCCCGAGCAGGCAAAGGAGAAGTTCAGCTTCCTGCTGGAGGCGCTCAGCTTTGGTGCGCCGCCGCACGCGGGGATCGCGTTCGGGCTGGACCGGCTGATCATGCACCTTGTGGGGACGGACAACATCCGTGACGTGATCGCGTTCCCAAAGACGCAGATCGGGCAGGACCTGATGACAGGTGCGCCGGGGTTTGTCACCGAGCCGCAGTTGAAGGACTTGTTCGTGAAGAACGTGCTGCCGGAGCCGGTGAAGAAGCCCGAGTGATCACGCGCCGCCGGTGGCGCCTTTGCGCATGAAGAGCGTTTGGCCGTTCTTCAGATCGCGCTCGCCCGTGACGCACGCGAGGATCTCCTCGGCGACCATCTCCGGCGTCAGACAGTTCGCCGACGGGAGCGTGCTGGTGTCGAAGATGGCGCGGAGCATGGGCGTCTCTACTGCGCCCGGGGCGACGGCGAACGCCCGCACGCCAATCTCGCGCCCTTCCTTTGCGCACGACTTGGCCATGAGGTTGAGCGGCGACTTGCTCGCGGCATAGACAAAGAACCCGGGAAACGGGTCGTCGGTGCCGAGTGTTGAGACGTTCACGATGCAGTGGCCCAAGGGCGACATGCGATCCTCGGCGTGCTGACGCTTGAAGACGGTCCAGGCCGCCGCGATGGCGCACGCAGGGCCCACGGCGTTGGTCATGTAGACCTGCTGGATGAGTTCCGGCGTTGATTTGTCGATCGCCAGCAGCGGGGCGGCGGCGGCGTTGTTGATGAGCACGTCGAGTCGGCCAAAGTTGGCGATCGCCGCGGCGACCATCTGCTGCCCGCTGGCGGGGTCGGATACGTCCATGGGCACACTCACGCCCTCGGACTCTTCGGGAAGGTCGTCGAGCGTCTGATCCAACTGTTCAACCCGCCTGCCAACCAGCACGACGCGCAACCCTTCACGTCCGAGCGCAAGCGCGGTGGCCCGCCCGATCCCCGAACCCGCGCCGGTCACGATCGCCACAGGACGTGTGTTCTCCATGGGCGGAGCGTAGTCGGAAGGGGTGGGGGAGGAGGCATGAGGCAGGAGGCAAGAGGCGGGAGGCAGGAGGCAAGAGGCGGGAGGCAAGAGGCGGGAGGCAGGAGGCAAGAGGCAGGAGGCAAGAGGCAGGAGGCAAGAGGCAAGAGGCATCTAGGCATCTGATACCTTCTGACTTGGCCTCTCGACCACTTCCCCTCCCCCGTACACTCGGGGCATGGGGCAACGATTCATCGTTCTCGGGCTGCTTGCGCTGGTGCTTGCGCTGCCGTTTGTCGTGCGGGCGATGGCCGGTGGTGGGCGTGCGGCGTCGGCAGGGCCGTCTGCTGACGGGGTGAAGCTTGTGGTCGTCACGCCGCATATCGAGCAGATCCGCGAAGAGTTCGGAATCGCCTTTGATCGCTGGCATCGCAAAGAGTTCGGCACCCCCGCGTACATCGATTGGCGCACGCCCGGCGGCACGTCGGACATCATGAAGCAGCTTGAGGCGTCCTTTGCCGCCGCCGCTCGCAGTGGAGCGATCGACGCTGCGGGCGTCGCGACCAAGGGCTCCGCACCGTTTGACCTCTTCTTCGGTGGCGGGTCGTTCGAGCACGGCAAGATGAAGGAAGTCCGCTCGGCCACCGGACCGGGGGGAAAAGCGATCAGCTATCGCCTCGGCCGGCCAGCCGGCTTTTCACAGGCCCAACTCGACGAGTGGTTCGGCGAGAACCGCATCGGCGCGCAGACGCTCTATGACCCGGATCGCTATTGGATCGGCACCGCGCTGTCGGGATTCGGGATCGTCTTCAACAAGGATGTGCTCGCCCGCCTGGGTCTGCCCGAGCCGCGGTCGTTCGCGGATCTGTGCGACGCTCGCTATCGCAACATGCTCGCGCTCGCCGATGGCCGCCAATCGGGTTCGGTCACGACCACGTACGAATCAATTATGAACAAGGAAGGGTGGGGGGGCTGGCGGACGCTGCGAGAGTTGTGCGCGAATGCTCGCTACTTCGCCTCGGCCGCGACGCGCCCGCCGATTGATGTCAGCCAGGGCGAGGCCGCCGCGGGGCTTGCGATTGATTTCTACGGGCGAGGCCAGGCGCAGGCGGTGCTCTCGCCCGGACAAGACCCGGCAACCGGGCGCGTGGGGTATGTTGACCCTGCGGGAGCGGTGTATATCGATGCCGACCCGGCGTCGATCCTGAATGGCGCCCAGTCGCCCGAACTGGCCGAGCGGTTCATCGTGTTCTGTCTGACGGAGCAGGGGCAATCGCTCTGGCAGTTCAAGAGCAAGGAGCGACGACGCTCGGTTGCGGGAGGCGCCGGCAGCGAAGACGCCGCGCTCGCGGAGATGGGGCCGGAGCGTTACGAGCTTCGGCGGATGCCGGTGCGACGCGTGATGTACGAGAAGCACCTGGCGATGCTGGTCGATCAGGCCGACCCGTTCAAGCTCGCCAGCGACGTGAAGCCCAAGGGCTGGCGGAGCGCGATCGCGCCGATGATGGCCGCGTTCGGAATTGATACCGCGCCCGATCTGCGCGAGGCATGGCGCGTTCTGAACCTCGCCCGCGAAAAATCCAAGGGTGGCGGATTCCCAGCGGCGGTGCTTGCAGAAATGGAGACGCTGTTTTACGCGATGCCCACACACCAGTTTCGCCCGGGTTCGTTGTACGGCGATCCGGCGATTCTTGCCGAGATTCCCAAGCCCGCGCTCGATGAGCTCGCATCTCGCAAAGTCACGACCTTCGCCGCGCTGGCGAGCATGCTCGAGAATGCTGAACTGAAAGCGAAGTTGAAGCCCGAGATCGCCGCGGCGTGGGAAACGATCCTCTCTCGGCGGGCCCAGTTCGAGCGATCAGAGAGCGTGCCGACCGCGCCATTTAGCGAGCAGACCTTTCGCGCCATCCGCATGGATGTCGATTCCTTCCGCGATCTTGAGCATGGCAAGCGGACGCTGATCGCCTATACCAAGTTCTTCAAGGACAACTATCAGCGGGTGATTCGACTCGGCGCGGAGAACGGCCTGTGAGTGATCCAACTGTTCCGGCAACCACGGCACGTCGGGCCATGCCCACGCTGGCCAATATCGTCGCCACCATCGGCCCGGCGAGCGATGCGCCCGAGACCATCGCCAAGCTGATCGAAGCGGGCGTGAGCGTGTTCAGAGTGAACTTCTCGCATGGCACGCTCGATGATCACGCGCGGCGAGTCTCGGCGATCCGCGCCGCGGCTCAGGCCGCGGGTCAACCCGTGGCCATTCTGGGCGATTTGCAGGGGCCCAAGATCCGCGTCGGCGTGATGCCCGAAGGCGTGGTTCTCGA
The DNA here is from genome assembly GCA_019750095.1 of Phycisphaerales bacterium. Lineage (GTDB taxonomy): Bacteria > Planctomycetota > Phycisphaerae > Phycisphaerales > UBA1924 > UBA4658. Next base: position 24,388 of record JAIEOW010000055.1, read on the forward strand.
ATCCGGGCAAGACGTTGTCTTTGCCACCAAGGTTGATCAGCGGTTCGATCCAAAGAACGCGTGTGTGCGTCTGCCCACGGACTATGCGGGGCTCGTGCATGATGTGTCGCCCGGGCAGCGCGTGCTGATCAACGACGGTGCCATTCGCCTGCTCGCGGTGGATCTGGAGCCGGGTGATGATCGCGGACTGCTGCGCTGCCGCGTGCTGGTCGGCGGCCTGGTGACGTCCAAGAAGGGGATCAACCTGCCGGATTCCAAGGTGCGCACGAGCGCGATCACCGAGCAGGATTGGGGGCACGTTGAGTGGGCGGTGGCGCACGGATTGGATTTTCTCGCGCTCTCGTTCGTGCGCACCGCGGATGAAGTCCGCGACCTGAAGAAAGCTCTGCAGGGCATGTGCCCGATTGACTTCAACGTTGAGAAGACGGGCGCGGGCGCGATGATCCCGGTGATCGCCAAGATCGAGAAGCCGCAGGCGCTCGACGAGCTCGACGCGATCGTCGAAGCCGCCGACGCGATCATGGTCGCCCGGGGTGATCTGGGCGTTGAGATGGATCTGGCCGAGGTCCCGATGGTGCAGAAGCGGCTGATCGCCAAGTGCGACGAGTGGGGGAAGCCCTGCATCGTGGCGACGCAGATGCTCGAGAGCATGATCTCCAGCGTCACCCCGACGCGGGCGGAGGTCTCTGATGTCGCCAACGCCGTGCTGGATGGGGCCGATTGCGTGATGCTGAGCGCCGAGACGGCCAGCGGCAAGCACCCGACGATCGTGGTCGACACCATGCGCCGCGTGATCGAGGCCGCCGAGCGCATGCTTGTGGAACGCTCGGTGACCGCCACGCCCTCGGCCCGCCTGGTGCAGAGCCGCTATCGCACCGCCGCCCTTGCCCATGGTGCGTGGCACGTGGCAAGAGATATCGGCGCCAAGGTCGTGGCCTGCTGGTCTCAAGAGGGCGGCACGGCACGCTATCTCTCGCAAACCGGGCTCAACATCCCGATTATCGCGTATTCCTCTGATCCGCGGCAAGTGCGACGCATGGCGCTTCTGCGCGGAGTGACGGCCCGCGACATGCCCGTGCCGCCCACGGGCACCCTTGCCGAGTGGAACGAGATGGTTGAAAGCGACCTCATCGCGCTCGGATGGCTCCAGCCCGGCGATCCGATCGTGCTGCTGGCAGGCAAGCCGCTGGGCGTCAAGGGTGCGACCAGCACGCTCGCGGTGCATTACACGGGCAATCGATCGACAGGATTCATGCGACTCTGATCGCTCGCCAGCACCGAATGGCTTTGCATGACGTCTACGTCCATATCACATCATCGCGCCGCGATCGTCTCCAGCGGGGACGAGATCATGCTGGGCCAGCTCCAGGACACCAACGCGCGGTGGATCGCCGAGCAGCTCGTGAGCATGGGCATCAAGCCCGTGGAGTTTGCCTCCGTTGGCGACGACGCCACGCACATCGCCAGCACGCTCGAACGCCTTTCGTCGAGCGTGCCGCTCATCATCATGACCGGCGGCCTGGGCCCGACCGAGGGCGACCTGACACGTGCCGGGCTGGCCCAAGCCCTTGGCGATGCGATCGTTCGCGATGATCGGGCCTATGCCGAGCTCGATGCCAAGTTGCGCGCCCGCGGACGCTCAATGACCGATGCGCAGGCACGCCAGGCGACCCGGCCGGCGGGCGCGACGTGTCTCTCAAACGCTGTCGGCACCGCGCCGGGGTTGCACGCGGTGCTGCCGGTGACAGCGCGACGCTCGACGCCGTGCGATGTCGTCTGCCTGCCCGGTCCGCCGAATGAACTCAAGCCGATGTGGACGAGTGTCGCGGCGGGTCTGCTCCGACCACCACCGGGACAAGTCATCGTCACGCGTCTTCTCACCGTGGTCGGGATCGCCGAGAGCGATCTGGTGAAACGGCTCGGCCCGCTGATGCTACGTGATCGCTCGCCGCTGGTGGGGGTCACGGCGAGCGATGGTGTGCTCACCATCCGCATTCGTTGCGAGAAGGAACGCGACGCCGCCCGGTCTCGTGCGCTGGTCGAGGCCGATGCTGCCGAGATCGCTCGACAACTCGCCACCCACGTGGTCTCTGACCGCGGCGTGCCCGTGCCCGCCGCCGTGATCGACATGCTGCGTCAGCAGACGCGCACACTCACCACCGTCGAATCCTGCACCGGCGGCATGCTGGGCCAGATGCTGACCGATGTCCCCGGATCTTCCGCGGCGTACGTCGGTGGGTGGGTGACGTACAGCAACGAAATGAAGACCAAGCTCATCGGTGTCGATCCGGACTTGATCGCTGAGCACGGCGCGGTGAGCGAGCCCGTCGCCCGCGCCATGGCCATCGGCGGGCTGGAGCGCAGCGGCGTGCACGCCGCACTGGCGATCACCGGCGTCGCCGGTCCCGATGGCGGCACGCCCACCAAGCCCGTCGGCACGGTCTGGGTCGCGCTTGCCAACCGATGGTCCATCGATGGTCCGATCACGGTCGATGCGAGGAAGCTCTCGATCCCCGGATCGCGGGCCGACGTGCGTCGCCGGGCGGCGGGGGCGGCGCTCGCGATGCTCTGGTTCCGCTCGGCTTCGGGAAGCCAGCCGATGGATCAGTCCATGCCAAGATTGCTCTGGGAATCGGCCTCCCTTGCTCCCTCGGCCCCGGTCTGAGCCGGGGCGGGGGTCTCGCCCGTTTTCCGACCAATTGCAGACGGACGTCTGGTGCTCGACTTCGCCTCACTATGATCTTCACCGATGATCGCACGGGGACACCATCAAAGCAGGTTTGGGGCGAGCACATCTCTGCGGACACCGCGCGGCGTGCTCAGTGCGATGCTGGCAACCTTCGCGTGTGTCGCGCTCTTGCTCATGGGCGGGCCGGCGTGGGGCCAGGGGCCTTCAGCCGCACCTTCGACATCGGGCAAGGATCAGACTCCGCCGCCGGTTTCGTCCGCGTCGCCCACCAACCAGCTCTATCGCGGCATCCCCGCCGCGCGGGCGGCGAAGAACGTCGCCGTCATCACGATCCATGGCGAGATCGACGAGTGGACGGCTCGCAGTGTCCAACGACGCATCGAGTTCGCCGAGGCCTCCAACGCCGACGCGATCGTCTTCGACATCGACACCCCCGGCGGCGAACTGCAGGCGATGCTTGTCATCTCGGGCATGATCAAACGCGGGAAGATCGCCAACACCGTCGCGTGGATCAACCCGAATGCCTATTCCGCGGGATCGGTCATCGCTCTGGCTTGCCGCGAGATCGTGATCGCTGAGGGTGCGGCATTCGGCGACGCGTTGCCCATCGAAATCAGCTTGTTCGAGGGGTTCAAGGCGATTCCCGACGCCGAGCGCGAGAAGTTTCTCGGTCCGGTCATGGCCGACCTCATCGAGTCGGCCCGGCGCAACGGCAAAGATGAAGTGCTCGTGCAGGGGCTGGTCCGCCGAGGCGTCGAACTCTGGCTGATCGAGCACGCCACCACGGGCGAGCGGCTGTTCGTGACCGAGGCCCAGTATCGCGTCGCCGTGGGTGAAGAGCCGCAGCGCCTGAGCCCTACCACGCGATCGATCACCGGCCCGGTTGATCCCAAGCGGCGCACGAGAAATCTCACCGGCGGAGCGGCCCGCGCGCCCGGCTCGGCCAGCCCGGATGCTCCTGGCACTGCCGGCAAGGCAACCGACGTCGTTCCCGCGGCTCCGGACATGTCGCCCAAGCTGCTCGCCGAGGTCAATCAGTCATTGGACAACGTGGGCGCACCAAGCGTCCGTCCGAATCTTGCCGCCGCCGAGCACGCGGGCAAGTACAAGGTGATCGAATACGTCAGCGACGGCTCCGGCGTGCTCACGCTGCGCGATGCCGAGTTGCTCCGCTATCGCGTGGCCGTGGAAAAAGTCCGCGATGATCAAGAGTTGAAGAACTTCTTCGGCTCGCCCAATATCGCCCGATTGGACGAAGGGTGGAGCGAGCGCCTCGCCCGCCTGCTCTCGCACATCGCCGTCAAGGCGCTGCTCATCGTCGTCTTCCTCATCGCTCTGTTCGTCGAGATGACCCATCCCGGATTGATCCTGCCCGGGCTTATCGCGGCGTTCTGCCTTGTGGGGCTGGTGCTGCCGCCGATCATCGCCGGGCTCGCCGGATGGTGGACGGTCGTGGCGATTCTGGCTGGCATCGCCCTCATCGCGGCGGAACTGTTCATCGCGCCCGGTGTGGGCATCTTCGCAGTCCTCGGCGTGCTCCTGCTGTTTGGCGGCATCGTCGGCACCTTCGTCACGACCGGACGCGGCTTGTTTCCAGGTGGTCCCGCGGGGTCCGGCGGTGGCGCGGGAGAAGTCGCCTGGGCACTGGTCGTCACCTTCGGGTCGATCTTCGTCGCCGGCGTTGTCATCGCCCTCATCGCACGCAACTTCCAGAATCTCCCGATGCTCAATCGCCTGGTGCTCAAGTCGGCGAGCGGCGACCCGCCGCCGGAAGACCTGCTCGTCGCCATGACCGAGCCCGAGCCCGCGATCCCGGCAGGGACCACCGGCGTCGCCATCACCACCCTTCGGCCCTCGGGCCGGGTGCAAGTGGGGGAGAAGATCATCGACGCCATCGCTGACAGCGGGATTATTCCTGCCGGTGCTCAGGTGCGAGTGGTCCGATCCAACTCGTTTGAAACGATCGTCGAGTTCATTTCCTGAACCGCTTCCACACTTCGAGCGAATACCATCTGTTCGCGGTAGCAGGGCCAAACCCGAGCCGCGGCTGGAGGGTTCACTTGGAATCACTGTTGATCTGGGGCATCGTGCTGCTCGCCGCCGGGCTGGTGGTGGTCTTCGTCGAGGTCTTCGTGCCCTCGGGGGGTCTGCTGTCGCTGGTCGCCGGCGCGCTGGGCGTGTCAGGGTTGATCTGCCTCTACCTGCATGATGTGGTCTGGGGCATGGTGGGCACCGGGCTGGCCGCGGTGCTCGTCCCGGCGGTGGTCGCGTTCGGGTTCAATCTCATGCCATCGACGGCGATGGGACGCAAGCTGCTCTATGGCGAATCCGGCAAGCCCGAACCTGTGATTCCTGACAACCAGCCCAATCCCTACGCCGCGCTGCTGAACGCCGAGGGCGAGGCCCTGACCGATCTGCGTCCCGTCGGCACGATCCGAGTGAACGGCGAGAAGCACGAGGCCCTGTCGGAAACTTCCTACATCCGGGCGGGCGTGAAAGTCCGGGTCACCAGCGTCGAGGGATCGCAGATCAAGGTGCGACCCATCGCTTAAGGACCGATCGCTCCGGCTTTGGATCTGCAATCATCATGTTGTTGATGGCCATCTCGCGCCACGCGAGAGATATACTGCAATCACATCCTGCCTGACGCGATGAGCGCGGGGCAGTGACTGGGGAGCTTTCACCGTGACCATGTACTTCGCGTTTGGTTCCTTCACTCTCGCTCAGGGCACCGCAAGGTTTGACCCCGTGACGGTCGCCCTCTGGGTCGGCGGTGGCGTGCTCGCCATCGTCCTGCTCATCTTCCTGATCGTGATGGCCAACTTCTTCAACCTCTGGCTCCAGGCCTATCTCTCAGGCGCCAAGGTCAGCTACTTCGAACTCGTCGGCATGCGGCTGCGCAAGGTCGACATCCGCACCATCGTCATCAACCGCATCCGCGCGGCCAAGGCCGGTTTGCAGGTCGCCACCAGCCAGCTCGAAACCCACTACCTCGCCGGCGGCAACGTGACCAAGGTCATCAGCGCACTCATCGCCGCGCGTGGCGCGAACATTCCCCTGGATTGGGGCACCGGCACCGCGATCGACCTCGCCGGGCGCGACATCCTCGATGCCGTGCAGACCAGCGTGAACCCCAAGGTGATCGACTGTCCCGACCAGCGCGGACCGCGTTCGACGATCGACGCCGTCGCCCAGGATGGCATCCAGCTCAAGGCCAAGGCCCGTGTGACCGTGCGGACCAACCTCAAGCGCCTCGTGGGCGGTGCGACGGAAGAGACGATCATCGCCCGCGTCGGCGAAGGCATCGTGACCACGATCGGTTCCGCGGCGAGCCACAAGGCCGTGCTTGAGAATCCTGACCGCATCTCCAAGACAGTGATGGAAAAGGGACTGGACGCGGGCTCGATGTTCGAGATTCTGTCGATCGATATCGCCGACATCGACGTGGGCGAGAACGTGGGTGCCAAGCTGCAGGCCGACCAGGCCGAGGCCGACAAGAAGCGCTTCCAGGCCGAGGCCGAGAAGCGTCGCGCGCTGGCGATGGCGCTCGAACAGGAGAACAAGGCCAAGATTCAGGAGAACAAGGCCCTGGTCGTGCTCGCCGAGGCCGAGGTGCCCAAGGCGATGGCCGAGGCGTTTCGCAAGGGCAACTTCGGGATCATGGACTATTACCGGATGCGAAACCTTCAGGCCGACACGGCGATGCGCGGCTCGATCGCGGGTGGCGACGGACAGAGCGGTCCGCAGACATAACGATCCTCGTGCAGCAGATTCAGGGGTTCTCGGACCGGCAGATCCCACCGAACGCGGGTTCGTGTATGCCTCGTGTAAATCCCGCGATCCCCAGTATCCCAGACCCGAAAGCGGGTCCTTGAAACCGCCGATTTTGAAGCCCCGGCAGCATGGGTGCTTCAGAATCAATCATCGGTCCGAGTTCTCTCGTAGACATTCCGTCGCGGATGCTGCGCGTGCAGACCGCCCACCGTCTGTACGGAGTTGATCACCCTACGTTTCGATCCGCGCTCGCAGCGACCATCCAGGTCCTCGTGAGCGCGGCTGAGGCGGCGCCCAATCGGCAGATCTCGTTGCGATTCGAAGAGCGATCGACGATGATCGACGCCAACGCCTTTGCGGACGAGGCTGGTCGAGAACTGGCCGAGATCTGGCACTCCGCGGGCGTTGCTGAGGTCGTGGTGCGATCGTCGGCCACGACCTCGGATCTTCAGGCTCTCATGCAACTGATGGTCGCGGGATGGTCGCGGGAAGACTCCGCTCGACTGGCAGCGGACACCGGCGGTCGCATCGTCACACGCGGCGTCGCAGAGGTCGCCTCGCAGCTCACCGCATCCGGCGGAAGTACCTGCGGCGACTGGTCCGGTGTGATCCGCAAACTCATCGGTGAGAACTCGGGCGACGAATGGTCGGACATCGACGAGGCCGCAGCCAGCGCCGCACTCGAGACCGCGCTGAACTCCAGTCAGGTCGACGCCTGCGTCGAGCAACTCGCCAGCGGGCTAGGCTCGGGCGATGCTCGTCGCGACCAGCGCACGCGGGCACTTGTGCAGAAGCTCGTTGCCCGGCTGACCGACGATCAGATCGCCAATCTCCTTCGACTCGATCAGTCCTTGAGTCAACAGGACGGCGCTCGATTGGCATCGATCTCCGGCGTGCTGCCGGCAGAGGCGATCAAAGGTGCGATCGACCATCTGTCGCGCTGCGGCAAGGCCCCGCCGCGCGAGACGCTGCTGCTGCTGTCCAGATTCTCCGGCCTGGCGTCTGGCCCATTGACGCCCGGATCCGGTGCGCCCGTTGACGCTCGCGCGCTCGAGGCGGTTCTGCGAGCCCGGGCCGACGGCGCCGAGTACACGCCCGATGACTATCGCCAGGACCTCACCCGAAGTGCCCACCAGGGTGTGAAGCCACCCAGCAACGTGCCGGCCGATCTTCGGGCCGCGTGGACGCGCCCGCTTGCCCATGCGCTCTCGATGCTCGCCCAGATGCTCCGCGCAGCAACGCTTGCGGATGAGTGTGCGGCGATCTTTGACGCGCTGGAGCACCGCATCCGAAACACCCGAATCATCGCCCAAGACCTCGAGCGTCTGAGGGCCTTTGTCTCAGTGATTGCCGAGATCACCCTCGCCGATGCGCCGGAGTTGGCACGGAGCAGATGGCTTCGCCTGCTCCGCGACAGTCGATTCCTCGCCCAGATCGAGGGCGATCTCCGCGATGGCCGCCTGGAGCTGAGTGCGGTGCGGTGGATCCTCAGTTCGCTCAATGGGTCGCAGCTGATTCCGCTCTTGAGTGCGATCGCCGCCAGGCCCGACGGCCGCGAGGCCGCCAGGGAGTTCATCGCGGCTCGCGGATCCGGGCTCGACGAGATCGTGCGCAGTGTTCAGGAACTCCCGCGTGAGGCGGCAGGCCTCGCCGCTGTTCTTGTGAGCGCGGTTGAGGACGCCCGCGTCGCCGACGTCTGCCAGAGCATCCTGCCAACGCTCGCCGATGCACCGGGTGAGGCGGAGTGCATGATGTCGATCGCCGACACGCGTCTCACCGACTGGCCGCCCGACCTGGTGATCGCCGCCCTGCGATGCCCAGCCGACGCTGTTCTCCGGATGGGCATTCGCCGCGCCGTTGCCGCGACCCATCCGTATGTGCGAGCGATGCTCATGGACGTTCTGTCGGGCGATCTCGCCGACGCCATGTCTCCCGAGCGTCACATCGCCATGGTGTATCACTGGGCTCATCAGCATCCCAGGCCCAAGGCCGCGATCCGCCAGTTGATCTCCCACGAGTTGCGCACGCTCCGCCCGAGCGCGATGGCACGTGCGGCGCGGCTCACGAAAGCACTGCTCAAGTCCGACGCGCCGCCGCCTTCCATGCAGCCACCGCTGAGGAGGTCCGCATGAGCGCGACGTCCGATCTGGCCAGCCGAGCGCTGATGGAGCTCAACGCCGCCGCGGCGATGATCCCGTTGTATGGAGCCGATCACGAGGCCGTGCGATCCCATGCCGCCCTCGCCGCCTCGGCATTGCAGGCACTCGGCAGCACCTCGCCCTCTGTCGCCGTGACCTTCGCGGGCAAGCATGTGATCTGCGACGGACTCGTGCTTGCTTGCAGCAAAGACGTGATGCGTGGCATCGGCGCGATGTTCCTGGCTCGCGGCGCGAATCGATTGGTGCTCGACGCTCGCGCAACGCCCGGCGACATCGTCAATCTCGCACGCTTTGCCCAAGGCGATGCCCAGGCCGGCTCGGCGATTCGAAGCTCGGGAATCGCCATTGGCCACGCCGGTGTCGCGAGCGGTTCGGATGCCGCAGCGGACGATCTCGATCCGCTCGAAGACGCGATCACCGAGAATCCTCCGGACGCGGCTCGATCGATGGAAATCACCGCGATCTGGAACCAGGTCGTCGGCACGGGTCGCGTTCCCGCCGAGGCCCTGGGCGCGCTCGCCGCAAACATCGCTTCAGCCGCCGCTCCGAACGCTCAGGCGATGCTGGCGCTTGCCGACATCAAGAGCAACGACGAATACACCTATGTGCACACGGTGAATGTCTCCTTGATGTCGTCGGCTCTTGCACAGGCGTGCGGCCTGTCCCTCGATGACGTCCACGACGTGACCACCGCCGCCGTGCTGCACGACATCGGCAAGACCCGTGTCCCGCTGGAGATCCTGAACAAGGCGGGCAAGCTCGACCCGGCGGAACTCACGGTCATGCGATCCCACGCGCCCGAGGGCGCGAGGATGCTCCTGGCCATGCCGAACATCCCCGAGGTCGCGGCGATCGTCGCCTTCGAGCACCACATCGTGCTCGACGGCAGTGGCTATCCGAACGTCGGTTCGTCCTATCGCACGCACATGGCCAGCCGGATCGTGCAGATCGCCGACATCTTCGACGCCCTGCGCACCCATCGCCCGTACCGCGCCGCGCTGCCATTCGAAGAGGCCCGCGGGATCATGACGCGTGACGCCGGTCGGCGTCTGGATGCCGAGCTGCTCCAGGTCTTCTTCGATCACGTCGTTCCACGCACCGCAGCGAGTTGTGAAACGCAAGCCGCCGCCTGAATCCCATTCGGCCGCATCGGAGCTTTCCAAGCTGGCTGGGGTATACCCCAGTTTGCTTTTGGTCCAGTCTTCCAGTGTTGCTGATTGGTAAAGGCGATGTAGTCTGACGAAGTACCTGTAACTGATACAGGACCAACTAGGAGAGAGAGAATGAGAAGCGCGTACTTCGGTGTGGTGCTGGCCGCGATGGCCGGCTCGTCGGCGTCTGCCGCCACGGTCTACGTCGACCAGTCGACGGCCCCCTGGCTCGGATTCATGAACGTGTTCGACCTCGGCGGCGGATTCGTGTTCCCAAGCCCCTGGGGCGTCAGCGATCTGCGGGCCTCGTTCAACGATCCCGCCCAGCAGCTCACCTTGAGCCCGAACACCATCGGCGATCCGGATCCGTTCTGGTACCAGGGCGGCGGCGCTCCCGGCTCACCTGGCAACAAGATCATGGAGGCGAACCTCTACCAGGAAGTCGTCACCGGACTCAGCGGCCAGAACGTTGTTTTTCAGGGAAATGTTCTCTCGAACACCTTCACGTCCGCCCACGTCGCTCGGTTCTTCATCCGTGACTTCGCGCCGGACTTCTCGTCGGTGAACGAGACCTTCGCTCCCGTGGTGCCCGGTGCGTTCAGCCTCAGCTTGAACACGCTCCCGGGCGCTGGCCGAGTGGTGCAGTGGGGCGTGCAGGTTCGCGGCGTCAATGTCTGGGTGACCGACACCGCTCCGTTCGGAACCGCCGTGATCCAGACCATTCCGGCTCCGGCCTCGGCTGGGCTGATCGGCCTGGCGGGTCTGCTCGCGTCGCGTCGGCGTCGCTAAATCGAAGTACTTGTCCAGCAAGTGTTTCCAAGCACCGCCAATCGATGAGATTGGCGGTGTTGCTTTTTGTGCCGATGGATGCACCGATTCTGGGGAGATCGCGATGCTGCGCGATATTGCGAAACAACGCCGCATCGGATCGTGCCCGCCTCAGGGCATTCTCAAAAAAGTTCAGATACAGCAACCGTAACAGTTGCAGTGCAAGAAATGTTCAGGTAGATTGAAGGTGAAAGTGCCGCATTCTGCGGCGCGTGCGTCTGAATGCACCTGACTTTTTTCGGAGATGTACACATGTTTCAGAAGTTCCTGAGCATCACGGCGGTGGTGGCGGCGGGGTGTATCGCGTCGACGGCCAGCGGGCAGTCTGCGGTGGGCAATCCCGGCTTTGAGGTCGATGCCCTGTACGATCAGCCCGCACCGCCTCTTGGGAACTGGACCGGGTTCTTCGGCGGGCCTCCGTCTTCGACGCTGACCGCAATTCGTGACACCACGGCGCCGCGGACCGGCGCATCGGCGCTGAAACTCGCCATCTCCGGCGACGGCAACGCGTTCTGCGGCGTGCAGCAGCCGATCTCCGGCATCCAGCCCGGCGTCACCTATCGCATGCAGATGTGGGCTCGCGCTGGCGGTCCGATCAACAACGGGGTCGAGTTCCGCATCGAGTGGAAGAACGCCGGCGGCGGATTCACCGCGGGCCAGTTCGACCTCAATCAGGCCATCCAGAACTCGCTGACCAACACCTATCAGCAGTACACCATCGAAGCCGTCGCTCCGGCGGGTACCACTCAGGCCACGCTGGTATTCGCCGCTCAGACCTTCACCTTCAACCCGCTGACGCCGGTCTTTGACACGACCGCGTTCATCGACGATGTGACCTTCGCCGCTGTGGCGCTCCCGACGCAGGCGGCGTGCTGCCTGCCCGATGGTTCTTGCGTGGTGGCGCTCGTCGGCGCGTGTCCTTCTGGCTCGACCCAGCAGGCCACGGGCACCACGTGCTCGCCCAACAACTGCCCGGCTCCGAGCATCGGCGCCTGCTGCAACAATGCCACCGGCGGCTGCCTCGTGGTTGATCAGTCCGTCTGTGTGACCCTCGGCGCGAACTACCGCGGCAACGGCACAACGTGCAGCGTTGGCCAGTGCCCGGTCACGCCCGTCTGCCGTGCCGACTTCAACGGCCAGAACGGTGTCGACGTGCAGGACATCTTCGAGTTCCTGAATGCCTGGTTTGCCGGCTGCCCATAAGCTGCGGCCGAACCGTGCCGGGAGGCGGCCCGTGCCGCCCGCCTCCCGGCGATTTTCTTTGCTTCTAACCAAGGGCTGAGCAAGGACTGCCGCATGTCTTCGGTACGAGCCATCGCCAAAATCGCCAAAGTCTCGGTCGCCACGGTCTCTCGCGCGCTCAACAACCACCCGGATGTTGATCCGGCGACACGCGACCGGGTCCTCTCGGCGGCCAACCAGAGCGGATACGCGCCCCAGATGGGAAAGCGGCTGACCACCGTCATCGGGCTGGTCTATCCGGGCGAGCCGGTCAAGGCCGATTACGGCGCGTTCGACTCGGCGGTCCTCGCCGGCATCCTGCGCGGGGTCAACGACCACAAGTTCGATGTCAAGCTCATCAACCTGCAGCGCGACAAGTCCATCGAAGAGACGTACACCCAGTTCTTCATGCGCAAGGGGCTTCGAGGCATCGTCCTGCGGACGTTTGAGAACACGCGGTCAATCTGCTCGGCGGTGGCGGCGGAGGGCTTTCCCTCCATCGTCGTCGCTGACCGATTCGAAGATCCGCGGGTGAACTTCATCTGCTGCGATTCCAAGGGCGACAGCCGACGGGCGGTTGAGCACCTCATCCAGCTCGGGCATCGTCGCATCGCCTGCTGCGTGCACCATGTTCCCGATACCGACCACCGCGATCGTCGCGAGGGTTATGCCGAGGCGCTCCAGGATCATGCGATCCCGTTCGATCCCGCGCTCGCGTACGACATCGTCGGCAGCTTTGACGGTGGCGTGGCCGCGATCAACCGGATCATGGGTCAGCCCCGCCCGCCCACGGCGATCTACTTCACCGATCCCCTGGCGACGCTCGGCGCGATGCGGCGCTGCCAGGAGCTGGATGTCCGTGTCCCGCATGATCTCTCGATCGTCGGTTTCGATGACAGCGATATCCGCCAGCACACCTGGCCTCCGTTCACGGCCGTCTGCCAGGATGCGAAGATGCTCGGCGAAGAGGCCGCCCGATGGCTGACCGCCAGCGTGCTTGGCCAGGCGCCGTCTCGTCTGCGTCTCATCCGGCAGACGATGTTGGAAGTCAATCTCACCACCGCGCCACCACCCAAGGTTCAGTTCCGCGTGCTGCCCGACGGCACGCGCTTGTCCGTCGGTGAAACCCAGTCCTGAATCACTCCGTCCGGAGCGCGTCTCGTGCTCCGTGTGTTGCACACACTTTTGAGGGCGACATGAAAAGCATCTGTCAGCATCGCCAGACCAGCACCCAGGTTCGTTTCGGATTTACACTCATCGAACTGCTGGTGGTCATCGCGATCATCGCCCTGCTCATCGGCATCCTGCTGCCGGCGCTCGGCAAGGCGCGGGACTCGGCGCGCGACATTCTGTGCCGATCCAACCTCCGCCAGCTTGCGCTCGCGCAGAACATCTACGCGACCGACAGCAACGGCAAGTTTCCGCCGATTCTTGAAGCTGCTCCAGACCCCGAGACCAACAAGCTCAACATGATCTGGTACGACGAGACCCGGATCGGGCGTTATCTGCCGCAGCAGAACGACTCGAACCTGCTCACGACCAGCCCAAAGAACAACACGGTGGGCGGCGGGGTCATGCAGTGTCCGAATCATCCTCAGGCGGGTCGCTCGTACAGCATGAACTTCTGGGCCGCGAGTGCGGGCAGTTGGCGGAACACCTCGGGCAAGCTGGAGTCCTTTGCTCCGGGCGCGAATCCTCTTGTCCCTCAGGAGGCTCAACTTGGGCGCGGATTCGATCTGAACGTGGACCTGCCTTCCAAAACCCTCGTCATGGGCGAGGCATGGGGCACTTTCCGCTCCGATGATCCGGCCAAGCCCCGCACATGGTTCACCAATGGTCAGATCGGGTACATCGGTACTCCGGGGCTGCGTTTCGGCGGCGGCACCGGGCTCGGCGGATTCGCGTTCCCGGAAGTTGACTTCCGGCTGTCTCCGGAATGGACCGGCACATTCCCCAAGTCTTACCTGCCCTATTACCGCCATCCCCGGCGGACCGCGGAACTCGACGCGCTCAAGGGCAGTACCAACATCGGCTTCGTCGACGGCCATGTTGATCAGTTCGGTGTTGAGAAACTTGTGAATCGCGCCACCGGCAAGAGCACCAAGAACGTCCTCTGGTCCACGCTCGATTTCACGATGGAGCCGTGATCGCTTCAGCCACCATCTTGGATCAAGACCAGTGATCGACGCCGTGATCGATTCGATACGACGATGGTCGGCCTCGCTCGGGGTCCTGGTCATCGCGTTGCTGGCGATCGGGTCATCCATCGCGGTCGTCGCCATCCCCGCGAAGTCGGCGACCGGCGTGCAGATGTGGACGTTTGCCCGGCTGCACAAGCAGATGTACGACCCGATCATCGCCGATTGGCCCGCGGAATCTCGGCCGCAGATCGCGCTGCTCAGCCATCCCGCACTCGAGCGGCGCATGCTCCAGGGTTTTCTGACCAGCACGCCCACGGCGGATCTGATCGAGTGTGAACGCCGCTCGGTCGGCCGCGCCTTTGTGGGGCCACTAGACAGCGTCGGGTTCACGGACATGACCGATCGATTGCGATCCGAGGGGCTGCTTGAACAGATCAACATGCCGTCCTTCGGGCCGTGGTCATCGCGCGGGCGGATCTTCGGCCTGCCGCACGATGTGCATCCGGTGATGCTGGGGTATCGCGCCGACATTGTCGAGGCCGCCGGGATCGATGTTTCGACGATCGAGACGTGGGACGACTTCGTTCGCGTGCTCGGTCCGCTGATGAGCGAGAAGGGGCCAGACGGCAAGCCCAAGCGGTATCTGCTGAACATCTGGGAAGACAAAGAGGATCTGATCGAACTGCTGCTCCTGCAGGCCGGCGGCGGGTTCTTTGATGAGCAGGAGCGCGTGCGGATCGCCACGCCGACCAACGCCCGGGTGATCTCGACCATCGTGACATGGTGCCGAGGACCTGGGCGCATCGCGGCAGACGCTGCCGACTTTTCCGCAAGCGGCAATCAGCTCAAGGCCGACGGATACGTCGTCGCGGCGTTCATGCCCGATTGGATGTGCAACGTCTGGAAGAACGAGATTCCGCAGCTCTCGGGTAAGATCCGATTGATGCCGCTGCCGGCGTGGACCAAAGGCGGCCGAAGGACCAGCGTGTGGGGCGGCACGATGCTCGGAATATCGAAGACGGCCCCGGATCAGGAGCGACTCTGGAAGATCGCCAGCAAGCTGTACCTGTCGCCCGAACTTGCCCGATCGCTCTACAGCACCGGCGACATCATCACGCCCGTGCGCACGCTCTGGAATGACCCGATCTTCAGCGAGCCCGATCCGTACTTTTCCGGGCAGCGCAAAGGACGGGACTACATCGCCCTCGCGCCCGATGTGCCGATGAGGACGAGCTCGCCTTACAACGTGATGGCCAAGCTGCGCGTGCAGACGGCGGTGATCTCCCTCTCGGCCCACGCGCAGCGCGTGGGCGCAACGAGTGTTGAGGCCCTTGAGCCCAGGGCGATGGAGCTGCTGAAGGTCGCCGAAGATCAGGTGAGGGCACAGATCGAACGAAACGTCTTTCTGAACACCAGCGCCGAGCGCCCGGCGCGAGGTGGAGTATGAAGCGCGGCGCGCCGAAGTTCAACGTCGCGCCATGGGTGCTGCTCGCGCCTTTTCTCGTCTGCTTCGGCGTGTTCTTTGCCGTGCCGTTGGTGCAGTCGGTCGGTCTGTCGATGCGGCAGACCTTTGGCCCCGCGCACTCAGAGTTTGTCGGTGCGGCAAACTATCGAAACGTGCTGATCGATCCGCTGTTCTGGAAAGCCGTCCGGAACACGATCGCGTTCACCGCCGGCAGCGTGCTCATCCAGCTTCCGCTTGCGCTCCTGCTGGCGATGCTGCTGAATCGGCCGGGGATTCGCGGCCGCGCGATCTTTCGCGCGATCTTCTTCGCCCCGGTGCTGGTCGGGGTGGTGTTCGTGGCGATGATCTTCGGCGTGATCTTCGAGAAGCGCACAGGGCTTGTGAATCAGGCCCTGCACTCGATGATCGGATGGGATCTCGACTTTCCGTGGCTGCAGATGTACGTCATGCCCGCGCTCATCATCGCCTCGCTGTGGCAGTATCTCGGCTTCAATATGGTGTACTTTCTCGGCGCGCTCCAGAACGTTCGCAAGGAACTGGTTGAGGCCTCGACGCTCGACGGCGCAGGGCCATGGCAGCGCTTTCGGCACGTGATCGTTCCCCAGATCCGCCCGGTGGCGAGCTTCGTCGTGCTGCTCTCCATCGTCGGGAGTTTTCAGATCTTTGAGCTGCCGTATGTCCTGTTCAACGGCACGGCGGGCCCGGACAACCGGGGACTCACCGTCGTCATGTATCTGTATCAGATGGGCTTTGATCAGGGCGATCTGGGATATGCCAGTGCGGTCGGGTGGTTGCTCGCGGTGCTGCTGATGGTGTTCGCGCTGTTCCAGCGTCGGCTTGCCGGGGAGTCCAAACAGGGGGTCCGCGCATGAGCGAAGCACCGAAGCACGATCGCACGCACTGGGGCGTGTACATGCTGCTGCTGCTGGGCGCGGCGCTCACGCTTGTGCCGTTTCTGTGGCTCGTGTGCGGGGCATTCAAGCGCAACGAGGACTTTTTCACCTCCACGTTTCTCCCGCGGGGCGAGGGCTTCCTCGGCATCGCGTGGTCCAAGCTGACGCTGGACAACTTCCGGACCTTGCTCGACTCATCGGGCATCCTCCGGTCGATGCTCAACTCGGTCTTCCTGTCATCGGTGACCGCCGTTCTGGCGACGCTGGTGTGCGCAGCCGCCGGGTTTGCGCTCGCCAAGCACGAGTTCCGCGGTCGACGTCTGATCACGGCGATCGTTCTTGTGGCCGTGATCGTTCCGCCCACGCTCCTGCTCGCGCCCGGGTATCAGTTGCTCTTCAAGCTGGACATGCTGAACTCGTTCAGCGGGCTCGTTATCCCAGCGCTCGCGCCGGCGTTCGGCGTGTATCTGTTCCGTCAGGCCGCGTCCAGCTCTGTGCCCAACGAGCTGATCGAGGCCGCTCGGATCGATGGTTGCGGCGAGCTGAGAGTCTTCTTCACCGTGGCAATGCCGCTGCTCCGACCGATGGCCGGGGCGTTCATGTTGATCACGTTTCTCGGGGTGTGGAACAACTTCATCAACCCGCAGATCGTGCTGCAGAGCGAGAGCAAGCTTCCGCTCGCGGTCGCTGTCAGCCAGCTTCGGGGTGTGTACTACCAGGACTACGGCCTGCAGATCGCGGGCACGCTTGCATCGGTTGTTCCGGTGCTGGCGCTCTTTCTGCTTCTTCAGCGTGAGTTCATTTCCGGTCTGACCAGCGGTGCGGTCAAGGAGTGACCGCATCAGGAGTTGACGACACGATGTTTCCAGAGACTTTCAAATGGGGCGCCGCTTCGAGCGCCTACCAGATCGAGGGTGCCGCGGCGGTCGATGGCCGCGGGCCGTCGGTGTGGGATGAGTTCTGCAAAAAGCCCAACGCCGTCCACCTCAACCAGACGGGAGAGACGGCGTGCGATCACTACCACCGATTCCGCGAAGATGTCGGGATCATGCAGTCGATCGGGCTGAAGGCCTATCGGTTCTCAATCTCTTGGCCCCGAGTGCTGCCCGAGGGCACCGGCAAAGCCAACGCTGCCGGGCTTGAGTTCTACGACCGCCTGGTCGACGCGCTGCTTGAGAAGGGCATCGAGCCCTGGGTCACGCTCTTTCACTGGGACATGCCGCAGGCCCTGCAGGCACGCGGCGGGTGGCTCGAACGCGACTCGGCCCACTGGTTTGCCGACTATGCCCGCGTGATGGTCACGCGGTTGTCGGACCGCGTGGGGCACTGGATCACGCTCAACGAGCCGCAGGTGTACATCAATCTGGGTCATAAGGATGGCAAGCACGCGCCGGGGCTGACGCTGAGCTTTGCGGATTGCCTCAAGGCAAGCCATCACACGCTGCTCGCCCACGGTCTGGCGACGCAGGCACTCCGCGCCCACGCCCGCAAGCCGATCAAGATCGGCTGGGCACCCGTTGGTCACACAGTGTGCGCCGCAACCAAGGAAGTGGCCGACATCGACGCTGCACGCACGGCGATGTTTGCGATCACGCGCAAGGACTTCTGGAACAACACCTGGTTCGGCGATCCGGTCTGCCTCGGGCACTATCCCGCCGATGGTGTCGAGCTCTTCGCGGGCGACATGCCGAAGATCGAACCCGGAGACATGAAGACGATCTGCCAGCCGCTCGACTTCTACGGCGTGAACATCTATAGCGGATCCGAAGTTCGTGCAGGCCCGGATGGCAAGCCGCAGGAGATCGCTCCGCCACCCGGCGCGCCGATCACCACGTTCCGGTGGCTCATCCGCCCCGAGGTGCTCTACTGGGGTCCGCGGCTGATCGCAGAGCGGTACCGACTTCCGGTGGTCATCACCGAGAACGGCATGTCCAACGTGGACCTCGTTGATCTCGATGGGCGAGTGCAGGACCCCCAGCGCATCGACTACACCCGGCGGCACCTTCTGGAAGTGCAGCGGGCGATCGCTGATGGCGTGAACATTAGCGGGTACTTCCACTGGTCCATCATGGACAACTTCGAGTGGGCAGAAGGTTATAAAGAACGATTCGGCATGGTCCATGTTGACTATGTGACTCTGCAGCGCAGACTCAAGGAGTCCGCCATGTGGTACAAACAAGTCATCGCAACCAACGGCGCATCGCTCGCGAAGAGACTCGATGCCGCTCTGCCGGTCGTGCTTCCGCGGTCTGCCGCGAATCTCTTGAACAAGTGAGGCCCATCATGCCATGTTTCCATTTGAGCGCACGTCAGGTTTTGGCCGGGCTCGCCTGCTCGTCGATCGGTGCCGCGGCAATCGCCCAGCAGCCGAGCGTGCCGGGCTATCGACTCGTCTGGACGGAGGAGTTCTCCGGATCCACGGTCAGCCCGACGCGCTGGAACTTTGAGAACGTCGCCTGGCCGTACAACGGCGAGGCCCAGTTCTACCTCCCGCAGAATGCTTCGGCCAGCGGCGGGTTGCTCCGGATCCGCGCCGAGCGACAGACCTTTGGCGGTCGCCAGTACACATCCGCCCGGATCAACACCGACAACAAGTTCGAGCAGCAGTTCGGTCGTTTCGAGGCCCGCATGAAGGTTCCCGCCGGCCGCGGCTACTGGCCCGCGTTCTGGCTCCTGCCCGCCAGCGGAGCGTGGCCGCCCGAGATCGACGTCATGGAGATCCTCGGCCATCAGACCAGCACGGTCTACATGACCCAGCACTTTGGCCCCACCAGCGCACCCGCGAACAACGGCGGCAGTTTCACCGGCCCCGACTTTGCCGCGGACTTCCACGACTTTGCCGTCGAATGGTCGCCATCCAGGATCGATTGGTTCGTTGACGGCGTGCTCCGGTTCAGCACCACCACCAATGTGCCGCAAGAGCCGATGTACGTCGTGCTCAACCTCGCCGTGGGCGGTTTCTGGCCCGGCTATCCCGACGCGTCCACCGTCTTCCCGCAGAACATGCTCGTCGACTGGGTGCGCGTTTACTCACGCGATGAGCCGCTGGCGAATCCCAGCTTCGAGACGCTCAACGCGAGCGCACCCGCCTCCTGGCAGCTCTTCGGCAATGCCCAGTCCTCAACGACTGGCGCCACCACCGGCACGCGCAGCGTCCGCGCCTTCGGCGTCGGTGGTGCGGGTCCGCACTATTCCGGCGCGTTTCAAAGTCTTCCCGCTTCGCCGGGCCAGGTCTGGCGAGCGACGGCGAATCTCCGCCACCTCGCGTCGGATCGCCTCGCTGGGGCGAGCTTCGTCGACTTGAAGATCGAGTGGTACAACCGATCGAATCAGCTCATCCTCGCCAATCTGGTGACCGCGCTCAACCCGTCATCTCCCACCGACACCACCGTCCCTGCGGTGGTTCAGGCCACCGCGCCGCCAAACACCGCGTCGGCGCGCATCGCGATTGTCTACGCCCAGCCGGGCGTCGGGTCCGGCTCGGTCTATGTTGACGATGCCACCTTCGGCTACATCTTTCCAGCCCAGACCACCGTCTGTGTCGCCGACGTGAACAACTCCGGCACGCTGGACATCGTTGACGTCTTCGAGTTTCTCAACGCCTGGTTTAGCGTTGCGCCGATCGCCGATTTCAATCGCTCGGGCGACATCACCGTGCAGGACATCTTTGATTTTCTGAACACCTGGTTCCAGGGCTGCCCATGATCATCCATCGCCTCGCCGCGTTCGTCCTCCCGGTTTTCCTCTGCGCTCTGTTCGCCTTCGCCGCGCCTCCCGCGGCCAAGACGCGATACCAGGTCGTCCGCGACGATGCCGGAATCTGGTGGTATCAGGCTCCCGATGGGACACGTTTCTTCTCCCTCGGCATCAACAACATCAGCCCCGAACCCTACATGCCCCGTCCGGGCACCAAGTTCTACAACCCGGTGCCCACAGAGTTCAAGGGCGATCTCGCCGCATGGGGCAAGTGGGCGAGCGACCTGCTGCGCACCCACAACTTCAACACCGTCGGCGCCTGGAGCTCCGGGGCGATCCCCACCGGCAAAGGCATCGTCTCCACGCCCGTGCTCTATGTTGTTGAGCACGAGGGCACGCGATGCCTCTCCCCGCTGCGCCCGGACTTTGAGCAGTTTGTCCGCGCCAACACACGCACCGCCATCGCCAAAATCCCCAAGGATGCCGACCTCCTGGGCGTCTTTCTCGACAACGAGATGCCCTGGTACGGCAAATCCGGCTGGGACGACATCGCCACCTACACCCTGCTCGAACAAGCACTCGAACTTCCCGCCAAGGACGATCGCCGAGTCGCGGCGATGAAGTTCCTCGCTTCACGCCACAGCAGTGTTGAGAGTTTCGCCAAGGCGTACGAAGTCGACATCAAGTCCTGGGACCAGATCACGGCTGAGTTGTTCAAGATGAACACCACCGCCGCGGCGATGCAAGACCGCACCGCCTTCACCGCAATGCTCGCCGAGAAGTTCTACGAGACCACCACACGCATCGTCCGCGAGGAGCTCCCCGGCACGCTCATCCTCGGCACCCGCATCCCCGGCAACGCGCCTGATGCCGTCATCCGCGCCTGCGGCAAGTACTGCGATGTCATGTCGCT
This sequence comes from Phycisphaerales bacterium, assembly GCA_019750095.1. Lineage (GTDB taxonomy): Bacteria > Planctomycetota > Phycisphaerae > Phycisphaerales > UBA1924 > UBA4658. The sequence goes on from JAIEOW010000055.1 coordinate 45,318, forward strand.
GAACGAGTACCGCGCCGAGCCCTCCGCCAGCGAACACTCGCTCACCCGCTTCTGGCTCCTCGGCGGCAAGCCGATCATGCACACCGAATACTCCTGGCGCGCCAAAGAGAACGCCAGCGGCAACCCCAACACCCGCGGCGCGGGTTCTGTCGTACAGACCCAGGCCGATCGCGGACGCAACTACCAGTCCATCGTCTCCGACATCGCCACCGTCCCGTATGTGATCGGCTCGCACTGGTTTGAGTTCGCCGACCAGTCGCCCCAGGGGCGATTCGACGGCGAAGATTCCAACTACGGCGTCGTCAGTCTCAACAACAAGCCCTATGTCGAACTCCTCTCGGCTATGCGTGAGACCAACGCACGCGTCCACAAGCTCCACGGCGAGAGCAAACGCATCATGCCCACCGAGATGCCGAGGCCCAAGGGCGTCACCTTCGTTCCGGGTCAGCACCCCGGCCGACAGCCGAAGATGGACCTGCTCGCGCCATGGGTCCGTGAACCAGAAATCTGGGGCGGAGCAGAGTCCAAGATCAACTGGAGTCGCAAGGACTCGACGCTCGTCCTCGAGTATGACACCGGCAGCCAGTTCGGCGCGGGCATGAACATCTTCGGCCCAAAGTCCATGGCCATCACCCGCGGCCCCGGCAACGCGACCGATCTTGACGGCTACGCCACCGTCGTTCTGGATCTTGAAGCCCCCAAGGGCGTGCAGATGAACCTCGTCCTCGCCGAAGCCGGCGCGGCACATCCCGGTGCTGGCGCGTTCGACGTCTCCGCTGGCGACGACGGCGAGGGCTTCATCTCCCTGCCCTTCTACGGCAAGGGCTCACGCGAGACCTACCGAATCCAGCTCACCGACCTCACCCGCCAGATGTTCTTCGGCAACCAGTCCGGCGCACTCCGCGTCGACATGCAGGCGATCCGCAACACCGGCCTGCAGTTCTCCGGCTCCCCACGCAAGGGGACTGTGATCGTCCACGCCTTCTATCTCGAACGCTGACTCATCCCCCGGCAGGCGACGGCAAACCCAGTCCGTCGCCGAGCCCCGCAATACACCCGAGAGGACTCGAACCTCTAACCCTCGGTTCCGAAGACCGATGCTCTATCCATTGAGCTACGGGTGCGAACGCCCAACTGTACGCGGGCAACCGGCGCTCCGGGCGACTCGGGAACTGGGCGTTCAGAAATCCCGAGGTACACTCCAAGCATGTTCGACGCGATCTTCTCGCGTGAGTTCTGGATGGTCCGGGGTGAGGCGATGCGGCGCTTCCACTCTCGGTGGCTCACTCGTGCCGTGCAGCACGGCGTACGCCCGCCGCGCATCCCCGTCCGCAAAGTGACCGAAGACGGTAAAGGCGGCTGGGACGCGCTCATGTCCACGCCCGAAGGCCGTGCCTGGGCCGAGGAGTTCTGGCAGGGCGCTTTTGAACATCCGGATTCCAAATAGCGGGTCAATGGCATTTCCCGATCTGCGATCGTTGCGAACACTCGTCGGTTTCCGATTGCGTGGCCTTGGACGGCGACGCCGTCGAGGTGAAGAGTCGGGGGTCGCCGCGACCGCGGCACCCCCGCGATCTGCTGCGAGCAATCGCTGCACCACGTATGTGGTGCAGGGAGGTGGGCGCAGTTGATCACGCCAGTCCTTGCGTTTTGCTACCCGCGATGCAAAGACACCGGCACCGCTGTCGCGGTGCATGAAAATGACAATCTCGCATGCCGGGGGTGCCGCTGTCGCGGCAACCGCCCGGCTATTCACCAGGAGGGCTGCGCCCTCGGTGAGCGAGTTCTTCGATCCCCCGATCGAAGTAACCCGTGCCGCACCCGCGCTGCTCCGCGACGATACCATCTCCCGCATGTCCGTCCTGACGCACATCCTCGCCCAAGCTGGCGGCCCGCAGTTGCAGCAGTACATCCACCTGTTTGTGGTTGTGCTGATCATGCTCTCGTCGGTCTTCGGCTGGCTCTTCAAACGCATGAAGGAGCAGCGGGAGAAACGCGAGGCCGACGCTCTCCGCCGGCGTCTGCAGGAAGAGACCCTCCGCACCGGCCGCCCCATGTCGGCGTCGATGAGCGCCCCGCCCACCGCCTCACCCTCCAGCACCCTGCAACCCTCGATCGAAGATGAGGCCAAACGCAAGCTCGCCGAACTCGCCGCCCGTCGTCGGCGCGAGCTCGCCGAGATGATGAAGCAGTCCGGCGGCGGCGGTGGGGGGGCAGGTAGTGGGGCGGGCACTCCCGCGGCCCCAGCCGGCACGCCGGGATCTTCGTGGTCGGCCCGTCCGGCAAACACGGCTTCCGCGCCAACCTCACGCACCGCGCCCCCGACGGCTCAGCCGATGAATCGGCCTAAGCCGGCCGATCGATTGGGCAAGGCCCTTCGGCCTCAGTCGATCGAGCAGCAACAACGCACCCAGCGCGAGCGCGTGGCCAACGACAAGGCCGATCGCGATGCCGCCGTTCGCCAGGGTGCCAAGCAGCAGGAACTCGCTCGGCGTCAAAAAGAAGAGGCCCGAGAGCGGGCCGAGCGCGAACGCGAACGACGCGAGGCCGACGAAGTCCCGCACATGCGTCGCGACGCCGTGGACCCCTCGCAGGCCGAAACGCCCGCCATGGCCCGCATGGCCGCCGCGGCCAAGGCCGCCGCCGGAATCTCCGCTGGCTCGGATTGGCGCCGGGCCATCGTCATGGCCGAGCTGCTGAATCGCCCCTTGGCGATGCGAGAGCCCGACGAACGAATGCTTTGAGAATCCTCTGCATTTGGTGGCACCGGCGTCCCGCCTGTGTCCGCGATCCCGGACAGATCAAAGGCCAGACGCCTGTGCCACCAGATCCAAGACTTTGCGATTCGCCCGCCAGCGAACCGGTATTCGTCGACCAGACTCGTTGATCAACCCCGGCTACCGTTCTGCCCCCACGCATGGCGGGCATGTATCCGTCAGGCGTCCCGGTCGAGCTTTTCCCTTTGAAGGATGCACTCATGCAGTCGCGCGCTTCGGTGTTGGGCGGTCTGATCGGACTGACCCTTGGCCTTTCGCTCATCGCTCCGGCGCTCGCCGAGCCACCGGCCGGTGACAAGCCCGCCGCGACCACGGCATCTCCCCAGACCCCGCCGCCGGCCGCCGAACCCAAGGAAGAAATGAAGCCCAAATCTCTCCCCGTGCCCTCCGACCTCCCCGTCATCGAAAAGAAAGAACTCGAAGGCGGCCTGATCATCGAAGACCTCAAGATCGGCGGCGGCATGGAAGTGCGCCCCGGCGCATCGGTCTACGCCCACTACCACGGCATGCTTAAGAGCGACCTCACCAAGGTCTTTGACTCCTCCTACGAGCGCGGCGAGCCCGCCGCCTTCCCGCTCAATGGCGTCATCCAGGGTTGGCAGAAGGGCGTCCCCGGGATGAAGATCGGCGGCATCCGCCGACTGACCATTCCCGCCGCCATGGGCTATGGCGAGCGCGGCGCGGGCGAGAAGATTCCGCCAAACTCCGACCTGGTGTTCATCGTCGAAGTCGTCGACGCGGTCGCGTTTGAAGAAATCACCGAGGGCATCGGCGAAGCCGTTGGCTCCCGCGCCATCGTCGTCACCGCTTTCAGCATGAAGGATGCCGAAGGCAAGGAAATCGACAGCGCGACCAAAGAAAACCCCTTTATCTGGGTGCCCGGCGAGAACAACGGCATCACCAGCGGCATCGAGGGGATGAAAGTCGGCGGCAAGCGGAAGATCCGCATTCCCGCCCAGTTCAACGTCACCCCGCCCAACGCCCCGAACCCCAAGAACCGCCCGAGCAACATCGCCGTCGATGTCGAGATCGAGATTCTGAACGTCAAGAATCTTGTTCCCCCGACCCCCCCGACCGGCGCGCCAAAGAAGTAACCGATCGCTGACCTTTGGGCGTTCAAATCAAGCTCTCGCACCCCACAACGGGCCTTTCCGGCCCGTTGTGTCATTTCGGAGACAGATCGCCGCCCACGGCGCAGGCATCGCGAAATCCACTCGTATTCTCCGATATCCCAACCAGTTTGTTTCGCTCTCACACGGAGGCCGCCCGTGGTCAAAGCACGCTCTCAGACAACCCTATTGGCCATGGCCGTCGCGCTTGGTGTGTCGGCCGCGCCGGTCTTCGCCCAAGGCGGCGGCTCCGGCGGGATCCAGACCATCCCGGACGTCTCCAAGCCCGAACGCACTCCGCCCGCGCCCACCCCTGGCGGCCTGATCGACCTCCGCCCAAAGTTCCGCGCCGGACAGACGATTCGCTACGTCTTCCAGCAGACCGCCCAAAACAAAGTCCGCGGCCCCGACAAAGACGATGACACCCTGAACACCGATTCCGAACTCTCGCAGCGCATCGCGTTGGTCATGCGCACTACGCGCGCCGATCGCGATGGCACCACCATCGAACTCGTCTACGAATCCGTGCGCGTCACCTACAAGGCCGGCGATGAGGAAGCAGTCTTCGACAGCAGCAAGCCAAAGACCCCTCCAGCACCCGCCCCAGGAACCACGCCGCCCGTCAAACCCACGCCCTCGGCTCCTGCCAAGTCTCCAGGCGCACCAAGCCAGCCCGGCACACCACCCGAGCCCGCGCCGGTCGATTCCCTCGCCGCACTCGATCTTGATGCCATGCTCGAAACCATGCTCCGTCCGATGGTCGGCTCAAAGGTCACGGTCGAACTCGACGCTTCCGGCGCGATCACCAAGGTCTCTGGCGGCCAGGCCCCCGGCGGCGCACTCGGCCCGACCGGTGCGCTGCCCGGCCTGGGCGGCGCGGGCTTCCTGCCCGATCCCAAGCAACTCGCCGACTGGCTTGTCAATGGTGCCGCCGGGTCCACCGGCATGGTTCGTGTCGGCCAGACCTGGACCAACGCCGACGCACTTGGCAACACGCCTGTCGGCCCGATGCGCATGCGCACCACCCACACCCTGCGCAGCGCGCTCAATGGCGTCGCCCAGGTCTCCTTCACCGGCGGCATTGAGGGCGGCGGGTCCGACGCCGGTGCACCGATGGGCGTCCAACTCAAGGACGCTGGATACACCGGCACCTATCAATGGGACACCCGCGAGGGTGCGCTCGCCGGCATGCAGGCCGACATGCGTGTGGACATGCAGGGCGGGGCCAATCTGCTCAATCTCCGCATGAACTCTCAGACCCAGGTCCGTGTTTCAAGGGTGGATCAATCCGGACCGCCGCGGCGCGATTGACCCAGTACCATTCGACATGACCGATCGTGTGATGGGCGACGCGCAGAGCGTCCCGGCCGAGCCGCCGGCGGTGCTCAATGCGCGACGAGCGTTTGTCACGCCCCTCGCCACCCTCAGCAGCCCGCACGTTGACATTGCCTCGGCCCGCCGCAGAGAGGTCTCTCTCCCTGATCTCGATGCGCTCGAACGCGAAGTGCATCTCATCCGCGAGGCGATTTAGCCCGGCGCCCGCGGCCTGCACGTCACCGGCAACTGGTCCGTGGGCCAGATCCTGCACCATCTCACACGCACGATGGTCGGCTCCATCGATGGCTTCGGTCAGGTATCCACGCATCGCGTTCAGTCCCCGCGCCCGTTTCGTGATGCTCCGATCCTCGGGCGCGTGCTCCGCAGGATCGATCGTCAGGACGCCGAGGCGATGCGCACGCTCGATCGTCGGCGTCTGCTCATCGATGCGCTCTCGCCAAACGCCCCGAGCATCGCGCATCCCGAGCAACTCACCCCCTTTGCCCAGGTCTGGACAGCCGACGCCGCCGCGTGGCTCCTCGCGGCGATCGCCCGTCTTCGTTCTGGTGCGCCGATGCACCACGACAGTCCCACCATCGGGCCCATGACCCACGATCAGTGGCTCGCGTTTCACCTGCGGCATGCCCAATGGCACCTTGCCTTTGTCCACTTTGGACCGGGAATCTGATCACCAAACTCCGGGGGTCTCCCGGCAAGGTCGGCAGAGTTCCAAACCCGCGGCACCCAATCGCCAGTTTGCCGGTAGAACATCTGCGGGTCGCCCGATGCTCACGCGATCACGGTGCGTTCTCCCCGCGTCCGATAATCGTCGGTCGTCGTCGTCTCACGCCTGGAGTCTTCATGCCTCGGCCTCAGCCTGCTCGTCATCTCACGCTCGCCCTGGGCCTCTGCGCGGCGGGTCTTTGCGTTCCGCTTGCACACGCCGTCGAACGCGATCAGCCCGTTGCCGCCACATCCAAAGACGCCGCGGCTGCGGTGCGTCTGCGCCCGAAGTGGGTCGCCGGTGAGACCTCGACATATGACATGCGTCTGGAAACCCGCATGGCGGCGAGCGTGCTCACCAACGAGGGCGGCCGCCAGACGCAGCTGTATCGCCAGGAAGCCCGCCTCTCGCGCCGAGTCGTCAAGACCAGCCCGGAAGCCACCATTCTGCTCGTGACCATCGAGCGGCTGCGCATGCAGGTGTCTGCGGGCGGGCAGGTAGTCTGGCACGACAGCGCGTCCAAAGAGTTCAACAACGAAGCTCCGGAGCTCAAGCAGGCGATCGACGGTGCCGTCGGCCGACCGATCACGATCACGCTCAATGCCGCGGGAGAGATCACCAGCATTGAGGGCAATCAGGACCCCGAGCCCACGAACGAGCAAGAGGCCAAGCGCCCGCGCATTCCGCAATCGATCCTCGGCGACAAAGTCATCCGCGGCGTCTGGCGACCGCTGTTTGGAATTCCCGGCGCGCCCGAGACCGCAGCCCCCGGCCATTCCTGGACGCTCGAAGAGCAGACCTCCGAGAGCGCGATGGGCATCTTTCACACCAAGATAACCTCGACGCTCGCGCCCACGACCGGAGCAAGGGCGAGCGTCGCCATCACCGGCACCGCCCGATTGACCCCCGCCATGGGCCCATCCGCGATCAAGGGCGAACTGAAAGAGTCCAGCATCACGGGTACCTACGAGTGGGACGCCGCCTCGGCGGCCCTGCGATCCATGGTCGGCCGCCAGTTCCAATCCGTCGAAGGTGAACGCGGCGAGTTCAAGCAGCGCGTTGATACCACCACTCTCCGCCAGTTCACCCGCGTGAATACCAATGCTCCCGAAGCCGACTGGGGCTCAACCAACCCGCCGCGCGGCCCGGAAGTGCCTGAGCCGGCCAAGACTGAGACCAAGTAATCACACCGCAACCCAAGGGCGGCCTCGTCTACGATGTCGCCCATCCGCTTACCCGCACGTTCGTGCATGGAATCTGGCGCTTGGCCTCGGTCCAAGCTCCACTTCCCCGCCCCCAAACCGCAAGTACTTTTTTTCTCCCGGAGACAGGTCATGAAGAGCGTTCGACTGATGACGGTGGCCGCTGGACTCGCGCTCGGACTCGCTGCCGTGATGAGCTCGACGCTCTTGGCTCCGGTCGCCCACGCGACCATCACCAACAACTCGGCGGACCAGATCGACCTGACGCCCAAGCTCAAGGCCGGCGCGAGCATGATCTTTGTCCAGCACACCAAGCGGACCGATGTCATGACCGTGGGCGGCGCACTGCCAGAGATGAAGCCATCCGAGAAGCCCGCGATCGGCAACCCGGCCGAACCAGCCAAGCCCGCGGACGCCCCGAGCGACAAGCCCGCCGACAAGCCGTCTGAGAAGCCCGGCGATGCCGCGAAGGACGCCGGAAAGACCGAGCCCGCCAAGAGCGAACCGGCCAAGAGTGAACCGAGCACTCAGAAGCAGGGCCAGGGCATGAGCTCGACGACCACGATCGATCAGACCGCCGAGTACGAAGTGCGTGTGATCTCGGCGAGCGAAGAGGGGGCGCAGCTCGAACTCGAGCTCAAGGCCGTGAAGGCCTCGGCGACCGTTCCGGCGGGCGATTTCAACTGGGATTCGACCGCCCCGCGCGACGACAGCGAGATCGTCAATCCGATCGCTCAGGCCTTCCGCCCCATCATCGGGGCCGTGCTGAAGATCAGCTTGAACGCCGACGGCAACATCACCAGCGTCCAGCCCGACCCGCGCGTGAACCCCAACTCGCGCGGCCCGCTGGCTCCGAACATCCAATCGCTCGTCGGCCCCGACCTGGTTCGCGTGCGCTGGAACTCGGTCCTGTGGGTAAAAGACGGCAAGAAGCCCGCCGCCGTCGGCGAAAAGTGGACCAACACCGATGAGCTGAATGCCGCCGCCGTGGGCAAGTACGCGTTTGTCACGAACAACACGCTCGCCTCAGTCAAGGACGGCGTCGCCGCCATCACCTTTGAAGGTCGCATCGATCTCACGGGCTCTGAACCCGGCAAAAACCCCGCCGGCACGCTCAAGGACCAGTCGCTCAAGGGCTCGGTCGAGTGGGACACCGCCTCGGGCACGGCGAAGAAGTTCGTCCACGAGCAGCGTCAGACTCTGGACATCAACGCCATGGGCATTCCGGTGACGCGGATCAGCGACTTTGTTGTGACGACGACGCGCAAGTGATGCTGGTCGGGATGGCCGGATCGAGTCGGGCTTGGCTGGGTGCAAGTTGACCTTGCGCCCGACCGATCTACGATGACCCCTCCCGGTAGAAAATGCCCACCGGGAGCTGTTTTGAACCCCACGGGGGCGTAGCTCAGTTGGTAGAGCGCATCCATGGCATGGATGAGGTCACGAGTTCGAGTCTCGTCGCCTCCACTTCCCGTGAACAGCCCCGGCCTTGTGCCGGGGCTGTGGTTTTTGGGGTTCGAGATCTGGAGAAGGTCTTCCGGTTCTCTGGAATCACCAAGACATCCGTACTTTATCCTTACTGATCTGAAAGCGACTGGCCAGATTGTTCTTTGGACAATTGGCTAGATCCAGCATCAGCGATGTCGAAGTGAGGGTCATCGGTGCGAATTGGCTTGACAGGAGCAACTTCGGACCCGATGATTGTGGATGAGACTCGGTGCTGGACTTTTTCCCCAGTCATAGGCTTTGCGGCCGCCGAGTCTGTTTTCTTTCTCAAAACTCGAAGGCTGCTTATTCTTTGTTCTCCGACATACGAGCGGTAGAACATGTGCTTTGCCTTCAACCACAACGGGTAGATTGTCTCGTTGCCTTGAAATCTGCAAGAAATCACGGTGGTGACCAAGTCCGCAAGTTGCAGGCCGTAGTTATTGGCCTTGGAAACTCCAAAAAATGGAGTTTTGATGATGGAATCGTACCCCATTCCTCGGGTGCTTCTTGACAAAAAGTTGGTCGTTGCGCGACCATTTTTGGCGTTGGTGCTATGCCCGCGGTCGTCGAAAACGAGCTTTACGAACCGCTGTGGGAATTTCTCTCGCATGTAGAGGTCTACGCGTTCGAGAAGTGCCATATACGTGGTGTCGAGTCGAGTATCGTTGGCACAGATAAGCGACTGATATTCGTCCTGAAAACACACTACGCCGAACACTCGGAATTTTCGTGTAATGCTGTAGTTCAATAAGTCCTCCGCAAGACTCCAATGCGCGGAGTACTTTCCCTGCTCCTTGACACGCATCGTGGTCGATCCAAGCAGTTCGTTTCCATGAACGTCATGATCCGCTTTGAGCACTACGCCGTGGTAGGGGCGAACGACTTCGAACCAGTCTCGCTGGAACACTGAAAACGTATCCTCGGGGATCGCGACTCCGGCGATCACGCTGAATCCAGCTCCGGTTCGGCGGTGCTTTCTGAAGCTTTCATCGAGAAAAACCAGCACTTGGGTCTCCTATTGAGTATGGTCACTAAGCGTAGCCAAAGCTGAGGCAAGCCGTTCTGCTCATTGCGAATCGATCAGTCGTCTGATGCTGGATTGCCCAAATCGTCGCTTGCTGGTTTTCGGCCATGACCTTGCCTACCCTTTTCTCCGTGCCCGGAGCCATTGTGGCCTGCCGGGCGACAGCCAAGACCGTTACACCACTTGCTCGCGTCTTCCCGGCCGGAAGCCGCTGAGCCCGAAACCGCCTCTGGCGGCGAACCGGGCGAGCCAGTGGGAGGTGGAGCAGCATGGCCAAAAAAGAAGCTATCAATAAGATCAAGGTGATGGCCCCAGGGGGCAAGGCGACGCCTGCGCCGCCACTGGGTCCGGCGCTGGGTGGCGCGGGCATCAACCCCGGCCAGTTTGTCCAGCAATTCAACGCGGCGACCGCCAAGCTCAACGGCAAGGTCGTGGGCTGCGTGATCACGGTCTACAACGACCGCTCGTTCAGCTTCGAGATCAAGAGCTCGCCCGCCGCGGTGCTCATCCGCGAGGCGGCGAAGATCGAGAAGGGCTCTGGCGTTCCGAACAAGGAGAAGGTCGGCAAGGTCACCAAGACGCAGGTCAAGGCGATCGCGCAGGAGAAGATGGCCGACCTGAATGCCGGTTCGATGGAGGCCGCGATGCGGATCATCGAGGGTCAGTGCCGGAACATGGGCGTTCTTGTGGTGGAGGGCTAAAGACCATGGCAACAAAGATCTCCAAGCGCTCCAAGGCCAACGCGGCCCTGATCCCGCAGAACGTGATGACCGCCGCCGAGGCCGTCAGCGCGGTCAAGAAGTTCAAGGGTCCGAAGTTCGACCAGACCGTCAACATCGTGATGCACCTGGGCATCGACGCGGATCAGGCCGATCAGGCCATTCGTGGTTCGGTCTCGCTTCCCAACGGCATCGGCGTGAAGAAGAAGGTCATCGCCTTCTGCCGCGAGGACAACATCAAGCCCGCGAAGGAAGCCGGCGCACTCGAAGCCGGTGGCGAGGATCTCGTCGCCAAGATCGAGGGCGGCTGGATGGATTTCGACGTGGCCATCGCCACGCCGGACATGATGCGTGTGGTGTCCAAGCTCGGTAAGGTGCTCGGTCCCAAGGGGCTCATGCCCTCGCCCAAGAGCGGCACCGTGACCAACGACGTGGCGACCGCCGTCAAGGAATACTCGGCCGGCAAGGTCGAGTTCCGCAACGACAAGGCCGGCAACGTGCACGCGGTGGTGGGCAAGATGAGCTTTGCGACCGACGCGCTCACGCAGAACGTCGAGCACTTCATCAAGCACATCGAGAAGATGCGACCGTCCTCGACCAAGGGCGCGTACATCAAGAAGTGCGTCATCGCGGGGTGCATGACCCCGGGCGTGCAGATCAAGATCGAAGCCCCGAAGGTGGAGGATTAATCCATGAGCAAGGCCGTCAAGGAAATGCTGATTCGTGAGACGGGCGCTCGCCTGACCGGCGTGAGCAACGCCGCGCTCATCTCCATCCGCGGGTTCAAGGCGATCGACACCACCAAGCTCCGCGCGACTCTTCGCAAGAAGCAGGTGAAGGTCACCGTCGTCCGCAATGCTCTGGCCCAGAAGGTCCTGGCTGGCTCGGGTCTCGATCCGTTGTTCCCCATGCTCACGGGCTCCAATGCCTTTGTGCACGGCGGATCCAGCGTGGTCGAGATCGCCCGCGAGCTGACCAAGGCCCTCGCCGATTTCCCCGGTGTGGAGATCAAGGGTGCCGTCCTCGATGGCACGCTGTTCTCCGGCGAGAAGGGCGTGAAGGAGCTCTCGAAGTATCCGACCCGCGAGGAAGCGCTCGGCCAGACCGTCACGCTGATCCTCGGGCCGGCTCGCAAGCTTGCCGCACAGATCAAGGGTCCGGGCGCGAACATCGCCGGGCTCGTCAAGGCGATCGAGACCAAGCTGGAAAAGGGCGAGGCGATCGCAAAGCAGGCATGAGGCAAGAGGCATCAAGGCATCGAGTTTGAACTTGACGCCTCGATGCCTTGATCCCTTGATGCCACGTATTGAGACATCACCGCACCTGACTGGGCCCGCAAGGGCTTAAAGATCGGAGCAGTTCCGAGACCTCTTGGGTGCATGACACGACGGTTCGCCCTGTGCGAGCCGCCAGAAACGAAAGGTTTGATTCCATGTCGACGATTCAGGAACTCGGTGACAAGCTGGCTGGCCTCTCCCTCAAGGACGCCGTCGAGCTCGGCAAGTATCTCAAGGACACCTATGGCATCGAGGCCTCTGCTGGCGGCGCGGTGGTGATGGCTGGCGGCGGCGGCGCGGCTGCGGCTCCGGCGGCTGAAGAGAAGTCCAACTTCGACGTCATCCTCAAGGGCTCCGATGCCGCGAAGAAGATCGGCGTCATCAAGGTCGTCCGCGAGGCGACGGGTCTGGGTCTGGCCGAGGCCAAGGCCTTCGTCGAGGCTCCGGGCAAGCCCGTCAAGACCGCGCTCCCCAAGGCCGACGCCGAGAAGCTCAAGAAGCAGCTCGAAGAGGCTGGCGCGACGGTCGAGCTGGCCTAAGCCTCGTCGATTCGCAGCAGTTTAAACAGACAAGGGCCTCCCTGATTGTGGGGAGGCCCTTCGTATTCATCTCAGGGCGCGGCAGGACTGGCCACAGCAAGCGGCGGGCCACGGCGTGGGAATCCGAGCCGGTGGGCTTGCTCTCGCGTCCGGGGCTGGGTAGACTTGGCGATTCCTTTGCGAGCGGCAGCACAACGGGTCTAGGGCGACTTGAAGTACTCGGCATAGTTATACATCCGATCCGCCCGGCCTGAACCGCCGGTCGGCTATCTCAACCATCACGAGGATCATGATGGCAGCGAACACCGTGCGCGATTTTTCCAAGCGTGGCGACGGCACTCCCGTCCCCGTCTTGACTCGGATTCAGCATGACGGCTATACGCGATTCCTCCAGGTCGAGAAAGGACCGCACGATCGGGACACCTCGATCGGGCTCGAAGCGCTCTTGCGCGAGGTGTATCCCATCGAGTCGTACGACGGCACGATGAAGCTTGAGTATTTGTACTACACCCTCGAAGAACCGCGGTATACCCCCGACGAGTGTCGAGAGTTGCGCCTCACCTACGGGCTCCCGTTCCGCGTCTGCGTCAAGCTGACGCGCGAAAACCACCCGGAGATGGCCGAGGAAGAGATTTACCTCGGCGAGTTCCCCATCATGATGGGCGGCGGCGAGTTCATTGTGAACGGCGCTGAGCGCGTCATCGTCAGCCAGCTCCACCGCTCGCCCGGCGTGGATTTCTCCATCGTCAGCGCCGAAGGCGATCGCCCGCTGCACTCGGCCCGAATCATTCCCGAGCGCGGCTCGTGGATCGAGCTTGAGGTGACCAAGAAGGACGTTCTGGCGATGCGGATCGACCAGAGCACCAAGATCGCGGCGACCACCTTCCTGCGCTGCCTGGATGAGTCCATCGCTTCGACCGACGCGCTGCTCGGACTGTTCTACGAAGTGACCGAGATCAAGGTCGAGGCCGTGCGTCCTGAGCACTGGGCCGCGGCGAGCATCATCGATACCGAGACCGGCGAGGAGCTGGTGCACGTTGGTCGGCAGATCGGCGAAGAGTCGGCGGCGAAGATCATGAGCTCTTCGCTGAAGAAGGTTCGCGTCATCCAGAATCCGAGCGACTCGCTGATCCTGAACACGGTCGCCGAGGAGAAGCTGGAGCAGTTCGAGGCCGAGAACGACTACGAGCGAGCGCTGCTGAAGATCTACACGAAGCTGCGTCCGGGCAACCCGCCGCAGATCGACAAGGCCAAGCAGTTGTTCCTGGAGAAGTTCTACGACGACGCCCGGTATCGCCTGGGCCGCGTGGGGCGCTTCCGCATCAACCGCAAGTTCGGGTTGAACGTGCCGGAAGAGCAGATGTTCATCCGGGCCGAGGACTTCCTGAAGGTCATCACGTACATCCTCGATCTGCGATCGAAGCGGATCGATCCGAAGACGGGTCAGATGGCGGCACAGGTCGACGACATCGATCACCTGGGCAATCGCCGCCTGCGCACGCTGGACGAGCTGGCGGTGGAGGAGCTCCGCAAGGGCTTCCTGAAGCTCCGCCGCACCGTGCAGGAGCGGATGAGCGTGAAGGACCCGGACGAGATCGCGAAGATCGCGGACCTGGTGAACTCCAAGAGCATCTCGAGCGCGATCGACTTCTTCTTCGGTCGCAGCGAGCTGTCGCAGGTTGTCGACCAGACCAATCCGCTCTCGTCGCTGGTGCACGAGCGTCGCCTCTCGGCCCTTGGGCCGGGCGGTTTGAACCGCAAGCGCGCGGGCTTTGAAGTGCGCGACGTGCACATCTCGCACTACGGGCGCATCTGTCCCATCGAGACGCCCGAAGGCACCAACATCGGTCTGATCTCGTCGCTGGGCATCTACGCCAGCGTCGATGAATACGGCTTCATCCGCACGCCCTATCGCGTGGCGAAGGACGGCAAGACCTCCGGCAAGCTGGTCGATCTGCGCGCCGACGAGGAGATCCAGGCGATCCTGGCTCCCGCCGACACGCTGATGCCCGACGGCAAGCTGAAGGAAGGCGTGATCCTGGCCCGCGTCAACGGCGAACTCGCCGAAGTCGACAGCACGATGGTGGAGTTCGTCGACATCGCGCCCAAGCAGATCGTGGGCGTGTCGGCGGCGCTGATTCCGTTCCTCGAGCACGACGACGCCAACCGCGCGCTGATGGGTTCGAACATGCAGCGTCAGGCGGTGCCCCTGATGAAGGTGGAGCCGCCGCGGATCGCCACCGGCATGGAAAAGCCGGTGGGGCTCAACTCGGGCATGATCGTCCGCGCCAAGAACGCGGGCACGATCACGTTCGCCGACGCGACGCGGATCATCATCGACAACTCAGACGAGTACGTGCTCCGCAAGTTCGCGGGGCTCAATGAGCGGACGTGCCTGAACCAGAAGCCCGTCGTCAAGCCGGGCCAGAAGGTGATCAAAGGCCAGATCATCGCCGACGGCCCGAGCACGATGATGGGCGAGCTGTCGATCGGCAAGAACGTCATGGTGGCGTTCAACACCTTCGACGGGTCGAACTTCGAGGACGCCATCGTCATCAACGAGAAGGTCGTGAAGGACGACGTCTTCACGAGCATCCACATCGACGCCTTCGACGTCGAGATCCGCGAGACCAAGCTCGGGCGCGAGGAGTTCACCCGCGACATCCCGAACGTCAGCGAGAAGATGCTGCGCAACCTCGATGAGAACGGCGTGATCCGCCTCGGAGCTCGCGTGGGCCCGGGCGACATCCTTGTGGGCAAGGTCAGCCCCAAGAGCAAGAGCGAACTGACTCCGGAAGAGAAGCTGCTTCACGCGATCTTCGGCCGCGCCGGCGAGGACGTGAAGAACGACTCGCTGGAAGTGCCCGCGGGCGTTGAGGGCGTGGTCATCGGCGCGCGTCGGTTCAGTCGACGCATGCACATGACCGCGGACCAGAAGAAGAAGCTCCAGGCCGAGATCGACGCGTACAGCGTTGAGATGGACAAGGGCGCGAGCAAGCTCTTCAAGGAGATGGTCGAGGCCGTCAACACGATCACCGGCACGCCGATGGTCGACCCGAGCACCCGCCAGAAGGTGGGCGCGAGCGACATCTCCGAAGTCATCCTGGAACAGATCTCCAACTTCGACATGAAGTGGATCAAGGGTTCCAAGGAGACGCGCGAAGAGGCCGAGACGACCTATCGCCAGTTCTGGCCCCGCATCGAGGCCAACCGCAAGGAGAAGGAACGCAAGATCGGGCACATGAAGCGCGGCGACGAGCTTCCCAGCGGCGTGCTCGAAATGGTCAAGGTCTACATCGCGACCAAGCGTCAGCTCTCCGTGGGTGACAAGATGGCCGGTCGCCACGGCAACAAGGGCGTGATCGCCCGCATCGTGCCGGAAGAGGACATGCCGTTCATGGAAGACGGCACATCTGTGGACGTTCTGCTGAATCCGCTGGGCGTGCCCAGCCGCATGAACGTCGGGCAGATTCTCGAGACCCACCTTGGGTGGGCCGCGAGCGTGCTGGGCTTCCAGGCGATGACGCCGGTCTTTGACGGCGCAACCGAGGAAGAAGTCCACGCGGCGGTGAAGGAAGCCAACGTGCACGTCAAGAAGAAGCTCGAGGACTACGAGCGAACGGCCACCTTCCCGCATCCGCGTGAGCTTTTGGCCAACATGCCCCACGGCGGCAAGATCCAGCTCTACGACGGCCGCTCCGGCGAGGCGTTCAACCAGAAGACCACCGTGGGCTTCATGTACATCCTGAAGCTGCACCACCTGGTGGACGACAAGATCCACGCCCGCGCTACGGGTCCATACTCCCTCATCACCCAGCAGCCCCTGGGCGGCAAGGCCCGCACCGGTGGTCAGCGCTTCGGCGAAATGGAAGTGTGGGCGCTCGAGGCGTACGGCGCGGCGTACATCCTTCAGGAACTGCTGACGGTCAAGAGCGACGACGTTGAAGGCCGCACGAAGATCTATGAGAGCATGGTCAAGGGCGCCAACACGCTCGAGGCCGGGATGCCCGTGGCCTTCGACGTGCTTTGCAACGAGCTCAAGGGCCTCGGACTGAACGTGACGCTGGAGAAGAAAGGTTTGGATCAGGGCAGCTTGTTGTGATCGGTCAGTTCGAGCGCAGTTGAGGTGCGAGCACTTTGCAGGAACGAGAATGGGACAAGTTGGGCAGGGAGTGCTTGCAATCGAGCAAGCTGTTGCTTGAGCACGGTCATTTCCGTGCTGCTGTTAGCCGCGCGTACTACTCAGCCTACTCAATGGTCACATCAGGGCTGATTCAGTCAGGACACACCGTGTCCGTTGGCGAAAGGCCCAATCCGTCGCATGCCCAAGTGGCCGTCATGATCCAGCACAATCTCGATAAACGTCGGTTTGACAAGATCGCGATCAGGGAACTATCCAGAAAGGTTCGTCGGCTCTACGCTATGCGGCTTTCTGCGGACTATGCGCCGCAAGATTCGATCGAACAGGCTGAAGCATTGCAGGCGGTGCGGGATGCCAGCACCGTGCAGATCAAACTCGGAGACGCGTTCAAATGAACATCGAGCCAATTCTGGTCGCCAAGAATGTGCAAGAGATGTTGATCGCAAAGAACGCGCACACGGCCAAGGCGCGTGTGCTCGGTGATGAAGTGTGGCACGATGCTGACCTCTGGTATGTGCCAGTGTCTGTTCAAAGGGACACCGAATGGATGGCGACGATTTATGACACGTTTTCTGAGATCGAGGAAGAGCTCGAGGAACAAAAGGGTCTTAGAGTTCTGATCGTGCCAAGGATCGTTCCGTTTCAGCGGTGGTCAGAAACCGCATAGATGGTCGCGAAGCGAGTGAGAGCCAGGTTTGGGTTTGGTTTGATAGACACGACAACGGGCTTGACCCGGTTTGGAGTTGCGCATGGCCGTTGAGAGCATGTACGACCGTATCAATGACTACGGCTCGGTGAAGATCACGCTCGCCTCCCCGAACGACATTCGTTCGTGGTCGTATGGCGAAGTGAAGAAGCCCGAGACGATCAACTATCGCACGTACCGCCCCGAAAAGGACGGTCTGTTCTGCGAGCGCATCTTCGGACCCGAGCGCGACTACGAGTGCGCCTGCGGCAAGTACAAGGGCACGAAGTACAAGGGCATCATCTGCGACCGCTGCGGCGTAAAGGTGACCCACTCACGCGTGCGGCGGAAGCGCATGGGGCACATCAACCTCGCCGCCCCGATCGTGCACATCTGGTTCTTCAAGGCCCTGCCGAGCCGCCTTGGCACGCTGCTGGGCATGAAGACGGGCGATCTTGAGAAGATCATCTACTTCCAGGATTACGTGGTCGTCGATGCCGGCGACACCGAGCTGAAGTTCAAGCAGATGCTCACCGAGGACGAGTTCCGCGCGTCGAGCGACAAGTACGGCGGGGCGTTCCGCGCGCTGATGGGCGCCGACGCCATCCGCGAACTGATCGAACGCACCGATCTTGACAAGATCGCCGGCGAGCTGCGCGAGGACCTGAAGAACACGCGCTCCAAGCAGAAGATCAAGGACCTCGCCAAGCGTCTGAAGATCGTCGAGCAGATCCGCGGCAGCGAGAACGATCCGGCGTGGCTGGTGATGGACGTGATCCCCGTGATCCCGCCGGACCTGCGCCCGCTGGTGCTTCTTGAGAGCGGCAACTTTGCGACGAGCGATCTGAACGACCTCTATCGGCGCATCATCAACCGCAACAACCGGTTGAAGAAGCTGATGGACCTGAACGCGCCCGAGGTGATCATCCGCAACGAGAAGCGGATGCTGCAGCAGGCCGTCGACGCGTTGTTTGACAACAACCGCTGCCGTCGCCCGGTGCTGGGTTCGAGCAACCGTCCGCTGAAGTCGCTGACGGACATGATCAAGGGCAAGCAGGGCCGCTTCCGCGAGAACCTGCTGGGCAAGCGCGTCGATTATTCGGCGCGTTCGGTCATCGTCGTTGGTCCTGAGCTGAAGCTCAACCAGTGCGGTCTGCCCAAGAAGATCGCGCTGGAGCTGTACCAGCCGTTCATCATCCGCAAGCTGAAGGAGCATGGTCTCGCCGACACGATCAAGAGCGCCAAGCGCATGCTGGAGCGGCGTGACGCCGAGGTGTGGGACATTCTGGAAGAGGTGATCTTCCAGCATCCCGTGCTGCTGAACCGCGCTCCGACGCTGCACCGGATGGGTATCCAGGCATTCGAGCCGGTGCTGGTCGAAGGCAACGCCATTCGCATTCACCCGCTGGTCTGCGGCGGGTTCAACGCCGACTTCGACGGCGACCAGATGGCCGTGCATCTTCCGCTGAGCGTCGAGGCCCAGGCCGAGGCGCACGTGCTGATGATGAGCACGAACAACATCTTCTCACCGGCCAACGGCAAGCCGATCATCTCGCCCAGCCAGGACATCGTCATGGGCGTGTACTTCATCACGATCATGGTCGCTGATGAGCGCAAGCCCGAAGAGCTGAAGAAGTTCAAGGACCGCATGGAAGCGCTGCTGGCCTATGACCAGGGCAAGATTGGCATCCACGAGCGGATCCTTGTGCGTCTGGACGGGTTCACGGAAGTCGTCGAGGGTCAGGGCGATCAGGTGAAGCCCATTCCCGCCGGCGGCCGCGTGATCACCACGGTGGGCCGCATCCTGTTCTCGGAGATTCTCGAGAAGGGCATGCCGTTCTACAACTGCGGGCTGGGCAAGAAGGGGTGCGCACGCGTCATCGACGATGCGTATCTCTACTGCGGTCGCGCGGTGACGATCGATCTTCTCGATCGTCTGAAGGAGATCGGGTTCAAGCAGTCCACGGTGGCCGGTCTGTCGTTCGGCATCACCGACCTGCGTATTCCCAACGCGAAGAAGCCGCTGATCGAAGACGCCGAGAAGAAGGTCGAGCGTGTCGAGAAGAACTTCGAGCGTGGTCTGATCACCGAGCGTGAACGCTACAACCAGCTTCTGGACATCTGGTCGCACTGCCGCGAGCAGGTGACCAAGGCCCTCGTGGACACGCTGAAGGGCGACCGCCGCAATCCCGACGGCACCGAGGCCCCCAACGAGGACAAGAAGTCCAAGCTGTATCTGAACCCGGTGTACCTGATGTCCGACTCGGGTGCCCGTGGCAACGTCAGCCAGCTCATGCAGGCCGCCGGCATGCGTGGTCTGATGGCCAAGCCCTCGGGCGAGATCATCGAGACCCCGATCCGCTCGAACTTCCGCGAGGGTCTGACGATCCTCGAGTACTTCTCGTCGACGCACGGCGCCCGCAAGGGTCTGGCCGACACCGCGCTCAAGACCGCCGACTCGGGCTACCTCACGCGCAAGCTGTGCGACGTGGCGCAGTCGGTGATCGTGGGTGAGCATGACTGCGGCTCCAAGCGCGGCATCATGAAGCGGGCGATTTACAAGGGCGAGAAGATCGACGTGCCGCTGCGCGACCAGGTGGTCGGCCGCGTCAGCCGCAACACGATCATCAATCCCAAGACCGATGAAGTGATCGTCAGCGAGAACGAGATGATCTCGGTCGAGGCGGCACGCAAGATCGAGGACATGGGCATCGACACGGTGTTCGTGCGATCGGCGCTGACGAGCGAGAGCCGCTCGGGCTGCTCGGTGCTGGACTATGGCATGGACATGTCCACCGGCAAGATGGTCGAGCCGGGCATGGCGGTGGGCATCATCGCCGCCCAGTCGATCGGCGAGCCGGGCACCCAGCTCACGATGCGCACCTTCCACACGGGCGGCATCGGTTCGCGCGAGATCATGGAGAGCGAAATCCGCTGCACCACGGGCGGCACCGTCGAACTCCGTGACTGCAACGCGGTGCTTGGCAAGGACGACGACGGCAACGAGGTGCTGGTCGTCCTGAAGCGCAACGGCGAAATCGCCGTTCTTGATCCCAAGGGCCGCGAGCTTGAGAAGAGCAAGGTGCCTTACGGCGCGTACGTGCTCGCCAAGCCGGGCAGCGAGGTCAAGCGCGGCACGATCATGATCAAGTGGGACCCGCACCGTCTGCCGGTGCTTGCCGAGAAGGACGGCATCGTCAAGTACGTCGACATCGAAGTCGGCGAAACGGTGCGCGAGGAAGACGCGGGCCAGGGCCGCAAGGCGCTGGTCGTCGTCGAGCACAAGGGCGAGAAGCACCCGCAGATCACGATCGTGGACGCTCAGGACAACATCCTGGACTTCCACTATCTGCCCGCCAAGGCGCGTGTCGAAGTGAAGGACGGCCAGCAGATCAAGGCCGGGCAGATGCTCGCGCGTCAGCCACGATCCGCGGCGGGCTCGCAGGACATCGTCGGTGGTCTGCCCCGCGTGACGGAGATCTTCGAGGCCCGCAAGCCCAAGGATCCGGCGATCATGGCCGAGATCTCGGGTCGGATCGAGATCCACTCCGACAAGCGCAAGGGCAAGATGACGATCCGCGTGATCTCCGACTCGGGAATCGAGAAGGATCACCACGTTCCGCAGGACCGCCACCTTCTGGTCCACGCCGGCGACTACGTGCAGGCGGGTGATCCGCTGACCGAAGGCCCGCTGGTGCCGCATGACATCCTGCGGATCAAGGGTGAAGAGTCGCTCTGGACCTACATGCTCGACGAAGTGCAGAACGTCTACCGCGCTCAGGGCGTGACCATCAACGACAAGCACATCGAGGTGATCCTGGCGCAGATGCTGCGAAAGGTTCGCGTCGAGAGCCCGGGCGACACCGATTTGCTCCCGCACGACGTGGTCGACAAGTTCGAGTTCCGCCAGAAGAATCTCCAGGCCAGCGAGATGGTTCGCATCACGGATTCCGGCGGTACGGATCTTCCCGTGGACGCGCTCGTGCACCGCAACGAGGTGCGCGAGGCCAACGCCAAGGCCGAGGCCATGGGCAAGGAGCCCGCCAAGGGCAAGAAGGCCAAGCCGGCCACGGGCCGCACGCTGCTCCTGGGCATCACCAAGGCCGCGCTCTCCAGCGAGAGCTTCCTCTCGGGTGCGTCGTTCCAGGAGAGCACCAAGGTGCTGACCGAGGCGTCGCTCCGCGGTGCGGTCGACGAACTGATCGGCCTGAAGGAGAACGTGCTGCTGGGTCACCTGATCCCGGCGGGCACGGGCTTCAAGCCCTATCAGTCGATTCGCGTGCACGCTCTCGCCGAGCCGCCGATGGGCCTGGACGAGGACGAGGATGCGATGCTCGACGAAGCGAGCCGTGCCGCTGAGGCGCTCGGTGCTCACAGCGGCGACGCGTTGGGCGTGCCGCAGGTCGAAGTCCCGCTTGGCGGGGCCGCGACCGGCGTCTGATCGGTTCGCCTGTGCTGAGAATCTAATACCCAATACGCCGCCGCATGCTCACCAGCATGCGGCGGCGTTGCTTTTGGCGGGCGGGTTCGCGTGCTGGGCGCATTGTCCGCCGTGCTGAAGTGGCATACGCTTTCTCCGCATCCACGCTGCGGTCGTGGCGGAATTGGCAGACGCGCTAGATTCAGGTTCTAGTGGGGTCACACCCGTGGAGGTTCAAGTCCTCTCGACCGCACTTTCACAAGGCCCGACGCATCTCGCGTTGGGCCTTGTGCGTTTCTTGGGCGGGTGCTGTACCAGCCGCGGCTCGACCGTTACGATGGCGGCATGCCGCTGATCTACGCGGGAATCGACGAGGCCGGGTATGGGCCCCTTCTGGGGCCGCTGTGCGTGGGGCTGTCGGTCTTTCGCGTTGAAAGCTGGAAAGACGGCGAGCCCGCGCCGAATCTCTGGACGCTGCTGAGCCGCGGCGTGTGTCGGGAAGCCGGCGACAAACGCGGGCGGGTCGCGGTCGATGATTCAAAGAACCTGAAGCTCGCCAACAGCTCATCATCGAAGCATCCACTCACGCATCTGGAACGCGGCGTGCTGAGCTTTCTGCTGCTGCGCGAAGGCGGCATCGATCGCGATCAACTCACCACCGATGTCGGCATGCTGGAAGCACTCGGTGCGCCGCTTCCGGATGAGCCGTGGTATGCCGGTGCGCCGGGAGCATGCCCGGTCGGCAACCCGATCGACGCATTCGGGCTCTGGGCCAACACGCTGCGGGTTGCGTGCGATGAGACTGGCGTCCATGTGCTGGCACTCGCGTGCGAGCCGCTGGGCGAGCGGGTGTTCAACGAGCTGGTGCGGGCGGCCGGAACCAAAGCCGCGGCGACCGAGTCCGCGCTCGAGGCCCTCTGCGAGCTCCACGCCTCGCCCGGGATCGGCGGAGGGAGCGGAGATCATCAAAAGCTCGTGCGCTCGGTCCGCGTCGTCACCGACCGGGAGACGGGCAGGCCAAAGGGCTTCGCGTTCGT
>JAIEOW010000052.1 GCA_019750095.1 Phycisphaerales bacterium
GGAAAGCACCGTCCATGACGAGCCATCGGCCCCGACCCGTCGCGTTCACGCTCATCGAGCTGCTTGTTGTTATCGCCATCATCGCCTTGCTCGTGGGCATCCTGTTGCCAGCACTCGGCAAGGCGCGGCAGGCGAGCCGGACCACCGTGTGTCTAAGCAACGCCCGCCAGATGGGCGTCGCGATGGCGCTGTATGCACAGGAAAACAAGGACTGGTACCCGATCGTTCCTGGAGCTACGACCTCGCCCTTCCTGGATCGCGTGTTCCAGTATGGCGGCGTCGCCGGACTCTTCAGTCTGTACCAGATCGGTGATGCATCGTTCTTCTCACCGGCCGACGGCTATGCCGCCACCTCTGGCCCGGACAATCCGGTGTACCCCGGCACGGGTGCCTCCCCGCTTCTGGCCGGTTATCTCGAGGGATTCGGTTCTCTGTACTGTCCCGCTGACAAGTTGGATTACTTCTATGGGCGTTCGCCGAGTCTTGGCCAGTCATTGGCCGCGGCCCAAACAGGCGGCCGAGCCAAAGTGCCGCGTGCACCACGGAGCCAGTCGGACGTTGTTTCATACAACATCAGCTATTTGTACATCGCTGGCATGAAGACCGACGAGCCCGTGCTTGTGAAGCCGGCGCCGATTTGGGGTGATGAAACTCTGGCGTGCGATGTGTCCACGGATGCGTGGTACGGCGCGGGCAGTGGTGCGAGCACCACACCGAACGCGACCGCTGCGAATACAAAGCCGGGCTTCTATGGTCCGGAAGACAACCATGGTCGTGATGGCGGGAACTTCGTGTTCACCGATGGGCACGCCGAGTTCCTCAAGGGGAACGTGCACGACACGTTCTTCTCGACCACGAGGACGTCCGGCCAGTCTGTGAACGTTGTCGATCGAAATCGCAGCCAACGCACGCAGACCACTGACTAAGCGGTGGGAGCTGCCGCAGACTCGGCGGCCCGCGTGGACCCAATCCACCCGCCGCCGAGGACGAGGTTTGGGTCCTCTTTGCTGTACACCACCACGGCCTGTCCCGCTGCGACTGCATGCTGGGGCTGGTCGAACACGATCTCGAACCGTCCGCGTCGGCCGCTTGGTGTGGTGATGGACTCCGGATCATCCGCAAGCAGTCGCACCCGTGCCTCGGCGGCGGGTGTGTTGTAGCGGTACTTGGCCAGCACGCGCGTGCCGGGTGCGAGCTCGTGCAGATCAACCAACCAGTTGGCCTCGTGGGCAGTGCAGGATGCGACCATCAGCATGTCGCGTGGGCCGACGGTGATCTGGTTGGTGCGGGGGTTCTTGTCGACGACAAAGATCGGATGGCCCAGCGCGACGCCGACGCCGCGGCGTTGGCCGATGGTGAAGCGGTGCTGGCCGCCATGCTCGCCGAGCACGCGGCCTTCAGAATCGATGATTTCGCCCGGCGCTGCGACACCGGGCCGCATGCGCTCGACGAGCCCGGCGTAGTCGTTGTCGGGGACGAAGCAGATTTCCTGTGAGTCGGGCTTGTCAAACGTCGGCAAGCCGAACTGCTTGGCCAGATCGCGCACGTGCGACTTCTGCATGCCGCCGATGGGAAGCAGCATGCGGCTGAGCTGGTCACGCGGCACGCCGAAGAGGACGTAGGACTGGTCTTTGGAGTGGTCGATGCCGCGGAGGAGGGCGGGGGATCGGGAATCGGGAGTCGGGAATCGGGAGTCGGATGAGACAGCACTCAAGGCGACTTGGTCTTGTCGATTCCCGATTCCCGACTCCCGATTCCCGATCCTGGCATAATGCCCACTCGCCACGAAATCAGCCCCGATCTGCTTGGCATACTCGTGGAGCTTGCCGAACTTCAGCCAGTCGTTGCAGCGGACGCAGGGGTTTGGGGTTCGACCCGCGGCGTACTCGTCGACGAAATAGTCGATGATGCGGCCGAAGTCTTTCTTGAAGTTCACGACGTAGAACGGCACATCGAGCTCGGCGGCGACCAGGCGGGCGTCGGCGGCGTCGTTGATCGAGCAGCAGCCCTGATGCCCGATCTTGAGCTTCTTGCCACCGGGCTGATCGAGCTTGCAGACCTCGTCGGCGTCGATGAGGGTGTCGAGCGATTCGCCCGGTGAGCCGAGGCGCATGAAGACGCCGACGACTTCGTAGCCATCACGCTTGAGCAGTGCGGCGGCGACGGAGGAATCGACGCCGCCGCTCATGGCGACGAGGACTTTGGGCTTGGAGTTGGACACGGAGCAATCTTAGGTGGCGTGGGCTGGGCGTGTTTTCCCGGTGAGGATGAGAGCAGCCAAAATCCATGGGCGGCGACTCGCGGAGTTCCGCCGGCGAGCCGTCACCACTGGACTCATGCAGAACCTCCATGGACTGTGCGAGTTCTTCACGCCGAAGGCGTATTCGTCAGTAGCCGGTGGTGAAGCGCAGCGCCACCACCGGGAAACTGCCGCTCGATCGCACGCTGACGGCGTGCTCGTTGTGCGACGCGATATCAAGGCGCAGCGCCTTGAGCGGCTGGCACGCTCTCAGCGTGCGGGGTTATTCGCCGTTTGACCGGTGGTGTCGCTGCGCTCCACCACCGGCTACTGACGTCGACGCCTTCGGCGTGCGAGCCGCATCCAGTCGTGTGCCTGCGAGCGGGAGATAAAGCGTACAAACGCCGCGGGCGAACGGAATCTGCTCTCAGCGACACACAGGCGGGACGCCTGTGCCACCAGATTCACAAACGCTAAGGTCAACGGATCGGGTTCCGAGCGGCGTCCTTGACCACGGCCTTGGCGGCTTTGGCGATCAGTCGATCATCGCGAGCGGCGGCGGTGACGTGGTTGAGCAGGACCCAGTGGGACATGCGCCAGAGCTGCCAGAGTGCGACGAGGCCGTAGCCGGCTGGGACGATGATGCCGCCGGTCCAGGCGACGAGAATCAAAAAGCCACCCAGTCTGCCGCCGAAATAGCCCGCGCTGATGAGCGCGAGATAGGCGGCACTGGCGAGAAAACCAAACGCGGTGATCCAACTGGCGTTGCGCAGTCGGTCGGCGAGTTCGGTGTCCGATGCCCAGTACGCCAGGTTGGACAGGATCGCACCCGCCGGCCACCACCCGACGAGGCCGATGATCGCGCACGCGATTGATGCCACCGCGAGTGCGCTTGACAACGTTCCCTCGGTGACGAAGGAGGATGCGCACGCCGTGCCAGCGATGGGCCAGAACCACTGAGACACCCTCGCACAGATGCGTGCGAGGTGCCACTCGCGCAGCGGATCGATCATCATCATCTTGGACTTTGGCCTCGGCGCGACGCTGATCCACACGCCAACGGCCCAGAAGAGTGACACCGCTGCGAACGCGATTGCAACGCCAGCACTTGGCAGCAGAAAGAGTGCAAACGCGAGGATCGTCATGGCGATCCCGCTCCAACTGAGCATCGTGCAGCCGAGGTTGAAGCTCTTGAGCCACCGCAGGGGCGCGTTGACCATCTGGTCGGCGTACCGGGGGAGGTCCTTTGGCCCGGAGATGGGCTTGCCGCATTCCGGGCAGTTCTGATCGCTCTTGAGGCCGATGAGGTTGTAGTTGCAGTATCGGCACGGGCGATCGCCGACGATCGGTTGCGATGACTTCGCGGCGGCTCGGAGATCTTCCAGGCGGATCGGCATGGGGCGTCTCTGGCTTTGGCTTGAAAAGAGCGTTGATCGTTCACACCGGAAGCGGATCGGCACTCATCTGTGCCACGAGATTCTCTAAAAGCAACGCGAGGTTCACGTTCGTTGCGAGGTGACCCTCCGCGGCCTGCACCGCTTCGATCGCGCTCAGCACGCGGGCGACGCCGATGTCGGACTCCAACTCGTCCTTTGCTCGACCGGTGGTCATCGCACGCAGGCGAGACCGTAGGGCCTCGGCGACAAACGCGAGCATCCGCCGACCCCAGAGCTTGTTGGCCGCGTCTTTGCTCGCGTCAGGATTCTGCTTCACAACGGCGGCGGCGCGATCATCGATCATCTTCGCCATCTCGCCCCCGAGCGAAGGAACGAATCGCCCGGCGAGTACTTGATCGAGCTTTGGTCCGATGGCTGCTTCCCAGGCCATGAGGTCATTCTCGAGCGCGGCCTCGGCGACTCCGGGCGAGCCGCAGGAGAACCGCAACACCCACTGGCGCGTCTCCGGAGGCACGGCGCCGAGGCCACCCACGCCGGTGCCATCGCCGCGGCGGGCGAGCCATCGCGTCATGTTGGCATCCTCAAGAGGCACAAACGCCACACGCTGGCACCGGCTTCGGATCGTCGGAAGGAGCCGGTCCTCGGCGCTCGAAACCAGGATGATCACTGTGCCCTCGGGCGGTTCTTCCAGAGTCTTCAGGAGCAGGTTCTGCGTCTGCACCGTCATCGCGTCGGCATCATCAATGATGAAGACTTTGCCCGCGCGGCCTGCGGGGCCGCTGAGCACGCGGCTGCGTGCGGCGGGTTCGATCACGAACTCCTCGATCACCACCTTGGCGAGGGTGATCTGTTTGCCGTCGCGGGCTTTGTCGTCGCGGCTGATGGCGGCCAGCTCTTTATTGATGACATGCAAATCGGGGTGTGAGCCCGAGCGCACGAGCATCTGGACAGGGCTGCCCTCTTCCGGGGCGAGTTCGCCGGAGAGGGTCGTTGAGAGCGTTGGGTCAAGCAGCGCGGCGGCGAACGCGACAGCCGCGGTGCGCTTGCCCACACCCGCGGGGCCGTGGAAGATCCACGCGTGATGCACGCGACCAGAGGCCATCGCGGCCTGCAAGAGCCGCTTGGCACCCGCTTGGCCGAAGACCTGTTCGAGCGTGGTGACCGGGTGGCGCGGCGGGGCGACTTCGGCCGGCTGGCCGGGCGCGGCGTCATCGGAAACCAGTTTGGGGGCAGCTCTCTTGGCCATGACGGGTAAACATTAGCGGGTTTGGGTCGATCCCACCGAAGATGGAGGTTCGGCCCGCCGCTCGCGGCCCGTCCGCCGCGGCTTCGGCTTCACCCTCGCTACCTTACCCCCCCACCACTCGCGCGCCCGACCATGACCCCTACCGCTCAGCACTATGTCGGCGTTGCGGCGTTCTTGATGGCGTCGGGCGCGGTGATGCTTTGGGCGCGTCAGGCGTCACCAACACGCCAGAGAGCGATTGAGATCGCGGCAGGAATCCTCGGGATCGCGATCTCGGCGATGGTCACTATCTGGTGGTTGCAGCCATCCCGGTTTTCGATGGCGGTTGCGCTGCCGCTGCAGATGTGCGACCTGGTCGGCATGATCGCCCCGGCGGCGATGCTGACTCGGACGCGGTGGGTGCGCACGCTGCTGCACTTCTGGGGGCTGGGGCTGTGCTCACAGTGGATGTTCACACCGGTCACGGCGACCGGAGCCGAGACCGCGGCGTTCTGGATGTCGTTCCTGCTGCATGTGTCGATTCTGTTCTCGGCGTTCTGGGACTTCTTTGTGCGTTGGTACCGATCGTCTTGGCGCGACTGGCTGCTGGCGATCGTCGTCGGCGTTGGGTACACGCTCATCGCGATTGGCGCGAACGCGTTGACGGGCGGTAACTATGGATATCTCGGCCGACCGAGACCGGCGATGCCGACGATCGTTGATCTGCTCGGGCCTTGGCCGATTCGGATCGTGTGGATCATGCTGCTGGGGACGGCCGCACTCGTGATCGTCAAGGTCCTTGGAGACGGGATCGATCAGGTGCTCGTGCACGTGATGGGCGTGCGCGGGGAATCTGGGCCTGAGCGACATGCACAGACGTGATTTCCGCTAACATCCATCGGCATGACGGAACTTGTCCTTGGATTCATCGCTCTCGCATTTCTGCTCGCCACGGGCGGCACGATGCTTGCGCGATCGATCGGGCGCAGGCTCAACGCGATGGACTCCGCCGGAGTCGCCGGGCAGATCAAGGATGCGCCGCGCCGAGTGCCAAACATCGGGGGCGTGGGCATCATGCTCGGCATCGCCCTGCCTCTCATCGCCGGAGTGATCGCGACACGCTGGGCGACGGACGATCTGCTGCGCTCGCTGTGGAGCGACCTGCCGAGCTTTCGGTCCGGGCTGGGTGAAAAGACGCCCGATGCTCTGGTGCTGCTGGGCGGGTTGCTGGCCCTCCACGTGGTCGGACTCTTCGATGATCGGCGTGCGCTCGGGCCGAACATCAAGCTGGTCATCATGCTGCTGGTGAGCGCGACGGTGAGCTGGCTCACCAACACGCGATTGCTCGAACTGCTCGACGCGCATGTCGGCGGGGCGTGGCTCTCGATCGCGATCACCGTGCTCTGGATCGTCGTCATCACCAACGCGTTCAACTTTCTGGACAACATGGACGGGCTCTCGGCCGGGGTCGCCGCGATCTGCTCGGCGGTCTTTCTGACGATCGCTCTGGCGGGCGGGCAGTTGTTCGTCGCGGCGATGCTCGCGCTGCTCGTGGGTGCGTTGCTCGGATTTCTGGTCTTCAACTTCCCGTTTCGCGAGCGCAAGACCACGCCGAACGGCTCGACGATCGGCGGCGCAAGCATCTTCATGGGCGATGGCGGCTCACTGATCGTCGGTTTTCTGATCGCGTTCCTGAGCGTGCGGATCACGTACGTGCCCGCGCCGCTGGTTTCGGGCACGAGCGATCTGTCGAGCACTGTTGCGCTGCTGCTGGCACCATTGGTAATTCTCGCCGTGCCGCTGTATGACTTCTGCTCGGTCTGCGTGATCCGGCTCTCGCAAGGGCGTTCGCCGTTTGTCGGTGACTTGCAGCACTTCTCGCATCGGCTGGTGGGTCACGGTCTGTCGCGCAGGGCCGCCGTGCTGGTGATCTATGGATGCACGCTGTCCACTGGAATCGGGGCGATCCTGCTGCCGAGGCTCGAGCCGTGGCAAGCCGTGCTTGTTGCGCTGCAGACGCTGTTGATTCTCCTGGTGATCGCCGCGTACGAATGGGCGCGTCGGCCTGATGAGCGAGGATGAGTCGCCGATGCGCACACTGACTCCAAACACACCGGTCGAGATGAAACCACCGGCACTCGCCGATGGCGTCATGTACGCGGGCACCCTGCTACTGCTGACGCCGCAGCTTGTGCGTGCGACGACCAACATCACGATCTTTTCGGATTGGGACCTCAGCCCGATGGTCTACGCCCTGCGGACGCCGGCACTCGGGCCGTCGGGGTCGATTCTGTGTGATGCAATCTCGATGCTTGGAGCGGCTCTGCTGTTGCTCTTTGCACGCCTCTCACGGCCGGTGCTCCGGTTTCCTGCTCTGGCGTGTAGTCTCGCCCTTGTTGGCGTCGTCGGTGTCTTGCTGCACACACACTTTGGCGACCGCTCGGTCGGCGACCTCCGCATCGGCGCGTCGTGGGTGGCCGCGGCCCTGAGCGCTCTTGCGATCTATATCAACGGCCAAGACCTCCGCGTGCGCCGGATGCTCGCGGCAGTGGTGCTTGGCTTTGTCGTCCTTCTGCTTCTGCGCGGCGCACAGCAGGTCTTCATCGAGCATCCCCAGACCTTGGAGAACTTCCGCGCCAACAAAGATCGCGTGCTCGCCGCACACGGGTGGTCAGCGGGATCGCCCATGGCCCTCGGCTTTGAGCGACGGCTCAGCCAGCCGGAAGCGAGTGCGTGGTTTGGGCTTTCCAACGTCTACGCATCCCTGGCCGCGGGCATTTCGGCAGCACTCCTGGCGATGTGCCTCGGCGCGAGAAGATCGTCGAAGGTCGCGGCGACTGGCATCGGCCTCGCCTTTCTCGGCGGAGTCGCGTGCGTGCTGCTCGCAGGCGGAAAGGGCGGCATGATCGCCCTTGGCATCGGGATCGCCGCAGTAGCCATCATCTTGTCTGTCCATCGTGCGAAAGTTCTCAGCGTGATCGCTCGCAGCTTGCCCGTGATCGCCATCATCGGCGGGCTCGGCCTCATCGCCATGCGTGGGGCCGTCGGTGAGCGGATTGGCGAACTGAGCATTCTGTTCCGCTGGTTTTACCTTCAGGCCGCGACCCGGATCTTTGCATCGCATCCTTTCCAGGGCGTCGGGCCGGACGGTTTTCAGCAGGCCTTTCTGATCGCCAAGCCGCCGATCTGCCCTGAAGAAGTCGCCAGTCCGCACAGCATCGCCTTCGATTGGCTCTCCACGCTCGGGGTCTTCGGGATCGCGTGGATCGCGCTGCTCGTGCTCGCCGCGTGGCGCATCGGTCGCGCATCGATCACCACCGAACGCTCCGAAACAAGCTCGGATCCCGCTCGCTCTGAGTATCGCGCGGCCATGGCAGTTCCAACCATCGCCACGCTTGCCGCCACCTGGCTCGAGTCGCCGTTCATCGTTCCCGAGATGGCGGCGGTCCGAGTTTTTGGCGTGATCGGGTGGTGCGCTCTGGCCTTCGCGCTCATGCGTGCATGGAGCGCGCGTCATGCCTCTATCGGCCTCGCCGCCGCGGCAATCGCATTGCTCGCTCACAGTCAGATCGAAGTGACGGCTTCGTTTGTGTCCTCAGCACCCCTGTGGGCCATCTTGATCGCCCTCGCCGCCGTCGGCAGCGACACCCGCACGCCCGACAGCGCGACCAAGACACCGCGCAAAGCTCACTCCCACCTCACGCTCGTGTTGGCAGCTCTCTCACTTCTTGTCGCGTGCGGCTTCGCGTATCCAGCGTTGGCCCGCGTTCGCAGCCAAGAATCGCATCTGCGCACGGCGGCGGATCTCATCCGCATGATCCCGGCCTTTGGCGAGCGACTGCGTGCCCTCGAGACTCCCGCGGGCGTCACGCCGTTCTCGGATGTGCGCGAGACTCCAGGGGGCATCGCCAAGGATCTCTCGATCGTGCTCGGGCGCCCGGTGTCGGTCACGACTCAGGACTTCGGTCGCGCGATGAACGAGCTTGAACTTCGACAGATCATGGCCGCAGAGATGCCGCTGATCGCCGCGTATGAACTCGATCGAACCGATCGGCGCCCACTGCGCGAGCTGAGCCTGCTCCTGGTTCGACGGGCCGAACTCGCCATCGCCCGCGGCGGGCGTTCCGAGGCCACGCGCGCGTTCACTGATGCCGCGGCCGCGATGCGCGTGCAGGATTTGCCCGCACCCAAGTCCGGCGACTGGGCCTGGCTGGCGACCGTGTATCAGAAGATGGCGGATGTACTGAACGACCCGACGCACTTGGCCAGCGCGATCGCCGCACGGCAGACGTGTGCGGAGCTCGATCCCTACAACCTCCCGAACACCGTCGCACTGGCCAAGCTCTGCAATCGCTCAGGGAAACCGACCGACGCCGCCGCGTGGGCGAAGAAGGCCCTGGAGCTCGACAGTCTCGCCCGTCTGGATCGAGCCGTTCGGGGAATGTCGGATGCCGACCGCGACGCCATGCGTTCGATCGCCCAGCGCGATGGCGGAGTGCATCCGCCGACGCCCCCTCGTCCTTGACCTGTGCACATTCGGCCCCAATAATCGGTTCTTGTTCGTATCTCGTTATCCTGCGATACCGAACGAGCTTCCGCATCGAGCGACCACCATGAACGACGGTTCCAACGCCGACGATTCCGACGAAGAGGCGCGATCACGCCGCCCCTGAGGTTGTCCGTGGGGCTCGCAGGGTTTCACCGCCCGAGGCCAAAGCCACCGGCGACGACGAACAACCCGGCCGCACTTCCGACGCGTTGATTTCTCAACGCCCGCCGGAGCTGTCTCCAGCACAACCGCCGAACGACGTTCTCGCACATCAACGATCAAACAAACGACACCCGCACATTGATTCGCACACGCGAAAGAACACGCCAGAAGGACTGACCCATGCCCACCGACCTGAGCCATATTCGCAACTTCGGCATCTGCGCCCACATCGACGCCGGAAAGACCACCGTCTCCGAGCGCATCCTGTACTACACCGGCAAGAACTACAAGATCGGCGAAGTGCACGAGGGCACCGCGACCATGGACTTCCTCCAGGAAGAGCAGGAGCGCGGCATCACCATCCAGTCCGCCGCCACCACATGCCCCTGGACCCACGAGGGCAAGGAATACAAGTGCAACCTGATCGACACCCCGGGCCACGTGGACTTCACGATCGAAGTCGAGCGTTCGCTCCGCGTGCTCGACGGCGCGGTTGCCGTGTTTGACGGCAAGGAAGGCGTCGAGGCTCAGTCCGAAACCGTCTGGCGTCAGGCCGACCGCTATCGCGTCCCCCGTCTGTGCTTCGTGAACAAGATGGACAAGGTCGGCGCGAGCTTCGACTTCTCCTTCGGCACCATCAAGAGCCGCCTCGGCGCCAACGGCATCCCGATCCAGTATCCCATCGGCCTCGGCCACGACCACAAGGGCATCATCGATCTGATGACCATGCGGGCCTATTTCTTCGAGGGCGAGAAGGGCGAGAAGGTCATCGAGAAGGACGTTCCCGAAGACATGCTCGAAGACGTCAAGAAGTGGCGCCACATCATGGTCGAGAAAATCGCTGAGCTCGACGACGAGCTGGCGAGCAAGTATCTCACCGACGAGAGCAGCGTCACCATTCCCGAGCTGAAGAAGGCCCTCCGCTCCGGCACGATCTCGCGCCGGTGCTACCCGGTGCTCTGCGGCGCGGCGTTGCGGAACGTCGGCATCCAGCGGCTTCTCGACGCCGTGGTTGAGTATCTGCCGAATCCAAACGAGAAGCCAGAGGTCGAGGGCACAGACCCGCGCGACAAGGACATCAAGATGACCCGTCCGCACGACACCGCCGCGCCGTTCAGCGCGCTGGTCTTCAAGGTCGTCAGCGATCAGCACGGCGACCTCACCTACATGCGCGTCTACTCCGGCACGCTCGCCAAGGGCCAGCGTCTGCTCAACCCCGGCAACAGCAAGCGCGAGATCGCGTCCCGTATCTTCGAGATGCACGCCCAGAACCGCATCCCGCTCGAGCAGGTCACCGCGGGCAACATCGTCGCCGTCGTCGGCATCAAGGACTCGTACACCGGGGACACGCTCTGCGACCCCGATCAGCCGATCATGCTCGAGCGCATGTTCTTCCCCGAGCCC
Source organism: Phycisphaerales bacterium (assembly GCA_019750095.1). Classification (GTDB taxonomy): domain Bacteria; phylum Planctomycetota; class Phycisphaerae; order Phycisphaerales; family UBA1924; genus UBA4658. Next base: position 10,977 of record JAIEOW010000052.1, read on the forward strand.
GTCATCGCGATGAGCATCGAGCCCAAGACGCAGGAAGACAAGCGCAAGCTGTCCGAAGCCCTGGGCGTCATCCGCCGCGAAGACCCCTCCTTCCGCTCCAACTACAACGAAGAGACCGGCGAGACGATCATCTCCGGCATGGGTGAGCTGCACCTTGAGATCATCAAGAACAAGCTCATCCGCGACATGAAGATCAACGTCAACGTCGGCAAGCCCAAGGTCTCTTATCGCGAGGCCATCACCAAGAAGGTCTCCGACGTCCGCGGTCTGTTCAAGAAGCAGTCCGGTGGTCGCGGTCAGTTCGGCGACTGCATGATCTCGCTCGAGCCCTGCACGCCCGAGCAGGCGGCCGCAGAGGAACTGGAGATGGAAGACGGCGTCGTCTTCGTCAACGCCATCGTCGGCGGCGTGATCCCCAAGGAGTTCATCCCCTCGGTCGAGTACGGCGTGCGCCAGGCCGCCAAGACCGGCGTCTACGCTGGCTTCCCCCTCATCAACATCAAGGTCACGCTGACCTACGGCTCATACCACGACGTCGACTCCAGCCAGATCGCCTTCGAGCAGGCCGGCCGAATCGCCCTGCAGGAAGCCGTCGCCAAGGCTGGCCCGACGCTGCTTGAGCCGATCATGAAGGTCGTCATCACCGTGCCCAACGACTACGTGGGCAACGTCACCGGCGACGTCTCCAGCCGCCGCGGCATGATCCTCGACACCGAAGACCGCGACCCGGTGAAGCTCATCACCAGCGAAATCCCCCTGGAAGAACTCTTCGGCTACACGACCTCGCTCCGCGGCATGTCGCAGGGCCGAGCCAGCAACACCATGGAGTTCCTGGAGTATCGCCCGATGCCGGCCAACCTGGTGAAGGCGATCAAGGAAGGCGAGAGCAGCAAGAAGTGAGCCGCTGATCGGCTCAATCTGAGGCCCGGGCGCAAGCCCGGGCACGCTTTGCCCCAATATCTCACTATCAACGATGGCCCGAGCACTCCGCTCGGGCCATTGCATTGATAAGCATCGGTCAACACCCAACAAACCAGTCGTCGAGGTATCGAATCAGGTTCGCTGGCTGCAACGGTCCGATTCGAAGAAGATCAGCCGAGCCGTTCCCACCGAACCAAAGATCCAGAAAACGATTCAAGTCCGTGATATCAACGACTTGATCACATGTCATATCCGCTCGGCAGATCTTGATCGTGATCGCTGGGCTGAATCTGACGGTACAGTCATTGGAAGCCCTCACGCGTATCTCAAGGATCGTGCGGGGCTGGCAGGATCGTGCAAAGAACCCCCCTCCAGCCCGTATGTCGCCGAAAGTTGACACCATTGCGCGAGTTCCGTCGGTACAATACTCACCGAACACTTCGCTCCATTCTCCGCCTGGCACACGGTACTGGGGCTGGCACCGGACCGGCTCCGGACCAATCGCTGCTACCGAAAATGTGCCCGGATAGCCTCGGCAATCCAGAGTGACACGAGGAGCTTGCACGCTCAGGCAATCCGGGAGGTTTTCGGGAAGTCTTGCGATCCATGCTTCATCGTCGAAGTTTCGAGAAAGCGGGCTGCTTGAGTTTCTTCCCTGCCCCACGATGGTTCGACCGTCTCCACTCACGCCCACAACGGTTGAAAGCTGCCAACCGGACGGGTCGCCGCCCAACGCTCGAATGTACCCCGCCAAAAAGAGCGGTCCGGACGCCTCCGTCCAAATCCAAGCGCCGTTCCCCGAAGATTGAAGTCGCTTACCCGCAATCACACGCCCGTCGGTGTTCAAGGCCGTGGGAGAGATGTACACTCCCGGAGTGCGAGCAAGATCAGAAAAACCAGACGTCGCAGTCCATCGAAAAGCTGTCCCTTGGTAGCTCACCGCACCTTGCTCGTACATCACACCGACTACGACGCGCCCGTCTCCTGAAATTCCTGTGGCGCTGCTTTGAACTTCGGGCGAGTGGACACCCAGCGGAGTTATTCCCTCTGTGGCGGTCCATCGAAACGCACGACTTGTTCCTTCTGCATCATTGCGACAAGTGCCAACAATGACACTCCCGTCATCGCTCACGCCCGCGGGTTGCGTTGTTGAATACCCAGGCAACACTCCGAGCGAAGACATCCCGCCGGCCAACGTCCAACGAAACGCTCGGGTGGATAGAACTCCGAAGTCTCTGGTTGATGTCCCGACGATGACACTTCCATCGAAACTCGATCGATCGGCTGTCGACACTCGATCCCCCGGCAAGCCCCCGATCTCTCTAAACTCACCGGAGGAACGATCGTAAACAGATGCGATCGAATAGGTCGAAACGCGATTTCCGAAGATCACCCCTCCACTTCCACTGACGCCGCGAATCGTTCTCATGAGGTTTACCGGCCCCGCCACCACGAACCCACTTCCCTGAGTCCACTCGGCGGGAACTTGAGCGTAACTGATGCCGCTTGGCAGATAACCCCAGCCAACAACAACTGACAAATCCCGGCTCGCTCCGACCGCAACGGAGTTTTCACCACCGGACAGAACTCCGAGGCCTTCAAACACAGGAGGCTGAGCATTGCACTGAACAGCCGTGAGCACCCATGGAGCCAGCGCCGGCCACGACCAGATTGCAACCCTTTGCATGAGGCCTCCCTTGCCTGCCACAATCAGGCGCTGGAAGCATCGACACACATCGCAGAAAGTGATGAATGTTTCAATCACAATCCAAGGATCACTTCTGCATCACATCCCAATCAGCAGCCGCGTCGGATCCTCAATGGCGTTCTTCACGCTCACCAGGAACTGCACGGCTTCCGCACCGTCCACGATTCGGTGGTCGTAGCTCAACGCCAGGTACATCATGGGGCGCAAAGCGATCTGGCCGCTGCCCGTGGGGTGCTCGATCGGGCGGTTCTTGATGCTGTGCATGCCCAGGATGCCCGACTGCGGCGGGTTCAGGATCGGCGTGCTCATCAGCGAGCCGTAGATGCCGCCGTTGGTGATCGTGAAGGTGCCGCCCTGCATCTCGCTGAGGGCGAGCTTGCCATCCTTGGCACGGATGGCGAGGTCCTTGATCCCGCTCTCGATCTGGGCAAAGCTCAGCTTGTCGCAGCCGCGCAGCACGGGCACCACCAGCCCCTTGGGCGTGCCCACGGCGACGGCGACGTCGTAGAAGTCGTGATGCTCGATCTCCAGCTCGCCGCGCTCGTTCTGCACGATCGAGGCGTTGATCAGCGGGAAACTCTTGAGCGCGCCGACCACGGCTTTGACAAAGAACGACATGAAGCCCAGGCCCACCCCGTGCTTCTTCTCGAACGATTCCTTGTGCTGAGCACGCAGCGCCATGACGGCGGACATGTCGCACTCATTGAACGTGGTCAGCATCGCCGCGGTGTGCTGTGCTTCGACCAGTCGGGCCGCGATGCGCTGCCGCAGCGGGCTCATGCGCTCTCTGCGGGCGGAACCAGAACCGCCCGCGGGCGCGGCGGCCACGGGCGCTGGCGATGGCCGAGCCGCAACACCAACGGCGGTGCCGCCGGACTTCTGATCGATAATCGCCTGCACATCCTGCTCTCGCACACGCCCGCCCGCGCCGGTGCCGGCGACGCCGTGCAGATCCACCCCGCGCTCGTCGGCGAGCTTGCGGGCCAGCGGCGTCGCGCGGACGTCTTCAGCCGCGTGCGCACTCGCGGCCGGAGCCGACCGTCCATTCGACACAGGCGCCGCCGCGGCCGGAGCTGGCTTCGGCTCGCTCACCGCCGCCGCAGCGACGGCCTTCTCATCGATCACGCCCACCTTCTGCCCGATGTTCACCGTGTCGCCCGCCTTCGCCGCGGTCTTCAGGACGCCCGACGCCGGCGCGGGAATGCCCATGGTGACCTTGTCGGTCTCCAGCTCCAGCACATCTTCGTCACGCTTGACAAAGTCGCCGTCGTTCTTGAGCCAGCGTGAGATCACGCCGCTGGTGACGGATTCGCCGGCCGCTGGGATCACGATGTCTACCGCCATGGGATGCCTGCTTGCTGAAGGTGGGAATCAAAGAAACGTGCGAAAAAAATTCGAGAACCTGAGAACATCAACGCGATCAACGCTTGCCTTTGGAAGCCGGCGCACCCTTCGCAGACGCGCCATTCGGCCCTGCGTGACTGACCACGCCGGACGGAGCGCCGTGCTTGTCGTCCGTGCTCGCGCCCGCCGGGGGTGGCCCGATGACCGAAGTCAGGATTGCCTCCTGCTCAAGCCCGTGGGCCTTTTCCGATCCCGTCGCCGGTGACGCGCACGCCGCGCGTCCGGCATACTGCAGATTCACGCCAAGCTGCTCACGGAACACGTCGGCGATGAAGATGTACGCGCCCTGATTTCGCGGCTCTTCCTGCGCCCAGACGCGCGTCGCCGACTTGGGATAGCGATCATCGATCGCCCGCACGGCCTTGGTGTGGAACGGATAGAGCTGCTCGATGCGCACGATCGCGATGTCGCGAGCGCCGATCGCGTTCCGGCGCTCGTTCAGTTCGTGGTACACCTTGCCGGTGCAATACACGACCTTCTTCACGTCCTTCGCCATAGGTTGCGCGGGATCGTCGATCGCGTGCTGGAACCCGCCGGTCGACAGATCGCTCATCGCCGATGTCTCGATGCGCAGGTACTTCTTGGGCGTCATCACGATCAGCGGCTTGCGGAAGTTGCGATGCACCTGGCGACGGAGCAGGTGGAACATCTGCGCCGCCGTGCTCGGATAGACCACTTCCATGTTGTCATTTGCGCAGAGCTGAAGGAATCGCTCCAGCCGCGCCGACGAGTGCTCGGGGCCTTGCCCCTCGTACCCATGGGGCAGCAGCAGCACAAGCCCCGCCCAGCGGTTCCACTTCACCTCGCTCGAGGCGAGGTACTGATCGATCAGCACCTGCGCGCCGTTGACAAAGTCGCCGAACTGCCCCTCCCACATCACCAGCGCCCTGGGATTGGCTCGGCTGTAGCCATAGTCAAAGCCCATGACGCTGAACTCGCTCAGCGGGCTGTCCCAGACATCAAACCGCCCCTTCTGATCCGGGCGGATGTGATTCAGTTGCGTGCGACGCTCATTGGTCTTCTGGTCGCGGATCACCGACTGACGCTGTGTGAACGTGCCGCGACGACAATCTTGACCACTCAGTCGCACCAGCGTGCCTTCCAGCACTAGCGTGCCGATGGCGATCTGCTCGGCATCGGCGTGCGCGACCTTGCCGGTCTTGGGCAGGTTCAACCGATTCGTCAGCACGCCCGGCTTGTCCGGCGAGCCCACGAGCTTTGCGCTGACGCTGAAGCCATCTGGCACGCGCCCCATCGCGGCGCACACCTCGGCGATCACCTTCGCATCCACGGCCGTCTTGGGCTGATCAAACGTGTAGTTGCCTGTCACGCCCGCCCATAATCCGCCGCCAGGCGGCGGAACGGGGTTCACGGGCTGTCGAGCCGTCTCTTCCAGCACACGATCCAGCTCCGCGATCTCACGCTCGGCCATCGCCTCGGCCTCTGCCGCGCTCAGCACACCCTCGGCCACCAGCTTTGCGCGATAGGTCGTCATTGTGCCCGGATGCGCCGCCACCTTTGCGTACAGCTCCGGCTGCGTATAGGTCGGCTCATCCTGTTCGTTGTGCCCGTAACGGCGGAAGCCGACCAGATCGATGAACACATCCTTGCGGAACTGGTGGCGATACTCCGCGGCCAGCCGCGCCGCTGCGACCACGGCATCCGGATCGTCTGCGCTCACGTGCAGCACGGGTGAGTTGATCATCTTCGCCACGTCGGTGCAGTACTCGGTGCTGCGCCCATCACGCGGATCGGTCGTGAAACCCACCTGATTGTTCAGCACCACGTGCAGCGTCCCGCCGACGTCATAGCCGTCGAGCTTGGACATGTTCAGGCACTCGGCGACGATGCCCTGCCCCGCGACCGCTGCGTCGCCGTGGATGAGCAGCGCGACGACCATGCGCCGCTCGGCATCACCCGCAAGGTCCTGCTTGGCCCGCGCGCGGCCCATCACGATCGGATTCACGCTCTCCAGGTGGCTGGGGTTGTTCAGCATCGAGAGATGCACAACGCCGCCCGCGTCGTTGATCGCCTGATCACCGGAGTATCCGCGGTGATACTTCACGTCGCCGCCACCCTGGTTCACGCCCTCCATCCAGGCGTCCTTGAACTCGGTGAAGAGCTTGTGCGCGTCCTTGCCAAGATAGTTCTTCAGCACCGCGAGTCGGCCGCGGTGCGCCATGCCCAGGATGATCTCCTTACCGCCCAGCTCGCCGACGCGCTGCGTCAGGAACTTCAGCAGCGGGATCACCGCCTCGATGCCCTCGACGCTGAACCGCTTCTTGCCCTGGAATCGCTTGCCCAGGAAGAACTCAAAGCGATCGGTCGAAGTGATCTGCTCCAGCACTTCGCGCTTTTCGCTTGCGTTCAGCGGCGCGGGCCGAAGCGAGCCCTCAAAGCGCTCCCGGAACCACGCCCGTTCAGCGTCATCGGGAATGTGCATGAACTCGGCCCCGATCGAGCCGCAATAGCTGCGTTCGAGCGCGTCGATCAACTGTCGAAGCGTTCCGGTGCCGCCGGGCAGAATCTCCGAGCGCACGGGCTTGTCCAGATCGCTCGACGCAAGCTTGTGATACTCAAGCGTGAGCGCCTTGGGCCCCTCGCGGGTCGTACCAAAGGGATCGATTTTCGCCCGCAGATGCCCGAGCGCGCGATACGCGGCGGTCAGGTCCTCGCTGGCGCTCTGCACCGCCGAGACGCCACCCGAGTTCGCAGCACCAGCACCCCGAGCAGAGGCGAGATCAAACCCCTGAAAGAACGCCGCCATGTCCGGCGCAACGCCGGAAGGGTCAGCGAGAAACTGCTGATACTGAGCGTCAAGATACTCCGCGCTCCACGAGTTCACCGAAGGCGAAACGGCTCTGGGTGCTTGCGGTTGCTGGGCGCCACTCATTATGAACCCCTGTCCGTGCGGGTCAGAATCCATCCATCCACGACCCACCCCCGAACCCCGTCCCTTCCAGACATTCGACAGCTTTGAACTATCGGACGCCCACGCGTTCGGCTGGGCCGTGCGCGGTGGAAGTCGGGCCGAAATCCTATGCCCGAGAGCCCTTGGACCCCAGATCCATGGCGATTTCCGCGCCGCCAAAGGGGATCTCACAGGGTCGCCCGGTTATTCTGACCTCCCCACAAACAGCAAACGTCACCCGAACCGACCCGTGACGTACTGCTCAGTCTCGGGAAGCTGAGGCCGCTGGAAGATCGCCGCCGTCTTGCCATATTCCACAAGCCGCCCGAGGTACATGAACGCCGTGAAGTCGCTCACGCGGGCCGCCTGGTGCATGTTGTGGGTCACGATGATGACCGTGTATCGCCCCGCGATGTCGTGGATCAGTTCCTCGATCTTGAGCGTCGCGATCGGATCGAGCGCCGAGCACGGCTCATCCATCAACAGCACTTCGGGCTCGGCAGAGATGGCGCGCGCGATGCACAATCGCTGCTGCTGCCCTCCGGAGAGCGCGAGTGCCGAATCCTTCAGCCGATCCTTGACCTCATCCCAAAGCGCCGCCGCCCGAAGCGATTTTTCGCACGCCTCGGCCAGCACGCCCTTGCGCCGCTCGCCGTCGATGCGCAGTGGATAGACCACGTTCTCAAAGATGCTCATCGGAAACGGGTTGGACTTCTGAAAGACCATCCCGATGCGTTTGCGCAAGTCGATCACGTCCACATCCGGCGCGTACACCGGCAGGTTGTTGATGAAGATCTCGCCCTGCGTGCGCACACCATCCACGAGATCATTCAGTCGGTTGATCGATCGCAGCAGCGTTGACTTGCCGCAGCCCGACGGCCCGATGAGCGCGGTCACCTTGTTCCGCGGAAAGTCCATGTTGATCCCGTGCAAGGCCTGTTTGCCGGAATAGAACAGGTCGAACTTCTCTGCTCGAACCACCGGCTCGTGCTGCGCCACTTCCTTGTGAATCCGCGGCTCAAACGGCCTGCCCTCACGAATCGCTTCGATCCCCGACGCCATCGCCGGCGATCCTGACGAGACCCGACCCGTGGGCGCACTTTCCACCGGCACAGCCACCGGAGCGTTCAGCGGAATCAATGTCGCAGCAGTCGGGTCTTCGTTGCCCGGGCCCTTGGGCAGAATCGTCGCGCGGGTCACTTCCTCGCCCCCTTCGCCTGGGCCGCTACCGCGTGCATTGGAGTTGTGCTTTGTGGGTGCGTCCATGGGTCTTCGGGGTGGAACTCTGTAGTGATCAACCTCTGCGGATACAACAACTCTAGAACGCACCACCAATGTACTTGCTCCGGAGCTTGGCCCGGATGCGAATGGCGGCGAGATTCAGAAACAGCACGATGCACACCAGCACCAGCGTGGTCGTCCAGACCAGCGGCCGCGCTGCCTCAGAATCCGGACTCTGGAACCCCACATCAAAGATGTGGAAGCCAAGGTGCATGAACGAGTTCTCCAGGTGCAAGAATGGCGGGCTCTTGCTCACCAAGAGCTCCGGAGCCAGCTTCACCGCGCCAACGAGCATCAGCGGAGCCACCTCGCCCGCACCGCGTGCCATCGCCAGGATCATCCCCGTCATGATCCCCGGCATCGCCCGGGGCAGCACAATCCGGCGAATCGTCTGCCACTTGCTCGCGCCACACCCATACGACCCCTCACGCATCGTGCGCGGCACCGCGGCGATCGCCTCTTCTGTCGCCACGATCACCACCGGCAACGTCAGCAGCGACAGTGTCAGTGCGGCCCACAGAAGCCCGCGTGTGCCAAACGTCGCCGCCGGGCGATACTCATAGAACCCATGAAAATAGGGCGTGCCCACCAGCAAACCCACCACACCCGCCGCCGCCGCGAGCCATGTGAGCGCGGAGAGAAGCATCAGCCACTTCTGCGTCCGCGTCGCCTCTCGCCCGGGCTTTGGCCGCCCATACAGCCCCATCGCCACCGCAAACACCACCACCATCCCAAGCCCTATGGCCCCCGCCCACCACGCAAACCGCGACACCACCATCTCTGGCATCGGCCCGCGATCGATATACGCACCAAGCGTGTAGCAGAAGAACCCAAGCCCGAACACCCCATACACAATGCTCGGCACCCCGGCGAGATTGTTCACACAGATCCGCACCACCGAGATCATCACGCCCTGCTTTGCGTACTCGCGCATATACAACGCCGCGATCACGCCCAGCGGCACCACCAGCACGCTGAGCAGCAGCGTCAGCAGCACCGTCCCGAAGATCACCGGGAAAATCCCGCCTTCAGTGTTCGTGTTCCGCGGCTCGTCAAACACAAACTCGCGCCACCGATCCAGATACACGCCCACCTTGCCCGCGAAAGTCAGTTGATTCGGCTCTACCCAGCGCACGACACTCGACAGGCGCATCGGCTCATCGGGCGCGGTCGACGTTGTCGGAGCGAATCGACCGGACTCGGCATCCCGCACGATCAGTCGCACCTCGGCATCCCGCGCGTCGATCTCCTTGATCCGATCGAGCACCGACTGGTACGCCGCGTTCAGTTCATCCGACTTGGCCTTGTATCGCGTCTCCAGTGCGGCGAGTTCCTGTTCGCTCATGCTCGCCGACGACGGGCGTTCCAGCACCGCAACCAGCGCAGCTCCGATCGCCACCACCCAGCAGGCACTGACCACCAATCGCCGCGTCGGAGTCACGCTCCCGGGTCGATCCGCCATCTGGATGAGCCGACGCGTCATGACCGCCGCAACCGCCGCCAGCCCCACAGCCATCACCAACCACGCCCACCACACGCCCGCGCCAAACGCCGGCCCCATCCCCGCCTTCGCCCGCGCCGCCGCGAGCTTGGCCTGTTCAAAGTCTTGACGCTCGCGCTCCAGCCGCTGATTGATCTCCCCCACTTCGCCCTTGCTCAGCACCGCGATCTGCCCACGCCGGTCGCTCGCCTCCCCGTGCAGAGGCGCAATACTTCTCCATAGTCCCTTGCCCTTTTCCGCCGCCGCAAGGGTCGTGATCACGGGCGAACCAGAGCCCTCGGCGGGCTTCACCCGTCGCTCCACGCGCTCCGCCACGCCGATCCAGAGCCCCCAGTTGTTGTTCCGCTCGAGCAGCGTCGCTTCCGGGTCGCGGCGGGTGGACTTGACCTTGTACAACTCGATCCACTCGAACGGCTCGCCGCGAATCTCCTTGTTGCCGATGCGATACAGCGTCCGCACGGGCCGCCCCTGAGCATCGAATGCGCCGGGAATGAACCCCGCGGCATCGGCCTTCAGCTTCTCAATTGCCGCCCGATCGCTCTCCTGAGGCACAAAGTGCTCGGTCGCCATCGGCATGCCCATGACCACGCGCCCATCGGTCATCACCAGCGTGTCGATGGGCTTTGGCCAGAATGTTCGAGATCCCTGATACACCGTGATGCCCAGAAGCGCGACGATCATCACGATACAGATCGACATCGCCATGCCCGTCAGCCACACCACCGGCTCGCCGCGTGCAGACAGCGGCGTCGCTCGAGATTTCGGCGAACCAAGCCGAGCTCCAAGCAGAGGTCGCGAACCTCCTTGGTGGTTCGCCACATCGACCGGGGCGATCACAGGGTTGGGCTGGGTGAGCTGTCCCATGGCAAGCCAGGCCTAAAGGCCCGCAACCCTCCTTCGGAAACGCTGCCGAACAAGCTCGGCGGCGGTGTTGACGATGAACGTCATCACCAGCAGCACCAGCCCGCACAGAAACAGCACGCGATAGTGTGTTGAATCCACCGGCGCCTCGGGCAACTCCACCGCGATGTTCGCCGCCAGTGTGCGGAATCCGCTGAACATGCTCGTGTCCATGCTCGGCGTGTTGCCGGTGGCCATAAGCACGATCATCGTCTCTCCCGCCGCCCGGCCAAGCCCGATCATGCAAGCCGAGAAGATCCCGCTCGCCGCCACCGGCAGCACCACGCGGATCGCCGTCTGCCATCTCGTGGCCCCTGCACCCAGCGACGCCGACCGCAGCGAAGGCGACACCGCCGACAGCGCATCCTCGCTCACCGTGTAGATGATCGGGATGATCGCAAATCCCATGATGATCCCCACCACCAGGCTGTTCCGCTGGTTGAACGGCCCCATGATCGAATCACGCGCATCCATGCCGATCGTCGAGAGCACCCACGCTCCGATCGCGGCAAACACCATCGCGATCGCCAGCACGCACACAAACTTGGCAAACTCCACCACCGCCGCACGGGTTCCGGTGCGCAGCTCCGCGCGGCGATCCAGTATTGGATCCACCGTCCGCACCTTGAGCATCAACGCGATCGCCGCTCCCGGCGCGACCAGCAACATGAACCACCCGGGCCACGCACCGCCGATGATCCCATCCAACCACAGCTTGATGTCCGCCCGCCGCAGCCCATTCCGCTCGACGATCGCCGCGACACTCGGCTCATTCAACGAGCCCTTGGCCTGAACGACCTTGCCATCGCGCCAGTACAACCCAAGCCGCCGGAGCGTGTCCTGCTCCTCGCTGGTGAGCGACAGCTTTGTGCCAACCCACGCCGGCACCTGATCCGCCCGCGCTGGCTCAAACGAGCCCGCCATCACCAGCACCTCGTTGTCGGTCGGGCTGAACAGCACGCGTTCCACGCCCCGACCAATCGGCACACTCGCCAGGAGGCCCAGCAGCGTCACGCCCAGCACCAGCAGAAAGTGCCGCCCGCTCCCCAACCGCGTCGTCACGCGGATCGGCAGCATCTGAAACAGATATGCCGCGATCAGCACGCCCACCGGCACCACGAAAAGCGCCAGCAGCACGCTCGCGAGAAAATCCCGTGCAAACGGAGCCACGATCAGCGCCGCGACAAACCCAAGCACCACCGACGGGAGCGACGCCATCGACTCCACAACCGGCTTCACCCGATTTCGCACCCCCGGGTGCAGCATCTCGCTGGTATAGATCGCCGCCAGAATCGCCAGCGGCACCGCAAAGATCATCGCGTAGAACGTCGCCTTGAGCGTCCCCCAGATCAGCGGCGTCAGCCCCAGCTTCGGCTCAGCACTGTCCTCGCCCGACGAGGATTGGTACGTGTGGCTCGGCTCGCTCTCTCCCTCATACCAGACTTTGCCAAACAAGCTCAGCGCACTCGCCTCGGCATGCCCCGGCTCAACCGACCAGACCTGATACGACCCGTCGCCCATCACCTTCAGCACCGCATCGCCCTTAGGCGCGATTTCCACCGCAGCCACCGGACTCGCTGTCCCGCCCGGCGAGTTCGTCTCAGCAACCAGCTTCCCGCTGGTCATGTTCCGCAGCACCGAGCGCCCGGCCTCATCCCCCACAACGAACGATCGATCCCGCAAAGCTACCGCGAGCGAAGAGATCGCCGACGTGCCCGGGCCACCGGGCTCGTGCGCCAGTACCAGCTTCCGTTGATCCGGCGTGGACACACCCGGCGCACGCACCGCAAACAGCGCAAGCACACGCCCCTGGCTCGTCCCCAGCACCAGCGTCTTGGCCCCCAGCAGCATCGTCGCCGAAGTCAGCGTCTCGCCCGATCTCGCCACGTTCAGGTCGTCGGCCTTCTGGACAACATCCTCTCCCTCTGGCCCGCGCGTGATCGCAAACCGCCGCACCCGACCATCGTGATAAGGCACAAACAGATCCGCCCCATCACCCGACACAAACATCGCCAGAGGTGCCGCCCCCACACCCCCACCCCCACCACCGCCCTCACGCGTCAGCTCAAATGGGCTCGATTGCAGCGAAACCCGCGGCGTGCCACCCCCGAGCGGCCGAACCGTGGACACCCGATCCAGCTCCGCCCCCTGCTCCCGCACCGCCGCGATGAAGTCCGCCCCGCTCGTTCCACCCGGGCGATAGTCGATCAGCGTCACCGCGCCAGATCCGCTTTTGAGCTCCGTCGGCTCGCGCATCTCCGCGTTCACACGCACTCGTCGCCACCCATCCAGTGATGTCCGCTCAACGTATCCCTTGCCCTCGACCGCCCGTTCACCTACTGCCATCGCCTTCATCGCGCTGGTCGCGTCGTCGAGCCGAACAAACGCGGCGTCAAACCCGATCGTCCCCAGTTGCACCATGCCATCTTGAAACCCAAACGCGATCGCACCCTGCTGCCGCGCATAGCTCCGGGCGGTGACCGCTTTCCCTTCCGGAATCAGCGATCGCTCCTCAAGCACCTGCCCGGTCGGCAGAAACACCGCCTGCATCCGCCCCGTCGGCGACACCCACACCGCCATCCCGAGATACTCATCGGTCTGCGTGAACAGCACCGGCTCGGCCAGCTTCACCGAGCCAGAGGTCGTCAGCGTCGCCTCGCCGCCCCTGAACAAGGGCAGAACCGCAACCACCAGCACCACCATGATCGCCAGCACCGCCGCAATCACGCCGAGTCCGCCCACCGTGATCGTCGTCTGCGCGATCCGCTCCACCACCCGCACCTTGGCCGATGTCCGACGGCGCGCAGGCCTCGGGACAATGGGGCCTGGGTCGGAGCTCGTGATCGGCGATTCCGGCATGGTGAGAAGGGGCGGAAGGTTGGCTCAGCGTGACGCGATCAGGTCTCCAAAACTCTATCAGCGGCTCAATGCGATTTGGCGAACACCCCCACCCGAGGGGAAAAAACGAGCGACCAACTTCCGCCGGTCGCTCATGCGTTCTGTCGGTTCCTGTTCATTCAACGCGTCGGGGGCTCAGAGGCCGCCCAGCCCGCACTTCTTCAGATCCTCGCCAGCGATCGCCGCGGTCACGGGGAAGTACCCGTCCTTGATCACGCCTTCCTGGCCCTGCTTCGAGAAGATCATCTTCACAAACTCAGCCCGCAGCGGCTCCATCTGCGTGCCCGGCTTGTGGTTGATGTACACGTAGAGGAACCGGCCCAGCGGATAGGTGCCCGCATAGGCGTTCTCGGCGTTCGCATCGAAGGCCTTCTCGCCCTTCTTCGCCGCGATCTTGACGGCCTTCACGTCCGCCGTCTTGTAGCCCAGCCCGGAGTAGCCCATGCCGAACTTGTCGCTCGCCACCGCCTGAACGACGGCCGACGAACCCGGCTGCTCCTTCACCGAGGGCTTAAAGTCCTTCTTGCTCAGCGCGTGCTCCTTGAAGTACCCATAGGTGCCCGAGGCTGAGTTGCGCCCGTACAGCGCGATCTTCTGCGCAGCCCATGCCGGGTCCTTCACGCCCACGTCGCCCCAGGTCATCTCCGGGCCATCGACCGAGAAGATCTTCTTCAGATCATCCATAGTCAGCTCGGCGACCGGGTTGTCCTTGTGCACGTAGACGCCAAGAGCATCAACCGCCGTACGGAGGGCCGTCGGCTTGTACCCGAACTTCTTCTCAAACGCGTCGATCTCCGAGCCCTTCATCTCGCGGCTCATCGGGCCGAACTGCGCCTGGCCCTCGATCAACGCTGGCGGAGCCGTCGACGAGCCCTTGCCCTCGATCTCCACCTTCACCGCCGGGTAGAACTTGTTGAACGCCTCGGCCCAGTGCGTCATCAGGTTGTTCATCGAATCCGAGCCCATGCTCTTGATCGACCCGGAAACCCCGGAGACCGCCTTGTACTCCGGAATCTTTGTGTCGACTTCAACCTTGGACTGAGCGAGAGACACGGACGACATCGCGGCGATCGTCGCCGCACCCACGAAACACGCCGAGAAAAACCGTTTCATCCAGAAACCTCCATGAAGGCGCCGCCATCAAGACCGCGCCAAGGCCGAGTCCCCCCAACAGCACATCGCCGTCGCTCTTCAACGCGTGGCATTGTTCCAAGCCCGCATCCGGTGCGAGCGAACGAACTATGAATCTTGTGTAAAGGACGCCAGTCATGCGGGATTTCCCTAGACCGTTCGTTCCGCCAACCGACAGTTTCAGACAGAAAATCAACCCAGTTTCAGAGCGGCCTTGATCCGCTCTCCGACCGTGAACTGGGCCAAATCGATCAATTCGCCCGCATCCAGCAGCTTCCCGCCACACTCAGAGCAGATCATGATCAGGACATGCATCTGCTTGGCGTCGGCAACTTCGGTCAGGAGTGACTGATCCCTGGGGCACATGAGTGGAGCAATTGGGCCGTTGGGCTTGTCTTTCCCGAATGGCCCGAGATCGACCTTGGACGCTGCGCCGGCCGCGAGAATCCGCTCAAGTTCGTTCTTGTCGAGCCACACGGCACCACACTTGGCGCAGCGATCCACCGTGACCCCGGCCGTGCCGGCGACCGCCGATTTTTCCATCAGCGTCCCGTCTTTGGGGCAGCGCAGCCGAGATTGACCAGTTTCCGCTTCGTGAAAGTGCGACATGGGAGATCCATCAGAACCGCCCCCCCGCGTTCGCCCTAGGCCCCCCTGGAGAATCGAAGTCGATCCGGGCAATGCTATCGATAATCCCCATCATCCCACGTCGCCGGATTTACCGCCTTCACCGTCGGGAGGATCGACGCGTGCGTATCCAGAAAGAGCACGTTCGGCCCGGACCCATGCCGCCTAGGCGCGATCCGCTGCGCCTCGGTCGCCGTCTGGGGGCCAAGCCCGGTCACGCTGGAGATCTTCCACATGTCGTAGAACACGCTGATCTGCAGTTCATCGTTTGACGGCAGATAGTTGTTCCCCCATCGCACCCCGTTGGGATCATCTGTAAAGCACGCCAGATACGCCGTCTGAGTTGGCCACGTGTACTTGCTCATCCGCGTCGGTGGCTTCCCGAGGTCCGTCGCCGTGGCCTGCGTCGCCGTCACCAGCCGAGTGAACTTCAGCCCGTTGTTCACATAGTGAATCTGATGCGGGTCCTTCGGCCGCGCCGGGTCGCGGAAATATGGCGCACGCTCGTACCGATCCTGAACTCCCCCATTTGGCTGCGTCGAGACGCAGCGATCATCCAGAAACGGCCTCAGCGAAAACGCCCAAGAGATGTTCACCCGCGCCTGCTGAGTGGGGGCGTTGAACCACGCCGGCACCTGAGGCACCCCGCCGTTGTTGAACTCACTCACCCCGCTCTCGCGCGGGTGGATCTCCTTTGAACTCTCTGAATACATCCCAAGCGCCGTGCCGATCTGCCGCTGATTGCTGAGGCACACGACCTGCCATCCCGCCGCCCGCGCTTTGCCGAGCGAAGGCAACAGCAGGCCGACCAGCAGCGCGATGATCGCGATGACCACCAGCAGCTCGATCAGCGTGAACCCGCACCGATTCGACATGCGTTCGGGTCGTGCCATTTTCAGAGCGTACCTCAAGCCCCGCGATGTGCAAGTCCGCGGATTTGATACAGTGCTGTTCAAATCGCACGGACGCGTTTTCAGGAGTGTGCTCATGCCCATATCCCTTCGCGCCCTCACCCTCGTTCTGAGTGCATCGCTCCCCGCGCTCGCGATCGCCGGGCCGGACGCCAAACCCATCGTCCCCGCGCCGCACCCGCTAATCACCGAGATCCTCTTTGCCGTGCCCCCCGGCACAAAGGGCGACGCCAACGCCGACGGCAAGCGCGACGCCATCGGTGACGAGTTCATCGAACTCACCAACTCGCATGACAAGCCCATCCAGCTCAAGGGCTACACAGTGGTCGACATCGACGCGTTTTCCCCCGGCTCAGCGAAGCCCAAGCCCGACAAGCCGGGTGATCGCCCATCATCTCAACCACCCCCTCCGCGCAAGCCCCGAAGCGATAGTGCGCAGGTCCGCTTCACCTTTCCAGAACTCGAGCTCAAGCCCGGCGAGACTGTCGTCGTCTTCAACGGATACAAGTCCACCTTCAGCGGTCCCGTCGGCGATTCCGCGAAACCACCCAGCGGCAAGAACGACCGCTTTCACAACGCCTATGTCTTTACGATGTCGAACACATCGCAGTACGCCGCCCTCTCCAACGAGGCCGACTGCGTGATCCTGCTCGATCCGCAGGGCAAGCCGCTCCACGCGGTCCATTGGGGCAAACCCGCCGACGACAACAAGAAGCCGCCTCAGTCGGCGATGATCGTCGAAGAAGCCCCGCAAGCCGTCGAGAGCGTGCAGAGATTGAACGCCGGTGGCAAGCTCGTGCCGCACTCTGACCTTCCCGGCGACCAGAGCAAGAGCCCGTGCTCACCCGGCCTCTACGTCGAGCCCGATCGCTCTGCTAAGCCCGCCGCAGACGCGAAATCCAAGCCCTGAAGCCGCTCTGAAAGGGAGCACGCAAAGTGGCCAACTTCGGCCGAAGTCGCCGATGATTACCGAGCGGCACAGCCGCGCCATTCGTTCACGCCCGTCGCATGGAGGCGACCCCAATGCCCGCATCGATCCGCCGTCCGTTGATCCTCGCCAGCACCCTCGCCCTGGGTTTGGGCCTCGGCGCCTGCCAGAGCTATCACCCGGGCTGGTACGAGGGCGACGGCGTGCTCACCGCCCTTCCAACCGGAAAAAACGGTGCCGACCAGTACGAAGTTGAGTTTCCTCCGATCGACCTCATGAAGCCCGGTCGGCACACCCTCACCCTCAAGCGTCTTCCCAACGAGCAACTCCTGAGCAAGCTCTCTCTGGACGAGCCGTCTCGCGAGAAGCTCGATTGGATTGAAAAGGCCCGCGTCCGCGTCGTCATGACACTGATCGAATCTGAGTCCGGCCGCACCAGCATGAAAGACGGCCACCTCAGCGAAGACTGGGCCACCACCGCGGAATCCTGGAACGGCCAGCCCGTGGATTTCGTCGGCATCTGGTTCCGCCCCCAGCGTCACGATGAGTTCACGCTGGTCATCGACGTCTGGATCGAGCAGCGCGTGGAGAACGCCCCGCCCATCACCGCCACCCCGCGCCTCGCCGGTGGCGGCGTCGGAACGCGTTGAGTTCTTGCAGCAAAAACACACACGCCCGGTTCTTTCGCGCCCGACGACCCCGACCATCTCGGGTGTTCGTCAGACGCAGAAGAACCGGGCGTTGCGTTTCAATCCAAAGACTCAGCGCCGCTTGGCGGGCTTCGATGGCTTGGTGTTCGGACCCTTGCCCTTGCGGTGGGTTTTGCCGCCGGCGCCAGCCGGCTTCATTGCTCCGTGTGCACCATGCTGCGGCGCACCCGCGCTGGCCGCCGCGGGACGCGGGCCGCGATGCACCCGACCAGTCGGCTCCGCACTGGGTCGAGCGCCGAACGCCGGCTTGGCATGGCTGCGCGGCCCGGGGCCATCGCCCGAGCGCGGGCCGGGACGTGGGCCGAAGCCGTTGCGCGGCGGCTGCGACTGATCGTCGCGCCGAGGATGCTGACCAAACGCCGGTCGGCTCTTGGGAAACTCCCGACGATCTTCACGCGGCGGATACGGACGATCCCCGCGGCTATCTGGACGCGGGCCAGACATCCGAGGACGCGGAGCATGCTCCGCACGCGGCCCGTGCTCCGGACGAGCGCTCGGCGCAGGTCGCGGCGTGTGCGTCATCGGGCGATCTTCTTGCGAGTTGGCCGTCGGACTCGCGACTGGCGCACGGGTCACCTGGCCGGGCTGCCGTGCGTTGGCCTCACGTGCCGGAATCGGCCGCTTCGTCAGCCGTTCGATGTCGCGGAGATAGTGCCGCTCGTCGCTGGCGCGATCCACGAACGACACCGCCTCGCCCGCCGCCCCCGCACGAGCCGTTCGCCCGATGCGGTGCACATAGGTCTCGGGCTCGTTGGGCATGTCAAAGTTCACAACGTGGGTCACGTTGTCCACGTCAATGCCGCGTGCCGCGATGTCGGTCGCCACCAGCACCACGATGCGACCGGTCTTGAACGCTGCCAGCGAGCGCTGACGCACGTTCTGACGCTTGTTCCCATGGATCGCGTCGGACGGAATGCCGTTTTCATTCAGGTGCTTGGCGACACGATCCGCGCCGTGTTTGGTTCGGGTGAAGACCAGGCACCGATCCACGTGCACCTTGTTGATCATGTCCACCAGCAGATCGGGCTTGTCGCGCTGCGGCACGAACACCACCTGCTGCTTCACGCGATCGGGCGTCGAACTCACCGCCGCCACCTGCACGCTCACCGGGTGGGTGAGCAGCGCGTCGGCCAAGTGCCGGATGGCCTTGGGCATCGTCGCGCTGAACAGCAGCGTCTGCCGCTCCTTGGGCACCTCGCCCGCGATCTTGCGGATCGGGTCGATGAAGCCCATGTCCAGCATCCGATCGGCCTCGTCGAGTACGAAGATCTCGACTGACGACAGATCGACATACCCCTGTTCCATCAGGTCCATCAGTCGTCCCGGCGTGGCGATGACGATGTCCACGCCCTGGCGCAGCGCCCGCGTCTGCGGGCTCTGGCTCACACCGCCGAAGACGCAGACCGTGCGCAGATGCGTGTTGCGCCCGTACGTACGGAACGACTCTTCGATCTGCACCGCAAGCTCGCGCGTCGGGCTGAGAATCACGGCCCGGATCGGGCGATGATGATGCTGGTTCGGATGCGGATGCGGCGCACCGCCATCAACCCGGCTCAGCCGATGCAAGATCGGCAGCGCAAACGCCGCCGTCTTGCCCGTGCCCGTCTGCGCACACCCAAGCACGTCCTTGCCCGCAAGCGTGTGCGGGATCGACTGCGCCTGGATCGGCGTCGGGTGCGTGTAGCCCTCACTGGTCACGGCCTTGAGAATCTGCGCAGACAAGCCGAGATCGGCAAACGTCGGACCCGTCTTGGTCGCGGGCGACTCAACACCCGTCGGCGCTGGTGCGTCGATCGTCGCGGTGTCATGGGTTGAAGAATGAGAAACAGAACGAGACGGCGAATCGGAAGTGATCAAAGTGATACCCGGTGCGACCCGCGGCGGGGATGACAAAGCGCACCCACAGGCCCACACCTCCGACGCTCATCGCGACGAAGAGGGCACAGCACATGCGCTGCCGCGGAACGCTCTTGAAAGAGAATCCCGGAACGGTCCACGAGCCACGACCTCCACACAGGAGTTCGTAAAAGCTCAGCTCGGCGTCGGGCGACGATGCCACGCTGGATCAAAGACCAGTCGTGCATGTTTTCGTCGGCCGGACCCGAATCCTCCCGCTTCCAGCGGTCGGTTTCTCGGGTCTGACGAGCATCCAGTGGCCGTTCGTCCACGGGATAGTGAGGTCAAGTATAGGCACGCCGCGAGGGCACCGTCACAGCCGACCCTATTGACCGGCCGCCCGACGCTCCGCCTTGTTCTTGTGATGCATCTTCGGCGTCACGTGAAACGTCACCGTCACCCGACCCACCCGCTTCTCACGCTCAGACGGGGCGTTGGGCTCCAGTTTGTCCAGCACCTTCGGCTTGGGCAGCCCCTGACACACGTCCATCTCGATCGTGATGTTGAACTCGCCCCCGTGAGACAGCAATGCCTGGATGTCGTCCTTGGGCGTGATGCGATACACCGCCGGCCCGAAACACGGCCGCAGGAACCGATACTCCAGGTGCTTGCACACCACCGTGTAATCGCCCCCGCACACGCCGAAGACGTACATCCCGCCCGCGATCTCGGCATTGCCCAGCAGCGCGGCGCCCGCCATGGCGTTGTACCAGTTGCGATTGAACCTGCGAAACGGCAGGATCGCCAGAAAGCTGCTGTCATCCAGCCGCTTCATCTTGATCCCCGACCGGAACGCAAAGGGCAGCCAGATCAGCGAACAGATCCGATGCCAGAAGTTGTTTCGCGTGCTCAGTCGCGAGACGGACGCTTCGATACGGTCCATCAGCGTCGGCTTGCGACGCCGAGACGCCACGGTGATTGGCGTGGTGGCCAAGGCCGTCGATGGCTCACTTCCGCTCGGCTCCGGCGGGGTCAGTTCCGCGTCCGTCGCATCCGACTCAGCCCCGGGTGCATCCGACCGCGCCACCGCTTTCCCGGCCGGAGGCCCGATGGGTGTGATGCCGGATTGCGCGGCGGTCTGGGTCACGTCAAATCAGTATATGCGTTCCCCAGAAAGCCCCTCTCAAACCGCGGTCGCACCGCCATCGCGCCGGGCTTTCAGCGAAAAAAGCCCAGTGCCGGGAGAACCACCCGAAACACGACAATTGTCGCCGCGACCAGCAGCGAGATCAGCCCGCGGCGCCCTCTGGAGACTTCCAAGGCCGCCGCCGAGAGCGCCATCGACGCGACCGCAACCATCGGCACCAGCACCCCCAGCGCGGCAAAGAGCATCGCCACGATCGTCAGCGGCAGACCCGGCTGAAATCCCCGCGAAGGGTCCTGAACAGGCCCATCGCTCTCCACGCCGCGGACCTGAGGGACCAGCGTCAGAATCGCACACTCTGGACACTGCACCGTCCCCTCGGGCTGCTTCACGCTCAGTGTGGAGACGTCATACCCACACCGCCGACACTTCATCCGCGCTGGCGCAACCCTGGGCGGCCAAACGGGCGCGTTGGGCGTGGTCGTGCTCACGGGCGAACTCTGTGACATCAACCCTCCTCTGCACACCCAAGCGAACTTCAGCTCGAAGATCGCGGTGCCGCAATCACAGCCGCCCCGCGCGACACCGAGCGTTCACGCGAAGCGACCAACCCTTGATAGATCCCCTCAACCTCGCGCACGTGTGCCGGATACGACACGAGCGTTGTGCGATCGTGAATCTCCTGCGGACTGGGGATCGCCACCTCGCCCGTGACCAGTTTGGTGATCTGCGCGGCGAGCATGTGTTCATCGCCGCCCGCAAAGAACAAGCCGTTGTATCCGCTCGGATGCTCTTCCGGCGTCTTGACCCAATCCACCGGCCCGCCGAGTCGCGAGCAGATCACCATCTTGCCCGCGTGAAAGTTCTCCAGCAGCACCAGTGGCGAGTTCTCCAGCCAGATGTGCGACAGAATCCCGACGTCGTAGGTCCCCGCTGAAGAGATGAGCTCATAGAGGTCATACCCCCCATGCACGCTGACCTCCGGAAACACCGCCAGCCGCTTGCGGAATCCGAACTCATACCCCTGCGCACGAACAATGAACTGGCACCGCTCGCGCACGGATTGTGACAGCAGCGGAATCGCCCGCGTCAGAACCTCAAGCCCCTTATTCGGCCGCGTCGTGCCGAAGAAGGCAAACCGCAGCGGGCGCGTCGCCGACTTTGGATCCCATGGTCGCACGCCATAAAACGGCGAGCGGCGAGCGCGGCGATTGATCTGATCAAAGTGGGGCTGCCCGAGCCGAACCCATCGCGTCTTCTCTTCCGGAACCCCCATCGCCACGTGCACCTTGCGCAGATAGTCACTTGGTGGCGTCACCATCGATGCCGCCGCCAGCGCACTCACGCCCGCCTCGCGCCGGCGGCCATACACCGTCAGCGACACCCGGTGCGCCGCCCCGCCCGACAGCACCCGCTCATTCGTACCCCACTCCGCACGGGCATAGTCGCGCGGCTGGTCTTCCTTATAGATCGGCGGATGGTGATAGATCGTCGTCCCACGCCGCTCATCGCGTTTCACGCTCTCAAAGCCCAGGGCAAGCTCAGGATCATTCAGCGCCTCGGGCTTCAGCATCGGCTCGGCCCATTTGCGCACGAGTTGCCCACGCACCATCGCCTTCAGCGTCGGCTTCACGCCATACGCCATCTTGCGAATCACGTCCGCCGGATACAGCCCGAGCAGATACTCGAGCGACTGCCCCCACGCCCGCGTCGTCCGCAGCGAGCGCACATCGCGAGCCGGCAGGCACCCTTCGCAGCGTCGCCCGCCGTCGTAGTCGATGCACACCGTCCGCTCATGATGCAGCAGGTCCACCTGCGGACAGACGAACCAGTAGTTGTGCGGCGTCACCACCACCGGAATCCCCGCCGCCTCGATCGTCGGAATGAGATCGAGCGCGTACCCCTCCTGAGAGTGCACGTGCGCCACCTGCGCCCCGACCGACTTCAGCCACGCGACCACCATGCCCGTGGAGACGGGCTCAGCGATCTCCGTCGCCATGTTCGTGAAGTTGAACGCCGCCGGAGCCGCGTTGGGGCTGTTGCGAAGTTCGAAGCACTCGATCCCCCCCCATCGCTCGCGAAGAACGATTCTGGGCGACCCCGCCGACAGGGTCGGTCCAAGTCGATTTGTCATACCCGCCGCGAGATACGCGACGCTATGCCCGCTGAGCACCAGCCCGCGCGCGAGCTCCGACTTGTTCAGGTTGTACCCAGACCCTTCGCGCTCCTGGCTCGACAGCCGCGCCCACCCGATGAGCGCGATCTTCAGCGGCCGATCACTCTTCGCCCAGGGCACGCGCGCCGGCTCACTCGGCTGGACCGGCACCGCAGAGGACTGCTCCGATGACGCAACCCCATGCACCCCGTTGAGCTTCGGCTCAGCCAGCGGCACACCTGCAATCTGCGCAGTTGAAGAACCGGGCAAACTCATCCGTACCTCGTTGCACCCTTGAACGGCTCGACGCTCGCCGCATACCTCATCATCGCTCGCCGCGCTTTCAGCCACTTCAAAGCGAACCGAATCCGCCGACCCCACCCCTCGCTCTCAAGCTGCGCCTGCTCCACCTTTCGATGATCCATGTGCAGCGTGTACCGCGCCCCGATCAGCACCGGAAAATCATTGATCTGGTCGAAGACCACCACCGCTCTCGGCCGCGCTCCAATCAGCCAAAGTTGCTTCTTCAGCCGCGACTTCAAGTGCTTCCCATAAATGATCGCTCCGCTGTCCGGCGGGGGAGGCGGATCATCGACATCATTCCGCGCCACCGTCTGCCACGTCGGCGGCACCTCGCCCGCGCGCCCCTGCTTCGCACACTCAGCGCTCACATGACTCTTCAACGCATCGAGCCACCGCACGCTGTCGCGCACATTGCAGATCACCGCCACCTTCGCGCCGGGCTTCAGACACCCTGCCTGCCGCAACGCCTCGATCGTGGGCATAGCCGGGGGACCGTCCGACCCGGTCTTGCCCGCCACACCGTTCACCACGTCCAAACCGGTGTTGAGGATGATCTCCGCATGGAACTGCCGCCGGTGCGCCGCCGCGTGCATCGCGTCGAACAGGAACCCGCGCATCACCTGCCCCGTCACCTCGCGTAGCGCGGGCGTCGGCAGCACCTTCTGCACCATCCACAGCCGATTCCGATTCGCGTAGTAGATCCGCGCCGGCGTCAGCTTCAGGTTCCACGGCGTGTGATACACCACCGCGTCCAGATTCAGCACCACCCGCCATCCCGCCCGCGCAAACCGCAGACACCAGTCGGCATCATCGCAATAGATGAAATACCGATGATCCCAGAATCCCACGCCCGGGGTCTTCTGTCCATCACCAAGCACCGCCGTCCAACGCGCCAGCATCGAGCACGCCGAGACGACATCTACATCCATCGTTCCGCGATACCCCGCCGCACCCCCCTGCCCCCGCGGCCCGCCCACGCTCATCAGCCACTGCTGATGCGCCACGTGCCGACGGTGATGCGCTGGCGCATCGTCCTGCATCGCGCCCGTCTCAGCGTTGAAGTAAATCGTCGTCTCGATCGTCCGCGCCCGATCGTTGATGTCGCACGTCCGCGAGCCCACGAGCCCGATCCCCGCATCCGCACGCATCGCGCTCACAAGATTCTGCAGCGTGTCCGTCGACAGGTCGATGTCATCATCCACCAGCCACACATAGTCCGGCCCGCCAAACCCGGGCTTGCCAAACCAGTGCTCCACAAACGCGAACCCGGTGTTGAACCCGCCGCACCCGCCCATGTTGGCCTGATTCCGAACGATCGTCACCGACGCAAGGCCCAGCGTGTTCGGTGCCGATGGGTTGCCCCACGTCCGCGTCCGCGGCTTGTCAAACGCCGGCTCGTGCGCCTTCTCCGTCCGATTGTCCACCACCCGCTCTGGGTTGAACGTGGCGATCAGATGATCCAGCGTCCCATCCGTCCCCGCGTTGTCCACGATCACCAGGTCCAGCAGCTTCGTCGGATAGCTCTGCTTTGACAGCGCCTCCAGCACGTTCGAGACCAGCACTTTGCGATTCCACGTCACGATCACCGCACACACGCGATCCGTCGGCGTTGACGCCCGCGCTTGGTCGTTCCCTCCCACACCATGGTCAACCGAGACCTCAACAGGTCCTGAACGAAGCGGCGGGGTGATGGTCGTTGTTTCGGCGCTGGGCAAACGGATGCTCGCGAGTTGGCCTTTGGTGCGGTGATCGAAGTCTAGGAAGCTCTGGACCCACTCGATGCCGCCGAACCAGCCCGAACGGCCGGTCCGCCACGCACCCGACACTCCACCAGCGTCGAAGGCGGCTCATACGCCTCGACCTCGCCCCCCTGATACACCCGGGCGATCTCGATCGCATGCTCCTCGATGCTCTTGGGCGGGCGCACATGCTCACGCAGACCCCACACCATGTGCGGGTCCTCGATCGCCTCGATGATCGTCTTCTTCAGCGACTCTCGGCTGTTCGCCGTGAACAAGAGCCCGTTGTGCCGATGCCGCACAAAGTCCGGTATGCCCCCGATATCTGCCCCAAGCACCGGCACTCCGCAGGCCATGGATTCAAACACGGTCTGCGGCGCATTGTCCCACCACACGCTCGGCACCAGCGTCAGATCCTTGCCCCCGAGCATCCACGGAATGTCGTGGTAGTTGTACTCACCGCGAAAGGTCAGACGCGCCAGCCGCGGCTCCAGCCGCCGGAACATCCATTCGATCCGATGTCCCTCCAGCGCGACGATCGAAAGATCAATCTGCCGAAGATGCTCCGGCCCCATCATCTCCAGAGCATCCGCAACAACATGCAGCCCCTTGTAGTAGTTGTTGTACCCCATGAAGTGCAGCCGCAGCGGCCGCTGCTTGGGCCACGCAACGCCCGCTTCGGGCATGGGCGGCGGAAACACCAGGTCCGGCTTCAACGCGATCACGCGATTGATCCGCGAACCGATCGGCATCGTCCGGATCACCCGCTCATCCACACCCATGGAAACAAACTTCCGCCGCACAAAGTCGCTCACCGCCAGCACCCGGTCGCACGAGGAGAGCATCCCCACCATCGCCGCACGGCGCTTGGCATACTCGTTGGGCGCTTTCGTACTCGGCGCAATCGGCGTCGGCGGTTCGATGCTGTTCGTCAGAGGCCGCAGTTCCGGCGCATCCGGCGCGGGTGGCTTCCACGGGTTCAACTCCGCCATCAGATGCGGCGTCTTCCCCCGCTGATCGCCTTTGTCCCCGCCCTTGGGCGGCATCGCCTTGGACACACTCGACACTTCCTGAAAATCCACCAACACACCCGGCGCATGCAGCTCGCGCTTGATCCGCTCCTGATGCGCTTTGGCCCTTCGATACTCAACCAGTCCCCACACCGATCGCTTGATCGTCCCGATCGCACCAAGCCATGCGTGCCGCGCATGATCCACCGCGTGCGGATCGACTCCCTTGGACTTGTCGTACGCCAGCATGTGCCGCTCGCGCTCGCTGTCGCGGCTCTTCACCTCGATGCACTTTGCACAGTTGTGCCCGTTATCAAAATCATAGCACGTCTGCCGATGCCCCTGCATGAGGTACACCTGCGGGCAGATCGTGTGGTAGTTGTGCAGACTGAACACGTGCTTCGCCGCGCACACCCGCCGCGCCGCCGCGATGCACCCGACACTGAACCCCTCGATGTTGTTCCAGTGCACCACATCGGGCTTGAGTGCGGCAAACAGCTTCGCCACCTGCTCCTCAAGCTCCGGAGCCGAGACCTCCCCCATCGGGTCTTCGTACTGCACAATGCTCGGCGCCATCACCGGCGAGTTGACCACCTCAAAAACCTTCACCCCGCCCGCGCCATGAAACTCCGTCAGCCAGTCGTCGTGGCGACGCACATGGCACTTGCCGACCTTGCCCGTGGCATGGTCGCGCACGAAGGTGGTCCCTCCAAAAAGAGAGATGACCTCGTGCCCATTGCGCAACAGCTCGATCGCCAGGGCCTGGCAATACTGATTGACGCCGCCGCCGTACGACGCGCCGTCCCAAATTCGAGCCCAGTTGACAAGAACGATCCGCATGTGGTCAAGGGTATGTTCGCACCGCCCTCAATACGGCCCCCACGAGTCCCCATGGCCCAAAATCAAACCGCCATGTGACGACTTTCAGATTCCTGCGCATCCACGTCTTCAAGCTCGGGCCGACCGGCACGCCCATCGTGAGTACACTGGGCGTTGGTTCGATCCAGTGAAAGTCGGGACCTGGTCGGTGTCGGATCAAGTGATCCGATTTGGCCCGGTCAACCACTCCCAGGGGATGAGGCAACTCGGATATGAGCGGCAAAGCTTGGATGTCTCTCGCGGCGCTCGCCGCCGCGCTCGTGCTCTTCGTGGCCGTCAATATCGTCGCGGGTCAGGCCATGCGCTCGGCTCGCATCGATCTCACCGACGGCAAGCTCTACACCCTGAGCGACGGCTCGCGACTGATAGCCGCGAAACTCAACGATTCCGTCCAGCTCACGCTCTACGTCTCTCAGAAGCAGCTCTCCGAAGCACCCCCGATCCAGGCCTATGTCCGACGGGTGCGTGAAACCCTCGAAGAACTCGTCCGCGCCTCTGGCGGCAAGCTCACCCTCCGCACCGTTGACCCCGAACCCTTCTCCGAAGCCGAGGACCGCGCCGTCCAAGCCGGCCTTGCCGCCATTCCGACCGGTGCCGGTGGCGAACGCCTCTACTTCGGCCTCGTCGGCTCCAACAGCGTCGACCAGACCGAGGTCATCCGCTTCTTCGATCCGCAGAAAGAGTCCTTCCTCGAGTACGACCTCACCCGACTCATCTACCTCCTCTCCAACCCCACGAAGAGCTCGATCGGCATCATGTCCTGGCTCCCCATCGAAGGCCAGGAGGGCAACCCCATGATGGGTGGCCGAGGCGTGCCCGCGTGGCAGATCCATCGCAAACTCAAGGAGCTCTTCGAGGTCAGATCCGTCGCAACCTCCGCAACCGAGATTCCCGCCGACGTCAAGGTCCTCCTCGTCATCCACCCCAAGGGCATCTCCGAGCCCACCCAGTACGCCATCGATCAGTTCGTGCTGCGCGGCGGGCGAGCCATCGTCATGGTCGATCCCAACTGCGAAGCCGACGTCCCCCCCGGCATGAACCCCATGCAGGCGATGCAGATCCCCAAGGCCAGCGATCTTCCCAAGCTCTTCTCCGCATGGGGCATCGAACTCGCCAAAGACAAAGTCGTCCTTGACCAGGCCTCCGCCGTCAGCGTCCGCGTTGGCAGCGATGCTCGCCCCGAAACCGTCCCCTATGTCGCCTGGCTCATGATCGGCGGTGACAATCGCGCCTCGGGCGATCCCATCACCGGCCAGCTTGAACGCATGTTCGTCGGCACCGCCGGCGCCATCACCAAGAAAGACGGCACGGCCACCAGCGTGCAGCCCCTGCTGACTACCTCCGCCACCGCCATGCTCGGCGACGCCTCGCTCGTCTCATTCATCCCTGAACCGAAGAAGCTTCTCGCCGAGTTCAAACCCGGCAGCACCGCTCTGACTCTCGCCGCCCGCGTCACGGGCAAGGTCAAGAGCGCATTCCCCGACGGCCCACCCGCCGCGGCCCCGCCTGCCGAGGGCCAGCCCCCCATTCCTCCCCCAACCCAGCCGCACATCGCCGAATCCGGCGAGCCCATCGACGTGGTCGTGATCGCCGATTGCGACATGATCGCCGACAAGTTCTGGATCAATGAAGCCCGTCTCGGCGGCATGCTCCTGGGCTATGACGAGTTCAGCGATAACGGTTCGCTGCTCGTCAATGCCGCCGACAACCTCAGCGGGTCGAAGGATCTCGCCTCCCTCCGCGCCCGCGGCAAGTTCTCTCGCCCCTTCACCAAGGTCGAGGAACTCCAGAAGGCCGCCCAGCAGTCTTATCAGGCCAAAGAGCAGGAGCTCCAGAAGAAGCTCCGCGACACTGAGCAGAAGATCAGCGACATGCAGCGCCAACGCCCTGATTCAAAGGACAACCGCGTCCTGCTCACCCCCGAACAACAAGCCGAGATCGACAAGTTCCGCGCCGAGATGATCGCCACTCGGCGCGAGCTGCGGGACGTGCAGTTCCAGCTCACCAAGGACACCGAGCGTCTCGGCACCACTCTCAAAGCCATCAACATCGGGCTCATGCCCCTGCTGGTCGGCGCAGGCGCTCTCGGGCTCGCGGCCTATCGATCCTCGCGGAGGCGTGCCGACCGCCTCGCCTCCGCCAAGAGCTGATTCCTCCCCACCACCAACATTCACGCACCCGTTCCGGGAACCATCCGCATGAATAGCAAGGCCGTGGCCATTCTGGGAATCCTCGCCGTCGTCGGCGTCGTCGGCGCGATCGTCGTCACCCGTTCAGGTTCGCCCGAGAAAGCCGTCATCGGCGAAACCGCCAAGCGCGGCGCCTTCCTTCCGGACGTCGCCAAGCGAGCCAACGACGTCGCCAAGATCACCATCACCCGCGCCACCGAGACACTCACCATCACCGGGACAGACGGCAACTGGCAGGTCTCAGAGAAAGGCGACTACCCCGCCAAACTCGAGAGCGTTCGCGCCGTCGTCCTGGGCCTTGCCGAGCTGCGCGAGATCGCGCCCAAGACCAGTCGCCTCGAACAGTTCCCAAAGCTCGGCGTCCAGGACCCAACTCCTTCCGCACCCGGTGCCGACGCCGACGTTCCGCAAAGCACCCTCGTCACGCTCGCCGATAAAGAAGGCAAGCCGATCGCCTCCATCATCATCGGCAACCCCAAGCCGGGCATGTCGCCAGAGACCTATGTCCGCCGTGCCGGGGAGAATCAATCCTGGCTCGTCGCCGGTCGCGTCGAGATTCCGCGCGACGCCGCCGGTTGGATGGACACCAAGCTCGCCGACATCAAACGCGAGCGCGTCAAGAGCGTCAGCGTCACGCACCCCGATGGAAAGCTCGTCCGCGTCAGCCGCGCCCAGCAGAGCGACGCGATGGCCCTCGAATCCATCCCCGCGGGCAAGGAGCTCAAAGATGCCGGAGCGCCCGAGAGCATCTCCGGCGCGCTCAATGGGCTGATGTTCCAAGACGTCGCCGCGCTCACCAAGTTCGACCCCGCCGCCCCGACCGGCGACGACAAGCCCGGCCCCAGGATCGAGGTCCGCACCTTCGACGGCCTGGTGATCAACATTCAAAGCGTCACCCACCTCGGCCGCTCTTGGTGGCGATTGTCCGCAAGCGTTGACGAAGCCGTGCTCGCCACGCTTCCGCCCGCGCAACCCGCACCCGCCGAGGGCGAAAACACCGACGCCGCCAAGCCCGCCGCCATGTCCCAAGACGGCCTCCGCGCTGAAGCTGCCAAGCTCAACGCAAGCTGGGCCAAGCACGCCTTCGCGCCCTCAGACTGGAAGGTCCGCACGCTGAACTCGACGATGGACGAACTCGTCCGCGATCCGCAGCCGGCAACACCCGCACCGAACCAACCACCCAGCCAAGGCCTGCCGCCGGGCATCATGCTCCCGCCTCAGGGCTGAGAACGCTCCACTTTGCCGCGCACCAGCAGCCGACTCAACAGCACGATCAGCACTCCCGGCGCAAGCCACATTTCCTCGCGCACGATAAACCCAAGCCAATAGCACGGCCCCGCCAGCGCCACCGCGATCGCCAGCACAACCAACTTCCGCCGCCCGATCGCCCCACCGACCCCCGAGTGCCCATCGCGCGTCGGGATCATGCACAGCCAGACATACGCCGGGAAGACCAACCCGTAAAACGACATGAACAGGCGATACACCACCTCGCCGATGGTCATCCCCCACGGGCTCGGGAACCACGCAAACGCCGCGAGCCCAGCCCCGACAATCAACGCACCAAAGAACACCAGCACCACGAATCGCGACGGCCGCGACGCATAGACCACCGGCACGTGCAGCAGCGTTGTGTACGCCGCCTGCATCGCGATGTGCGCCCCGATCAGCAGCATCACGCTCGGCATCACCGCGACCAGTTCCGGCGATTCCAGCAGCGCACCCACCGGCACCGCATAGCTCAGCGTCCCAAGAATCATCGTCAGAAAAAGCACTCCAAACCCAACCGCAAATCCCAACCGCGACGCCGATCCAAGCTCAATCCGCGCCCGATGAAACGTCCCATCCAGATACGGGCAGAGCGCAAACCCAAATGCGCACACCGGCGCAAGGAACATCAGGTCCGTGGGCATGCTCCCGCCCTTGGGCAGCGCAAACCCCGATCCCTTCCACGCCAGCACCAGCAGCGCCAAAGACCCGCCCCAGATCATCGCCGCGCCCCATCGCTTCAGGGCCACCGCGACCGCCGCGACCCCCAGAGCACACGCGATCGCCAGATGCGTCCGCTTCTCTGATCCGAAGAACATCATCCCGATCGAGAACAGAAACACGAACTGAAACACCGCGGTGATCGCCGAGAAGCACGCCACCGCGATCCGGTGCCGCTCCAGAATCGCCCGGCTCACTTCCGGCGTGCGCAGCACAAATCCCATCGCCGCCGCCCCGATCACATTCGGCACCGCAAACACCACAAACCCCCACACCCCGAAATCCCGCACCAGCAGCACCGGCAAGAACATCCCGATGACCCACGTCCAACTGCTCGCAAGAAAAAACGCCCACCCGAGCGTGCCCAAGAACGATGGTGTGGCTTTGCCGATCACGGGTCGATACTAGCGGCGTGCGCTCCGCGCGTTCACACTCACCCGCCCGCCTGTGGCCGCGGCACATCCAGCACCTCCCGCGCCGCCACCAGCTTCGCCACCTTCTGCGCAAGCACCCGCCCGCCGCCGCGCACAAAGTCTGCCCACCCCATCGCCCGCTTGCCCGGCGGCTGCACCTCCAGCACCCGCAGCACACTCCCATGCCCGCACGCCACCAGCCCCCGCGCCGCATCCAAAATCAACCCCTCGGGACGGTTCGGATCATCGCTCACGCGCTCCGCCATCGCCACACGCAGAATCTTGAACGTGAATAGTGGCCCACCCGCATCCGCGCCATCCCGGCGCTCTCCACCCGCCATCGCCGCCACCGTGATCCCCGGCCAAGGCGTCAGTGCGTGCACCTCGCGGCAGAGAAACTCCGCTGGCATCGCAAAGTCAATCGCGTCATTGTCCTTCGACAGCTTCCCCGCGATCGTCACGAGCGACTCATCCTGCGCCCGGCCCTTCAGCGTTCCCGCCATGTGCTCTGCGAGCACGCGCTCCACAAGTTCCGGCCCATCCTGCGCCAGCAGATCGTGCAGTTCCCCCGCCGTCATTGATGCGGGAATCGCCCGCTCCGTCTGCCCAAGAATCAACCCCGCATCCATCCGATCCGCAAGCGTGATCACGGTGTTTCCCGTCACGGCATCGCCCCCCAGAATCGCCGCGTTGATCGGGGCCGCCCCGCGCCAACGTGGCAAAAGCGACGCATGCAGATTGATCGCAAACCGATCCGCCAGAAGCCCCGCTGGCAGCTTCTGCCCAAACGCAATCACCACCCACGCATCCGCCTCCACCGCGCGAATCTGCGCCACCACGCCCTCTTCACGCACTTTCGCCGGCTTGATGATCGGCACACTCGGCAAATGCGCCGCCGCCCACTGCCCGATCGGCGTCGCCGACACCTTTCCCCCACGACCCGCCGGCTTGTCCGGCTGCGTCACCACCATCGCGATCGTGTGCCGCGACGCCAGCCGTTCCAGCGTCGGCAATCCGAAAGCTCCAGACCCGAAGTACACAATCCGCATGGCAAAGAGCATACGACGCAGGATCATCTCAGCCACAACGCGCAACCGGAACTCAAGACGCGAAAACACCCAGCCATCGCAACCTCCTCTCCGACTACGCGGTAGCATGCAGTCAGGAGCTGTCATGCACGCCAAGACCATCTCACTACCGACGCTCGCCCTCGCCACGATCCTCGGCACGATCAGTGCCTGCACACCAACCAACAACGCCTCACGCGTCGCTCAAACCACCCATCAGCACGCGCAGCCGTCGATCCCGCTGCCAACGCTCGACGCGTCCAAGCCCCTCGACTATCCCGGCATCCACAACGTCGTCGCCTATCACGATGGCTTCATCTCCGGCAGTGTCCCCGAAGGCGACGCCGGCTTTCGAACCCTCGCGGGAATGGGCATCAAGACCATTATCAGCGTCGACGGCGCGGTGCCCGAAGTCGAGAAAGCCAATGCGCTCGGCATGCGATACATCCACCTGCCCATCGGCTACAACGGCTTCGACGAAGATCGCAAACTGCAGCTCGTCCGTGCCACGCGCGACGCGATGGCCACCGGCCCCGTCTACATCCACTGCCACCATGGCAAGCACCGCAGCGCGGGCGCCGCAGCCGCCGTCGCCGCAAGTCTTGGATGGCAGACCCCGGAGTTCGGCGTGGATCGCATGAAAGTCTCCGGCACAGCCCCAAACTACAAGGGCCTGTACGCCGTGGCGGGAAACGCAACGCTGCTGAATGTCAGTACCATCAACGCCGTGCCCGCAAACTTCCCCGCCATCGCCAAGCCCTCCGGCTTTGTTCAGGGCATGGTGGAGATTGACGCGGCGTACGACCATCTCAAGGCCATTGAAAAAGCTGGTTGGATTACACCCACCGATCACCCCGACCTCGTCCCCGTCGCCGAAGCCGGTCGCCTGGCCGACCTCTACCGCACGCTCGGCGAAAGCGACTACACGAAACGCAAACCCTCCGACTTCGCTCGGCTGCTCACCAGAAGCAACGAAGAGGCCCAGAAGCTCGAAGACCTCCTCGCCGCACCCGGCCCCAAAGACCCCGCTGCCCTCAGCGCCCAGTTCAAGCTCATCGCGGCGTCGTGCAAAGAGTGCCACGTAAAGTATCGCGACTAGCTTCGACGGTCGTCAACCGGTCCACGCCGCATGCACACCATCGCCAACGTCGGCATCCCGATGCTCATGGTGCACATGCCCGTGCTCCTGATCGCGCTCTTGCCGGTGGTCTATGTCGAGACTTGGTGGATCGAGCGGCGCTCGAATAAACCAGAGTTCAAACTCATGCTCCCGGTGTTTATCGCCAACCTGGTCTCCACCCTGGTCGGCGTGCCGTTGACTTGGCTCGCTCTTGTCGCGATTCAACTCGCCTCCAGCGGCGGCGGTCGACTCCGCAATCCGATCTACGAGGTCACGCTCCAATCGCCTTGGCTCATCCCCGACGAGAAAAACCTCGACTGGAAGGTCCCCATCGCCGCACTCGTCCTCTGCCCGGTCTTTTTCGCGATCTCGGCGCTCATCGAATGCCGAATACTCCGAACTCCGCTCCGCAACGTCGGCATCGAGAGAAGCTCGCGCATCGTCTGGACCGCCAACGCGATCACCTACGCGCTGATCGCGGCATTCTGGTTGGCAACTCTGGCGTTCGCGCTGAAGTGATCTATCCGGTTGCGATCGCACTCATGCGCATCAAGAAAAACGGCTCCGGCAGATCGCCGGAGCCGCTGGGTTTACGAACATCGGCGCGGGCCAAGACGCGCCCACACGCGAACAATCAATACCGGTAGTGATCCGCCTTATACGGCCCATCCACCGACACGCCCAGGTACTCCGCCTGCTCCTTGCTCAGCTTCGTCAACCGAATGCCAAGCTTCTCAAGGTGCAGACGAGCCACCTCTTCGTCCAGCTTCTTCGGCAGCACATACACCTTGCCGCTTTCATACTTGTGCCCGCTCAGCGTCGGCTTGTTGTTGGCGTTCAGCCACAGATCGAGCTGCGCGATCGTCTGGTTCGTGAAGCTGGCGCTCATCACAAAGCTCGGGTGCCCGGTCGCGCAACCAAGGTTCATCAGCCGGCCCTCCGCAAGCACCAGGATGCTCTTGCGGCTCTTCTTGAACACAAACTCGTCGTACTGCGCCTTGATGTTGATCCGGCTGACGATCCCGCTCTTCTCCGCGGCGTACAACGCGGCCATGTCGATCTCATTGTCGAAGTGGCCGATGTTCGCCACGATCGCCTTGTCCTTCATCCGCTTCATGTGCTCGATCGTGATCACGTTCTTGTTGCCCGTCGCCGAGACGAAGATGTCCGCCGTCTCGATCACGTCTTCCAGCGTCGCGACCTGGTACCCTTCCATCGACGCCTGCAGCGCGTTGATCGGGTCGATCTCCGTCACGATCACGCGGCAGCCCTGCCCGCGCAGCGACTGCGCCGAGCCCTTGCCCACGTCGCCGTAACCGAGCACCACCGCGGTCTTGCCACCCAGCATCACGTCCGTCGCGCGGTTCAGCCCGTCCACCAGCGAATGGCGGCAGCCGTACAGGTTGTCGAACTTGCTCTTGGTCGCGCTGTCGTTCACGTTGATCGCCGGGAACGCGAGCTTGCCCGCCTTCGCCATCTCGTACAGGCGATGCACGCCGGTCGTGGTCTCTTCGCTGACGCCCTTGATCTGCTTGAGCATCTTCGAGTAGTAGTTGGGCCGCGTCTCGATCGAGGCGCGAAGCACGCCGAGGATCACGCCCCACTCTTCAGGATCGCTCTTGGCGTTGAACGCCGGAACCTTCCCGGCCTTCTCAAACTCCGCGCCCTTGTGCGCGAGCAGCGTGGCGTCGCCGCCGTCGTCCAGCAGCAGGTTCGGCCCGACCACGTTGCCCTTGCTGTCGACGAACTTGAAGATCTGCTCGGTGCACCACCAATACTCTTCCAGCGTCTCGCCCTTCCAGGCAAACACCGGCGTGCCGCTCGGCTCTTCCGGCGTGCCCTGCGGGCCAACCGCGATCGCCGCCGCCGCCGAGTCCTGCGTCGAGAAGATGTTGCAGCTCGCCCAGCGCACCTCGGCGCCAAGGTCCACCAGCGTCTCGATCAGGACCGCCGTCTGCACCGTCATGTGCAAAGAGCCGGCGATCCGAGCGCCCGCCAGCGGCTTCTTGCCCTTGTAGCGTTCGCGCAGAGCCATCAGCCCCGGCATCTCGTGCTCGGCCAGCCGAATCTCCTTGCGACCAAGCTCGCTCAAGCTCAGGTCACGCACCTTGAAATCCAACCCGTTGTACACGTCCGCCGTGAGCGAGTGCGGGCCGGTCGTGTTCGTCTTCGGCGTCTTGCTGCGATTGCGAGTAATCGTCGACACGTTCGTCATCTCCTGTTGGTGTACTTCTGAATCTGACTTGTCTGTCTTGTCTGTCTTGACTCGTGCCCAGTGCCGAGTGCCCAGTGCCTTGGCTCTACTTGTACCCCGTCGCCGCGAACAAACTCGGCCCCCGCGCCGCCGTATCCGTCGGCAGCGGCAACACCCGCGGATCACGCAGATCCGCCTGCGAGAACATCACATCCACCCCCTGCAGCGAGAACCCCAGCCACCGATGCCCCATCGCGTGCTTGTACGCCACGCGATCGTGCTCGATCATGTCCACCACCATCACCACCCCGCCGGGCCGAACCACGCGCCGCATCTCGCGCAGCACGCCCGTGGGTGACTCCACATGGTGCAGCACCAGCAGACACACCGCAGCGTCCACCGACGAGTTTGCCAGCGGCAGCTTCTCCAGCCGCCCCTCCACAAAGTCCACGTTCGTCAGCCCCGCCGACGCCATCCGCTTCCGCGCCGCGTCCAGCATCACCGTGGACTGATCCACCGCCACCACGCGCTGCACCAGCGGCGCGAGCAGCTCCGCCGCATTCCCCGTGCCACATCCAAGGTCCGCCACCGTCCAGTGCCGCGGCAGCATCTGCAACAACCCAAGCGCCGCAAACCGAGTCCCAAACAACTCCGTCCGAACATCATCCCACTGCCCCGCAAGCCGACCAAAGAACGCCTGCGCATCCTCCCGCCGCTCGGCCAGCACCGACGCCAGCCGCTGCATGTCGTCCTCGATCTCCTGCATCACCCCCGCCGCCGCGGCCCCATACTCATGCCGCGTCGCATCCCGCACCGCCACCCAGATCGCGCGCGCTGCGTCGTTCAGGTCATCCTGCACCAGCCGATAAAAAGTCGCCGTCCCCTCGGCCCGCTTCACCACCCACCGCGTCTCGCTCAGCACTTTCAGGTGCCGACTGACCGTCGACTGCGGCAACTGCACAACCTTCGCCACCTCACCCACGGCAAGCTCTTCGCGCTCCAGAATCCGCAAGATGCGCAGCCGAACCCCATCGCTCAACGCGGCAAGCTGGTCGGTCATGGCAATGGTCGGGGTCGCTCGCTTCATCCGTATATCCGGATGAAGTGTAGAATGCCCAGATTCAGGGTCAAGCCAAAGGCCATTCCCAAATCATCGACTCGGCTCGCCCATGGGTTCACCGGGGTTTTCACTAGGCCGAGACTCGGCCGCGGGGCCACCCGGCGTGAGCTCTTCCGGGGTTATCGCGAACGTTGGCCCAGGGATTTCGCCGATCTCTCGGATCAAAGCCAGCACTTCCGCGTTTTTTGGATCGATCGCGTAGGCCATCGCCAGCCGTCGGCGGGCACGATCGCGATCGCCGACTTTGGCGTAGAGCTTGGCCAGGCCGAGCTGGGGTTCCACGGATTGGCCGCCGTCGACTTGGGCGGCGGTCAGCCAGCCGCGCTGGGCTTCGTCGCGGTCGTTGAGCTTGTCGGCATAGGTCGCGAGGAGAGCCCAGTCCTTCATGCGGCCGCGGTCAATGGTGCGGGTGCGGAGCAGGCGGTTGAGGTCGTCGTACTTCTTATCCTGATACAGGGCCTCGCAGAGGTCTGCGAAGACCTGATCGTCCTCCACACGCAGGGTGTGGGCGACGTAGAGCTGCTCACGGCCCATGCCGGTTTCGCCGAGCTTGACGTAGGAGTTGCCCAGCATGTGGTGCACGTGGGCGTTGCCGGGGGAGCGCTCGGTGTATTCGAGGTACTCAGCCTTGGCGGCGGAGTAGTCGCCCTGCTTGAACCACCAGTCGCCGCTCTCGCGGACGGCGGTCAGCGACCGGGTTTTGCAGCCGCTGAGGAGCAGGGCCGACCCGATGAGGGCGACGGTCACAACGAGACGAAAAGAGCCCGAGAGTGGAGAGTTCCTTACCATGGCCCGAGTGTATCGGCCCAGCGTCCGCGCCGGCGTGACCCGGCGCGATTCGGTCGATGCGGCGGCCAGGTTCGTCCCCTCCTCCCCGGATCAAGCGATCATGACACCGTGGGTCCTTCTGCACCATGAAACGCCCGACGGCTCGTGGCACTATGACTGGATGATGCAGTCAGGCGGCAACCCCGGTGGCGAGTTAGTCACGTTTCGAACACGGCAGCGTCCGGACGATCCGTCGTGCACGCACTTCTTTGCCGAACGGCTTGCGGATCACCGGGCGGTGTACCTGCAGTTTGAGGGTGAGATCTCCGGCGATCGCGGGCGCGTCCGGCGGCTTGCGCAGGGCACCTGCGAGATCGTGCATGATGCTGGCGAGTTTGTGGTTGAGCTGGATGGAGTCGGGAGGTGGGTTGGTCGACGAGGTGGGCACGACGGCACCACGTATCAGTTCCAGCGTGCCCAGGAGTGGCGATGACAACTTTGCGCAGCCCCGGAGTCGTTCGCATCGAGGTTGGGCTTCGAGCGAAGCGGTGACCCAGAACTTAGGCGGCGGCGGACCGGCTTCGTCCCAGCACGGCGGTGGCTGCGCCGCCGATGGCGAGGGCGGCGATGCCTGAGAGGACCACGAGTCCTGTGCTCGCGAACCATCGCGAGAGGTCGAAGGTGATCGGGGTTGTGGCCAGGAGCATGAAGACGAAGCCGCCGATCATGAGGGCGAGGACGCCGAAGCGGACGAGGACGGCCATGGCGAGAGAGAGCAGGAGTGCGAGGGCCGAAGCGTGGCCAGCGATGAGCGCCCATGCCGAGCCCGGCCAGGTCCAGAATCGGACATCGAGTTGGGGGAGCGTGTTGAGGACCGAGGAAGCGGAGACCCAGAGCAGGGTCTGGAGCGCGACGAAGACGGCAAGCGCGATCCAGGTCTTACGGACGACGAACTTGATGAGAACGCAGGTGACGAGCATGATGAGCGCGACTTCGAGGCCGCGGAGCATGCAATCGCCGATGTGGCCGAAAACGTTGGAGATGCCATTGAGCGCGACGGCCCCGCTTTGCTCATCAACATACGGACGCGCCGGGGGCAGGCCGAGCCACCCGGGCAAACTGCGGCTGAGCAGAATGACCACGAGCGCCACCGAGCCGAGGGTGGCTCCGACAAGGACGCTGAGCCCGACGAGCGGGTCGGTGAAGCGGCCCTGGATCAATCGCGTCCAACTGACAATGGATTCGGGCCAGACGCGGCGGACGTAGGGCTCGACGCCGAGATAAAGGATCAGCACGAGTGCGCCCGAGGCGAGTGCGCGGGCGATCATCCACCCGATGTTGCCGAGCGGATCGAGCCCGGACCGCATGGTGTTGGCGGTGAAGAGCATGGCGAGGAAGGTGAGCACGGCAACGCCCGCGCCCGCGCGCCATGCGCCGGCAAGATCGCCACGTTTGGAGCGGATGTTGCGCCATGCGAAGAGCGCACCGCCCACGAGGGTGATCATCTCGAGGATCTGCGAGGCGGCCTTGCCGAAGAGCTGATACGACTGGAGCGGCGGGAGGACGAAGGCACGCTGTGCGTAGGGATATTTTTTCTCGACGGTGCGGAACGCGACGACGCGGCCGTTGCTGGCGGCGATCTCGACGCGGATGGCGATATCTGGGGATTCGGGATAGACGCCGTCCCATGCGGCGCGTTCTTCGGCGAAGACCTGAGGGATGCGTGTTGGCGGGACGGAGGTGAACTTGGCGGGATCGAGCCCGGCGGCGATGAAGAGGGCACCGAAGTTGACGGGAGGCTTGACGGGTCCGACTTCTTGTGCGTTAGCGGCTTTCACGTCGTCCGGCAGCGGCCAGTAGGTGGCTGGATCAACGACGGCGACCTCGCGCAGTTTGCCTTTGGGGGTGAGCCGCACCTGGATCATTCCGGGCGTGGCAAAGGGCGGGTCATACATGGTGATTCGGCCGCTGGGCGCCTGGGTGCCCATGGGCGCGGGGCTCCAGCGATACCAGAAGTCGATGGGGGCGGGACGTTCGCGTTTGAGTTTGTCCCAGCGCGTGGATGTCTCATCGAAGCGTTCGATCTCCCAGAGGAGTTCTTCGTAAAGATCGAGCCCGTAGGCCTCGGAGCCTCCCTCAATGGGATAGCCGATGTCGGCGAGAATCTCTCGCGCTCTGTCGGCGAGGACGATGGGTGATTTGTCGATGGATGCGATCTGCAGGACCGACGCGGTGCGGGCGAGCCGCAGCCCGAAGACAACCAACAGCACGAACACGGCGAACAGCGCGACCGCAACGATCGGGCGCACGCGCCCGCGCAGGCCGGACATCGCGACCTGCGTGGGCGAAGGAGTCTGTCCCGCTTCGAGCGCCGCGGCAAGCGGGTCGGCACCGGGGAGAAGGCGAGCGACCGCCCGCGCAGATGCGGGGCGTGATGCGGGGTCGCGCTCCAGACACTTGAGGATGGCGTGTTCGATCTGGGGCTTGATGTCGGGGACCAGACTGCTGGGCGGCGCGGGGTCGCTGGTTCGTTGCACCTTCAAGAGGTCCTGGCCATCGACGCTGCGATACGCGGGTTGGCCCGTGAACATCTCGTGCAGGACGAGGCCGATCTGGTAGATGTCGCTCCGGACGGTGGACTCAACGCCGTTGAGGGCCTCTGGGGCCACGTATCCCGGCGTGCCGGCGGCGGCCTGAAGACCTTTGATCTCACCGGGGACGGCGAGCCCGAAGTCGGTGACGCGCAACTGGCCCTTGTCATCAATCATGATGTTGGCGGGCTTGAGATCGCGGTGGAGCAGGTTCTGGTCGTGGATGGCCGCGAGGCCTGCGCAGAGCTGCTGTGCGAGCTGCTCGGCCTTTCGCGGGGGCAGGCGACCGATGCGTGAAGAGAGGGAGTTGAGTGTCTCTCCGTCGATGTACTGCATGGAGATGAACAGCTCGGTTCCGCCGATGATCTGCGTGCGCGAACCGGACGCCGAGCGTTCGGTTTCGACCGGTGAGATGTGCTCGCCGACGTCGTAGACGCGGCAGATGTTGGGATGTGAGACGGTGCGGGCGATGCGGACTTCCTGGAGGAACCGGTCTTTCCAGGTGGGATTGCCTGAGAGCTGGTGTGGCAGGAACTTGAGTGCGACTTGCTCGCCGAGCTTGAGATCGTCGGCGCGATAGACCTCGCCCATTCCGCCGCGTCCGAGGCAGTCGATGATGCGATAGCGATCGGCGATCATCGCTCCTGGGGCAAAGCGACCACGATCGATGGAGAGTGCGCTGCGCGACGTCGCGTTGCCCGGTGCGCCCGCGGTGCCCGGAGCGGGAGGAGCGGGGCGCGTGTTTGCTGGGGGAGAGAGGGGCTGGGCAGCATGGGCGGGCGCGGAGCCGAGCATGCTGAGCGAGGCCTGCGAGCCGAGGGCCTGGGTTTCGGATTGGCCACTCGCAGAGGCGACCGGTGCGGGCGAATGCGGGGTTGGAGCGAGCGGAGACTCTTGCGATCGGCGTTGGGAAGCGGGTTGGGGGAGATGCGCGCCCGTGCGTGGGGCCGACTCGCGTCCTTCGTGGTGCTGGATGAGTTCGAGAACCTCGCGTTGAAGCTCAGGATCACCTTCGCATCGCTCAGCGACGTAGCGGCTCCGCTGGTCCTCGGATCGCTCGATGGCATCGAGGAAGATGCGTTTGATGAGCTTGAATCGATCGGGAGACATTGGAAGATGAGCGTGCGGACAGCGGGAGGGAGCGGGGAAGGATCGACCTAAGCGATGGCATGGTGCAACGTTTTCCGGGCTGAGCACGAAGTCGACGTGGCTTCAGTCCGAGAGTTTTTTGCGAAGCCACGCTCGCGCCATCGTCCAATCGCCTTCGACGGTGCGCTTGCTTACGCCGAGGGCCTCGGCGACTTCTTCGACGGTCATGCCGCTGAGATAGCGCATCTCGACGACCTTGGCTTGGCGTTCGTCCATCTCCGCGAGTTCTTGCAGGACGGCGTCGAGGCGTTCGATATCGACTTCGCTGCCGGTGTCGGCGTTTGGGTCTGGGATGTCAGAACCTGGTTCGAGGGCGACGCGTTGCCAGCCGCCGCCGCGTTTGAGGCGATCGCGTCCGCGCGCATGGTCGATCAGCAGCCGGCGCATCGCCTGGGCGGCGATGGCCATGAAGTGGGTGCGGCCCTTCCAGGAGACGCGATCCTGCTCGATGAGGCGCATGTAGACTTCGTGCGCAAGCGCGGTGGGCTGAAGGGTGTGCCCGATGTTCTCGCGTTTGAGATAGCTCGCGGCGAGTCGACGGCAATCGTCGTAGACGAGTTCCAGGAGCTTGTCCGCCGCGGCCCGATTCTCACGGAGTTGCGAAGAACCCTTGCCCTTTGGGGCGGGCGATTCCTCACCCGAGGAATCGAGCAATAGCCGCGTGGCGTGTTGTTTGTCGTTGGATTCCGGAAACTCTGGCATGTTCGCAATCCTCTTGGGGATTGCATGAGGGTATCGGCATCGGGTGGATCACGCCGCTCCATAGACCGGCACGAGCCCGCCGCGTGTGCAGGTGTTCTCCGGCGAGGCGAGAAACACGATGGTGGCGGCAACATCCTGGACGTTGGCCCACTTGGAATGGTCGGCGGTCGGCATGCTTGCGCGATTGGCGGGGGTGTCCATGATCGACGGGAGCACGGCGTTCACGAGAATGCCCTCGCCGGCAACCTCTTCGGCGAGTGCCTGGGTGAGCCCGGCGACGGCGCATTTGGCGGCCGTATAGGCGGTCATGTTTGCACCAAGCCGCGGTTCCAGCGCGGGGCGTGCGGCGACGTTGACGATTCTCCCGCCGGTGGTGCCAGCGGCGCGGATCGACTTGACGGCCTCGCGACAACACAGGAAGCACGT
Source organism: Phycisphaerales bacterium (assembly GCA_019750095.1). Taxonomy (GTDB): domain Bacteria; phylum Planctomycetota; class Phycisphaerae; order Phycisphaerales; family UBA1924; genus UBA4658. Next base: position 53,602 of record JAIEOW010000052.1, read on the forward strand.
GTCGAGGTTGGTACGGATCTGCGCGGCGTAGTCGGCATGCGTCATGGACGCGATCGGCGCGTAGGCGAAGCCGCCCGCGACGTGCACGCTTGCCCAGAGGCCGCGACCCCCGCTGTGAGCCCCGGCCTGGGCATAGAGCCGCTGGACGCTGGATTCGTCGGCGAGGTCAATCCCTTTGATCAGATGAACGCGATCGGACGCGATGAAGGGAAAGCGTTTGAGTTCCTCTTCTTTCAGGCAGGAGATGATGCACGTGGCGCCGCGCTCGAGAAACCGCCCGACCACGGCGGAACCGAGAGAACCTGTTCCCCCGGTGATGACTACCTGACGCCCTTGCATGTCGCCCATGTGCTGCTCCGATCGATCAAACCACGTTGCGAAACCTGCTTGGATGTCGCTGGACAGGAAGAGGTTTCAGGGAATCTGGGGGCGAGGATCAGGGGATCAAGAAACGGTGGACAACCCTCGCGCCCTCTTTGGAGGCGATCCTATCAACCTTGTGATGACCGCTGCCCTTGGACCTTCGATGCCTCGATGCCCGTTGCCTTCGCGGGGCGCTCCCTCCCTACTCTTCAACATGTCCCTTTACGAGTACGTGAACGAGAAAGATGGCGAGCGGATCGAACTGTTGCGGCCGATGAGTGAGGCGGATGCTCCGGTCGAAGATCCCAAGGGTCTTGGACGCAGATTTGTGCGTGTGATGTCGACCTTTGCTGCGCAGGGTGGTCAGCCGGGTGCTGGCCGAGGAGTTTCCATCGGTGGTGCTGGCGGTGGCGGATGTTGCCCGTGCGGGAAGGGTGCCGGCGCGTGCTCGCGGAGCAACTGATGCGTGCGATGCGAGCCAACTCTCTTCAACGCCGGATGTGCGTGGCGCTGCTTGGCGGCGCGCTGCTCGTCGCGGGGTGTGAGACGCCAACCTCGCGTGCGCGGAGTGCTGGGGAACTTCTGAGCGAGGCCGATCCGGCGGTCGCCTCATCTCGATCGCCTGTGCGAGCGATTGCTGAGCGCGAGGCCGTCGTAGCCAGCGAGCCCTTAGCGGTGGGCGAGGGCGTTGCGCCCGCACCGCCCGTGCAGACGATGCAGACTGCTGTGGTCGCGACTTTGGCACCCGCGCTTGCGCCGCAGGCCTCGCCGGTTGCGGTCGGTGAACGCACGTCTCGCATCGAACTCGCCGGCAAGGACGTTTTTGAAGCCGGCTCGTGGGTGCTGACACCGGGCTCGGCCGCGTTGCTTCGCCAGCAGATGTCGCGTCTGCCGCGGGAGAGGCCGCTGGCGATCGCGGTGTTCAATCAACCGACAACGGCGCGCGTGAATCGCTCCGGCAAGGTGCTGCGGGATCTGAGCGAGGTGCGTGCGGAGAAGCTTGCGGAGTACCTGCGATCACCCGAGGGCGGGGCATGGACGATCGAGCGTGCCGTGGGACGAGGGTTTGATGTGGTCGATGGGCGAGCGGCGGATCGGCGTGTAGAGATCTACGTCGCGGAGTGATCGCGGTTCAGAAGCGGGTGCTCGCTTCAGGATCGAACATCCAGCGAGGAGACGACCTGCACCGAGGCGTCGAACCCGCCGCCGCGTGCGTAGGTACCCGCGTGGGAGAGGCGCCTGCAGACCTGTCGCATCAGGCCTTCCATGTGCGTGGAGAGTGTTTCGGCGGCCTGACGCATGGCCTGATGCTCGCGATGCAGGGTGTTGAGCAGATCGCGCAGCGCGGCGGCGACGGCGGTGAGCCGATCGCGCACGGGTGCCGGAGCGCGGAGCGCGAGCATGCTGATTGTCAGCGTTTTCGCGTTGCCAGCCGTCGCGACCGCGGGGGTTGCGGCCGCGATTCGGCCCACGAGCGCTTGTCGCAACTTCTCGAGCGCGGCGACGCGCTGGATCACTTCGCCCTGGGCGGTCATGCACTGGGTCAGCCCGGCGATGTCGGCGGTGGCGATGGCACGCTGGTGCTCTTTGGCAAGAGCGAGCAAGCGTTCGTGCTCGGAGAGCAGTTCGCGCAGCACGCCGTCGAGCTTGTCAAAGTCTGCGATCGATGGTGCGGAGTCGATCGGGCTCGTCGTCTTGGCCGTGCTCGATGGCGATTTCATGGCTTGTTCTCACTGGCCGTTGTTTGGTCGGACTTTCGCAGCAGCTTGTCGGCGATGCGTTCCACGATCGGAAAATCGCCTTTGCGCACCAGTCGGAGCGCAAGCTCGGCGTCCATCAGGCCCTGGAACTGCTTCTCGCCCTGCGTCGGAGCAAACGGCGGTGCGGCGGTGGTGGTGTCTCGCAACTGCTTGAGCAACGGCTGAATGAACGTCATCGCGACCAGCGACTCCGCCGATCGGCGAGCGGCTTGTTCGGGCGATTCGTCGGCGTCGCTGCTTCCGGCACCCTGGGCGCGGCCAAGAACGCTTGCGAACCCACGTCGAACATCCTGCAAGCCATCGGCGAGCGCTTCGGGTTTCACATCCTGGGTGCGCAGAACGGAGCCGATCTGCGATGGCGAGAACGCCGAGCGGAGTGCGAGCGGATTTGGGCCGAATGCGTCCATGGGCGATCACCTATTCCCGAACGAAACGGGCGTAGAGTCGCCCGGCCTGATTGATCTGGGCCAGAATCTGGATCTGCTGCCTGGCCGGGACGTTCAGATGTTTGAACGCTTCCAGCAGATCCTGGATTCGGGCGCGATCGCCAGTGGTCGATGTGGTGCCAAACTCGGCCCAGTTCTGTTTGGCCACCAGCGGGTCGCCGGGCGTCGGGATTGGCGCGGGGCTGGTGGTCGTGATGACCAGCGCGTCGGAGCCGACGGTGACCGAGGCGATCTCAACGTCGCCCGTGACCACGATCGACCCGGTGCGTTCGTTCACCACGACCATCGCCGGCAGATCGACGAGCGAAGGGCTGAAGCGCTTGCCCATGACGCTGGCCACAAAGCCGGGCAGATTGGTCCGCTCGGCCTCGGGCACCACGATGCGGATGGTGCTCTCGTCGATCGCGGTGGCGATCACGCGGGGCGCGACCTCGTCGACATCGATGCTCGCACCAAGATCGTTGATCTCCGCAGCCAGCGTGCGGGCGACCTGATACGAACGAAAGTGCGGCCTGAGAATCAGGTCAAACGACGAACCAACCTTGGGTGGACGCACATCGCGGATCAGCGTCGCGCCGCCGCGGATGCGTGCGGTGGTCGGGACATCCGTCGCTTCAAGTGTCAGCGGCCCCGCGGCCATGGCCAGCACGGGCGCACCAGGCGTCGGCCCCATGAGCGGGCTGATGATCAGCGTGCCTCCCACAAGACTGCTCGCCGAGTGCGAGACTTGGACGAAGACGTCGAACTGATCGCCCTCACGTCCGCCGCCTTCTGGCAGGGTGACGCTGAGTGTGACGATCGCCGCGGCCTTGGCCTTGCCCAGCTCCGCGAGATCTCGCAGTTCGTTGCCGTTGTGCTTATAGACCTCGGCGAGCGGACGTGCGAGCACCAGCTCCTTGCCGTCGTCTCCCGTCCCGCGCAGACCCGTGACGATGCCGATGCCGCGCAGGGTGTTGGGCATGTGCCCCTGCATGCGGACAAACTCCTGCACACTGACGACGGGATTATCCCGGCGCGTGCGGAGGAGAGAGCCGGGGACGAGAGCGGGAGTCGATGGAGCCGAGGCGGCGTCTGCCCCCCCGCCTCCCACTCCCGGCTGAACCTGCGCTCGCACCGGCGTCGACGCACTCAGAAGCGCAAGAACGACGGCAAGCTTGATCAAGGGTCGCCACATACCAAGGCCCACCGCAACTCGAATGCCAAGCTCGCCACAAACGACTCCCCCACTGCCCCTCCGTCACTTCGTCACCCCGTCACTCCGTCGTTCCGTCACTTCAGAAGTTGAACACCGCCTCCAGCACCCGCGGAATGAACCCCTTTTCCGAGCTGTCCTTCACATCGCCCGTGTTCTCGATCTTGATCGTGAGCCCGGCGAGCTGGCTGGACTGGATGGTGTTGTTCTTGGTGATGTCCTCGCTGCGGCAGGTGCCGGCGAGCACCATCGTCGAGACTTCCTTGTTGCTCTGGATGCTCTCGCGGGCTTCCAGCACGAGGTTGCCGTTGGGCTTCACGTCGAGCACGGTCGCGGTGATCCGGGCCGTGACCTGGTCCTTGCGGTCAAACTTGCCCTCACCCTTGAAGTTGTTCTTGCTTGTCAGGCCGAGCTGGGGCGTGGGGCTGCCGATGCCCTCGCGCAGCTCCAGATTCGTGATGAGCGCGGCGAGCGACGGAAACTTCTTCAGCTCCGCGCTCAACGAGTAGTTCTTCTTCAGATCGGACTTCTGGTCGAACTTCTGCACGCTGCTCTCGTTGACGATCACCTCGATCAGGTCGTGCTTGGCGAACTTTCTGGGCAAGGGCGGCGTCACCACGAACAAGCTCACGCCCGCGAGCGCGTCGGCGGCGGGATTTCCGGGCGCGACCTCCGCCGCGAGGGCGGCGGTCGGGGCTGGGTTTTCCTCGCCCGATGGCTGGATCTGGGGCGGCAGATCGCCCGGAGCCGCGGGTGGCGGGGCCGTGCGCGGAGCGGCCGGGGGCGCGACGGTGGGCTGCCGCGTCGCATTGGGATCGGTATACAGATTCTGCGCAACCGCCGACGCGCTCAGTGCGCACCAGATCAATCCGAGCAGCGTTGCCCCAGCGGTTCGGACGATGGACGGCGAGAGCTTACCGATCGGCATGAGACACCTCGTTGGATTCCGCGTGCGGCGCTTCGCCACGCGGCTCGGCCGCGGTTCCGGGCACAACCATGACGGCGCGACCACGGCCGGACATCCGAGCCATGAACGGCTCCTTGGTTCCGTCGATCTTCAGTTGCACGAGTTCGCCATCGCGGGCCTGGCTGAGTGCCCGCGCCTTGGCTCGAACGGTCACCGGGCCTGAGAGCACGTGGACCGTAACCATCTCGCCGCGTTTGCAGGCGATCGCTGCAGCGACATCTCCGGAGGCGATGATCGAACCCGCGGCGATCCGCGTCATCGAGACGCCGCCCACGACCTGATCCATGGTGAGCGGGCTCTTGGCGCTCGGACTCATCCACTGGCGTGCCGTCTGCACAAGGTCTGCGGTGACGGCCTGATTGCGAGCGATCGGCGACCGCGCCAGCACCACATCGCGCTGCACCTGGGCTTGCACGATGATGCTCGCGGTGCGAACCACCCGATCGCCGTCGTAAATGAGCACACTCACGGGCACGCGCCCGGAGCTTGCGCCCCCGCCGGGCTGGACGTCGACGCGCCGAGTCGCAGGATCAGATGCCGAGAGGTCGAGCACCTCGGCATCGCCGCTGTCAAAGCCAAGGCGCAAGTCCTGCGGCGCAACGGTGTACAGATCGAGCAGTCGTGCGATCACCGCGCTCCGCACCGTGCCGAGTGACAGTGCATCATCGATCGGCTGCGGCGTGGCATCGTGATGGGACTCGGCGGATCGCTTACCGGGCTCCGCAATGGCGGGCTTGTCGGTGATCGTGCGGAAGTTCACGCTGCACGCTGAGCCCGAGAGCGTGACGCGCCCCCAGTTCACCCGTGGCGAAAGCCCGTTCAATGCCGATCGCACGTCGTCGACGCTGATCGTCGCCTGCTCGCCCGAAACGTTCATGCCTGGCCGAACGTGTACAGCAGCGAATCGCTCGGCGTCCGCCCCAGAAATGTCCGCGATCTCGCCGAGCGTGGCGGCACGCGCGGCTTGGGCATTCTGCAGCACGATCGATGCTGATGGGCGCAGCTTGATCTGCGTCTGTGCCAGCACCGGCGAGACCGTCGTGCAGATTGTGAGCACGAGCGCGACCACCATGCACCAAGTGCTCTGCGTCGATCGCACGTCCATCTGAGGTGTTGTCCGCATGTCCATCCGCTTCCTCGATTGGCGTGGTGTGCCCGGGTGTCGCCGCACGCCGCGCCGTCTTTGCCCTTTAACGCCGGAGCTGCGCGATGGTCTGCAACGCCTGGTCCGCGGCGCGGATCGTGTTCGAGTTCATCTCGAACGCCCGCTGCACGCGGATGAGATTCACAAGTTCGATGGTCGGGTCCACGTTGGAACCCTCGTAATAGCCCTGCGTGAGCGAGCCGAAGGCGTTCTCGCCCGGATTCCCATTGATCGGCGGGCCGCTCGCCTCGCTCTCGATGAACAGGTTCTCGCCCGCCGCTCGAAGGCCCGTGGGGTTCACAAAGTTCGTGATCTGAATCTGTCCGACGAGTTCGGCCTCGGCCTGCGCGGGGCGCGTCACAAAGACCTGCCCGCTCGAATCTACGGAGATGTTGATCACTTCGCCCGCGATGTTGATCGGCGGATCCAGCCGACGCCCTTGGTCGGTCGCCAGCACCAGATCGCCGTCCGAGTTCAACGCGAACTGCCCGGCACGCGTGTACGCAAAGCCGCGCGGCCCGACCGAATCCTGCACGCCGACACGGAAGAACCCGTTGCCGTTGATCATCAGATCGAGGGTGTTGCCCTTGATGGGCGAACCCTGGGAGAAGTCGAACTGCGTCCCCGAGACCTTGGTGCCCAGCCCGACGTTCAGCCCGATCGGCCGCTGGTCGTTGTTGGCGTTGCGGATGCCCGGCTGGGCCCGCTCGACATACAGAAGGTCTTGGAAGTTCGCCCGCGAGCCCTTGAACCCGGCGGTGTTGACGTTGGCCAGGTTGTTGGCCGTGACGTCCATGGAGGTGTTGAGCGCGGAAAGTGCGCTGGCGGCGGACTGGAGTGAGATGATCGCCATAGTGAGGAACCAAATCGCAAGAGGCGTGCCACCGGGGTCTGCCGCGCGTCACACGCTTATACCGACACCCGCCCCAGCGTCGAGATCGCACGGCTCATCATCTCGTCGGCGATCTGCATGACGCGCACCGTCGTGCCCACCTGATTGGCCGCGCTCTGCACGCTCATCATCGCCCGGATCGGATCGACCGCCGACTCTTCCACGGCGTACTGCACGATCGAGCCGCTGGGCTGGGCCTTGGACGAGATCGCCGACGGCGGGGCGGTGTACAGATTCTCACCCGCCTTGCGCAGCACAGTCCGATCGGGAACGTCGATAAACCCGAGCTTGGCCACTGGTGAGTTGCCCTGGCGGATGGTGCCATCGGCATCGATTTCCACGGCTTGGTCTCGGCGGAGCGTGATCTGACGTCCGCCATCATCAAGCACCGGGTGCCCGGTTGATGCACCGACGAGGCGACCCTGCTTGTCGAGCGTCAGCCGCCCGTCGCGGGTCAGGCGGATGTTGTCCCCGGCGGTCGAACCCGACACGCTGACGGTCAGGAACCCGTCGCCCTGGATCGCCAGATCAAACGGGTTCTTTGACTGCGAGACGGTGCCTTGGCGGAAGCTCGTGCCATTCGGTGCCAGCAGCACACCCGCTCCGAGCCGTTCGAGGAGTTGGTTGGAGGGCAGACTGTACAGGTTGTCTTCCTCGCGGGCGGCCCTACGTGGGATGGTGAACGCCTCGTCGGGTTTGAACCCCACGGTCTGCACGTTGGCGAGGTTGTTGGAAGCGACGTCCTGGCGGTACATCGCGCTGATGACCCCGGCCGAGCCGATTTGAAAGGCGTAGTTCATCGGGGCTCTCCTTGGGTCAGATCAAACAGTCGGGAGGCCTGCGAGCGCAGCATCTGCGCGTCTGTGTCGGGACTTGCGCCGCGGTCCGGGTTGGTCGTGCGCATCGGGCCGCTGGCGTTGAGGGCAACCTGACCCATGTGCATGCCCGCCGCCGCCTTGGCGAGGGCGATCAAACGCAGACCTAAGGCCTGATCCCGCGGCAAATCCCGCGAAATAGCGTGCGCTGCGAAGGGAACATCGTCGGCGAAAAGCTCGTGCGGCATCGGCTGGCCCAGCACAAAGGGCATGCCACGCTCAATCCGAGGCCCGGGCGCAAGCCCGGGCACCGTTGACGTCCGAACGCCCTTGGTGCCCGGGCTTGCGCCCGGGCCTCGGATGGAGAAACTGAAGTTGGCACGCCGCTTGCGACCATGCCCAGCATGAGTCTCACCGGATCACTCGCCATCGGACGCTCGGCCCTCAGCGCCAGCCAGGTCGCGATCCAGGTGACGGGCAACAACTTTGCCAACGTCTCCACCCCGGGCTATTCGCGGCAGGGCGTTTCGCTCGTCGCTTCGCCGGACCAGCGCTTCGGCAATGGATTCATCGGTCGTGGCGTGCAGATCGGCGGGATCAACCGCACCATCGACTCGGCCCTGCAAAGCCGGCTCTGGAACGGGGTCAGCGACGAGGCCTTCGCCGGCACGGCTCAGCAGTTCCTGACCGGCGTCGAATCCATCACGAATGACCTCGGGCCGAACAGTCTCTCCAAGGAGCTTGGCCGGTTCTTTGACGCGTGGAGCGAGCTCTCTCAGAGTCCCAACGCCGAGGGCGTTCGGGCACTGGTTGTTCAGCAGGGTCGCACGATCGGAGGTCAGCTTCGGGCCCTTCGATCAGACCTTTCTCAGACGCGCACACAGCTCGACGGTCAGCTCGGTGCGGCGGTCAACGAGGCCAACAACCTGCTGAATCAGATCGCCGCGGTCAACGTTAACATCGTGAACTCCGAGAACGGAACCCCCTCCGCCAACTCGCTCCGCGATCAGCGCGACCAGCTCGTCAGCCAGCTCTCGACGTTGATGGACGTCTCGGTCGTTGAGCAGCCCTCCGGCGCATACGACGTGCTCGTCGGGTCGACGCCCGTCGTGCTTGCGGGCCAATCCCGGGGCGTCCGTCTGGAGACCACCGTCGTCAACAACACCACACGCGTCGCCGTGCAGGTGATCCAGGATGGCACCCAGCTCAACGTCGCCTCCGGCACGATCGGCGGCCTCCTGCAGCAGCGCACCGGTGTTGTTGATCGCACCATCGAAAAGCTGGACAATCTCGCCAGCCAGCTCATTTTTCAGGTCAACCGCATCCACTCCACGGGATCCGGATCGTCCCCGCTGACCTCAGTCACCGGGACGCTGACGATGCCCACCGCCGACACTACTCGGCCACTGAACGACCCGGCCAATGGCACACTCGCCGACCTGCCCTTCAAGCCCGTCAACGGCGGTTTCCTCGTCACCGTCACGAACACTCAGACCGGGGCCACCGAAACGGTTCGCATCAACGTCGATCTCGACGGGATCACCTCCACGGGCGCACCCGGTACCGCCGACGACTCGTCGCTTGCGTCCATCACCGCGTCGCTGGATGGCATCGCGAACCTGAACGCGACCATCAACCCCGACGGCACGTTGAAGATCGACGCCGCCTCCGGGTTCACGGTCAGCTTTGGTGAGGACACCTCCGGAGCGCTCGCCGTGCTGGGCGTGAACACGTATTTCACCGGCCGCGACGCCACGAACATCGATGTTCGAGCCGAGCTGCAGCGGACTCCGGGCTTGCTCGCCACGGGCCAGGTGATCAACGGGTCTCGAAACGACAACGCTGGGGCGCTCGCCATCGCGGGCCTCAGGAACAAGCCCAATACCGCCCTCGGTGGCGATTCGCTGATCGGCTCCTGGCGCAGCAACGTGCAGCAGATCGGTGCCGAGTCTTCCGCGGCCAACTCGCGAGCCCAGTCAGCTTCGCTGGTGCGGGGCAATCTCGAGGCCCAGCGTTCGGCCGTCAGCGGCGTCAGCATCGATGAAGAGTCGATCAACCTTCTGAACTATCAGCGTCAGTACCAGGGCGCGGCCCGCTTCATCAGCGTGGTCGATGAGCTCACCCAGACACTGCTCGGCATTCTCCAGTAACCATGTCCGCGATCCCCGCCAATCTCTCGCGTGTTCCGAACCTGCTGGCCAGCCAGTTGCTGCTCGCCGGGGTCAATCGGTCCAACGTCGATCTGCTCACGGTGCAGCAGCAGATGGCCTCGGGCAAGCGCGTGAACCGCTACAGCGAAGACCCCATCGCCGGGGCCGCCATCGGCGCGATCCTCCAGCGATTCCAGACCGGCCAGCAGACCCTGAACAACCTCGGAAACGCCCAGAACAACCTGGATCTGCTCGATACCACGATCGGCGAGGCCACCGACCTCGTTCGCGAAGCCAAGAGCATCGCCTCCAGCCAGATCGGCGTCACCAGCGATCGCGCCACACGCACCAATCAGGCCACCGTCATCGACGGAATGCTCCGATCGCTCTTTCAGCTCGCCAACCGCCAGACCAACGGGCTCTATCTCTTCGGCGGCGACACCGCCACCACCCCCCCCATCGTCGAGGCCCGCAACGGGTATCGCTACGTCGGGCGCGGGTCCGGCCTCCGGGCCGAACTTGGCTCGGCGAGCGATGTCCCGATCACCATCGGCGGCGACAACGCCATCGGCGAGACCTCCGCCCGGCTCAAGGGCCTGGTCGATCTCAATCCTGCCCTCACCCCCGCCACACGTCTCACCGATCTGGTTGGCGCTCGCGGACTGGGCATTGCCAAAAACACCATCCAGTTCGCCTTCAACGGTGGGCCCGCCGCAACCGTTGACTTTTCGGGCGCAGACACCGTCGGCGATGTCGTCACACGCCTGGAATCCGCCATCCGCCAGTATGAGACTGACAACGGCGTCTCCATCCTCGGCCCCGGCGGCGTCGCGATCAGCGGCGGGGGCATCCGCATCGATGTCGTCGGCGGCAGCCCGAATCCGAACCTCACTTTCTCCGACATCGGCTCCGGCTCCAGTGCCGCCGACCTTGGACTCTCCGCGACACCCTTCAACGCGGCAAGCACCACCGGCAGCGATACCAACCCAAGACTCTCCCTGCTGACCCCGCTTTCGGCGGTATCCGGGCTGACAGTTCCGCTCGCGACCATCCGCTTCCGATTCGGATCGGCGGCGGGCTCAAGCATCTCGGAAATCGACCTTTCCAGCGCCCAGACTGTTGACGACATCCGCAACCTGATCGAGACCCAGGTGCCCGGCGTCCGCGTCAGGGTCAATGCCGCCGGTACGGGGATCGATCTTTTTAACGAGATTTCCGGCCCTTCCCTCTCGATCGAACCCACGGGCATCGGGCCAGATACCGCAACCGAGCTCGGCATCCGCTCGCAATCCGCCCAGACCCGCACCAGCGACTACAACGACGGACGCGGCGTACGGATCATCAACAACGCCGTCGATCCCGTCAGCGGCTCGGCGATCCGCAGCGTGAACACCGACTTCCGGATCACGCTTGGCAATGGCCAGGCCTTCGATGTCGATTTGCGTCCGCAGGACCTTGTGGACACGCAGTCGGTGATCGATCGCATCAACAGCGAGTTCGCCGCGGCGGTCGGCCAGCCCCCGATCAACGCTTCAGCCCCCCCACTGGCTCTTGGCCAGTTCTCAGCAGCGTTACCGACCAACGGCAACGGGCTTGCGCTCACTCAGACGCTGGGCGGCACGCCGCAACCGATTCGGGTGGAAGCCCTGAACAACTCGCTTGCCGCGGAGGACCTGGGCTTTGCCCAGGGAACCTACGTTGCGGGAAGCGCAACGTTTACCGCGCAAGATCGAGCGGGAATCCGGGTGAACAACATCTTTACTGCGCTTGTGCAGTTGCGCGATGCCCTTTTGAACGACAGTTCGACTGGCATCACAGTTGCTGGTGGGGGATTGGACCAGCAGGTGGATCGGCTGGCCCAAGTTCAGGCCCTCGTGGGCGTATATGCGAATCGAGTGAAAGGCGCGACGGAGCGCCAGGAAGACGAGCAGACGGTGAACGAGCAGATCCGATCGCAGCTTCAAGACGTCGACTACGCCGACGCCGCGATCCGGTTCAACCAGCTCCGCACGCAGTTGCAGGCGGCGCTTCAGACAGGATCGCAGGCGCAGAACCTGACGCTCCTGGACTTCCTCCGCTGAGAGGCGGAAGGCGGGTCATTGTTTGAGACTCCCGATCCGGCGCTGGCCCGGATCGGTGGCGACAGGACGTCGCCCGGGCACGTGCCCGGGGCGCAATCCGGGAAAAGGACAGGCCAGCGTGGGAGCACCCACATGCACGTTCGAACCACACGGTTCGGTGTTGTTGAGATCGCGGACGATCGCGTGATCACGTTCCCCAAGGGTCTCTTGGGCTTTAGCGAACACAAACGCTATTGCCTGCTGGAACCCGCGGAGGACTCCGCGTTCTTCTGGTTGCAATCGGTGGACGATCCCACCCTGGCGTTCGTGGTGACCGATCCTTCCTTCTTTGTCCCGGACTATTCCGTGCCGATCCGGGCCGAGCAGATGGGCGAGCTGACCCTCGCAAAGCTCGAAGACGCACAGGTGTTCGTGATCGTGAACAAGGTGGACCAGACCCTGACGGGCAACCTTCAGGGACCATTGGTCATCAACACGCTCACGCGCTCCGGAGAGCAGTTCGTGCTCGCGGAGAAGCGGTGGAACACACGCCACCCGCTGATCACCCTCGGGGTCAAGGCCCAGCAACCCGCACCGCGGGCGGCAACGGCCTGACGATCGCCGAGAGACATTCCGACTGTGTTCCAGACGTTCATTCGCTTGCAAACCTACCGCGCGGCTACTCCGCCCATGTGTTTGGGTCATGGATGACCCCTCGACGCCGATGACTTGTTCCCCTTCGTACCCGGCGACTACCTACGCCGGCGGCGTCACTCCCCCTGTGTACTCCACGCTCGACGAGGAAGGAGCCTCCACCGATGCTGGTGCTCTCCCGCCAACGCGACGAAACCATCATGATCGGCGACGACATTGAGATTACCGTCGTCGATATCCGAGGCGACAAGGTACGTCTGGGCATCACCGCCCCGACCCGAATCGCCGTCCACCGCAAAGAGGTCTACGAGGCCATCAAGGCCGAGAATCAGCGCGCCAGCCAGATCTCCGGCGCCGACCTCTCTCAACTGCCCTCCCCGGGCCCCATGAAGCGGCCCAGGCCGCCAGGGATGCCACCCGGAACCAAGCTCGGCGCGGCGCCGATCACCCCCCTTCCCCCGCTGTCGCCGCAGCAACAGATCAGGCCCGGCGACGCCAAGACCGCGTAGCGGCCCCACTCTACAGAACACTTCACCACCCGTTCCCAGCGTATTTGTTCCTTACCCCTCCCCGCGTGAACCACTCAGAAGCGATCGACGGACCTCGACCTCGCCGGTTCACGCGTCCATGACCAATCACGGAGGATTGCCATGGCTCGGATCAACTCGAATATTCCCAGTCTGATCGCCCGATCGAACCTGAACAGGGCGAACGACGACCTGCAGTTGCGACTCAATCGCCTCTCAACCGGCGTGCGAATCAACCGCGGAGCCGACGACCCAGCCGGGCTTATCGTCTCCGAGCGTCTGCGCTCGGAGGTCTCGGGGCTCAACCAGGCGGTGAGCAACTCGAGCAGAGCGTCGAGCGTGATCGCCACCACCGAGGGTGCGCTCTCGGAAGTCAGCGATCTGCTCAGCTCCATCCGCTCACTCGTCGTCGAGGCCGCCAACACCGGTGCCGTCTCCGACGAAGAGCGACAAGCCAACCAGCTCCAGATCGACTCGGCCATCGAGTCCATCACACGCATCTCCAACGCCGCCAGCTTCGGCGGGCTGAAGCTGCTCAACGGCTCGCTGGACTACACCCTCTCGGGCGTCAACACCGCCAACATCCCGAAGGTCGCCGTCAACAGCGCCAACTTCGCCGGAGCGAGCAACGTCCAGGTCAACGTCAACGTCATCTCCTCCGCCCAGACCGCCAACATCTTCCTCTCCGCCTCTACAGGCGTCTTCCTCTCGACCACCACGATCGCCATCGGCGGCGCCAAGGGTGTGCAGGAAATCTCGATCCTCTCGGGCCAGACGCTCGCCCAGGTTCGAGACGCGGTCAACCAGTTCAAGGACGCCACCGGCGTCGTCGCTTCGCTCGTCAACCCCGCCAACCCCAACTCGGGCCTGCGGTTCAGCTCCGATGAGTTCGGATCCAAGGCCTTCGTCTCGGTCGAGCGCGTCGGCGGCCCCCCAGGCGGCGGCTGGTTCCGAACCTACAAAACGCCTCAGAACTTCGCCCTTCCATCAACGATCTCTCTCGCCACGCTCCAGGCCGGCGGCAACCTTCTCGCGGCCACCAACGACATCGGCCGCGACGTCGCCGCAATCGTCAACGGCAACCTCGCCACCGGAGAAGGTGTCAAGGTCAGCGTGCAGAACACCACCAGCATCTCCCTCAACCTCGACCTCTCGCAGACCTTCGCCACCACCAACGGCTCCGCCACATCCTTTTACATCACCGGCGGCGGCGCGCTCTACCAGCTTGGCGGCACCATCAACTCCAGCCAGCAGATCAACATCGGCGTGCAATCCATCGCCGCGAGCCGACTGGGCGGCACGCTCATCAACAACCAGCTCCAGTTCCTCTCGTCACTCAAGACCGGTGGAGCAAACGATCTGGCCACGAGCAAGGCTCGAAAGAACTTCGCCGAGGCCACCGCCGTGCTCGACACTTCGGTTGATGAGATCTCGCAGATCCGAGGTCGACTGGGTGCTTTCGAGAAGAACACCCTGCAGACCAACGTTCGCTCACTTCAGGCAGCGATCGAGAATCTCACCGCCAGCGAGTCGCGCATCCGTGACGCCGACTTCGCCGACGAGACCAGTAAACTGACCCGCGCCCAGATCCTGACCAGCGCGGCGACCAACATCCTCCAGCTTTCCAACCAGCAGAGCCAGTCGGTCCTGCAGTTGCTCAGGCAGTAAGTCCGAGATAACTCCGGCGGTAACCCCGAAAGGGACCCGCGGAACCGCATTCTGAACTCATGGAGAGCCCCCCGAACACCGGGGGGCTTTCTGTTTTTTTGGAAATTCTCGCCCCGTACAAAGCAGTCGAACTCAACCACCCCTCCGTCCTCGTCGATGTCGGGCCTGTTCCGGCACTCTCGTTGAGCTGCCGGGGCAACCAAGTCCGGCACGGAAGCCGGACGGGCGCTCCAAGACCCCACGGGGCGCTCAGTGTCGTTCGCCGCCGGGAAGCGGCAAGCAGCCCCAAGGTGGGGCCGGGCCTCAACCGAGCGTCCGGTTGTCGAAAGTGCACGGAGGACATCGAACATGAGTCGGATCAATACGAACGTCCAGTCTCTCATTGCTCAGCGCGTCCTGGGACAGAACAACAACTCCCTGAACACGTCGCTCGAGCGCCTCTCCACGGGTCTGCGGATCAACCGCGGTAAGGATGACCCGGCAGGTCTGATCGCCAGCGAGAAGCTGCGCTCGGAGAAGAACTCGATCAACGCCGCGATCGGCAACGCCGAGCGCGCCGACCAGGTCGTGAACATCGCCGAAGGCGGTCTGTCAGAAGTCTCCTCGCTCCTCACCGAGCTGCAGGGTCTCGTGACCAACACCGCCAACACCGCGGGCTTGTCC
>JAIEOW010000072.1 GCA_019750095.1 Phycisphaerales bacterium
GTACGGCGTGGTCATGATCAGCTCTTCGCGGGCCGAGTAGATCGTGGTCAGGATCGCCTGATGGATGGCCATGGGCGTCGGGCCCGGACCAGAGGGCACGAGTTGCAGGATCGACTCGGCATCATCGCCGATCGTGAGCGTGGGGAGGAACGGATCGACGTGCAGGATGTCCTCGTCGCTGTCGAGTTGCCAATCGCGCAGGAAGGTGACATCAAGGGCCTGTGCCGCGGGGCCTTCGACGCGGACGCTGGCGTCGATCCACTGGCCGGTCTTTCGCCACTTCTTGCTGCGGAACGAGATGTCGTGGATGTTCTGGCTGCCGCAGAACGCGACCTTGCCATCGAACACGGCGATCTTGCGGTGATTCCGCAGATCCAGGCGCTTGAAGGGCAAACGCCAGAGCCGAACGGGAAGAGCTTCGACGACTTTCACGCCCGCGGCTCGCATGTCAGCGCAGAGTTTGCCACGCAGAAACCGTCGGCTACCGATGCCATCGACCAGCACGCGGACGCTCACACCGCGCCTGGCGGCGACCATGAGCGCGGAACCGATCGCTCGACCGCCCGAGTCTTCGGTCCAGATGTAGAACAGCATGTGCACGTGATCGGTGGCCGCGTCGATGTCGGCCTTGAGCGCGGCGAGAAACTGCTCGTTGTCGCTCAGCAGAGAGAGGCGATTGCCGCGCAGCGGAGGCGTGCCGCTGACCGCCGCTCCAAACTCGGCGATGTGACCGAAGGGAATCTCCCGCGGCTCGGCGGTGAGTCTCTGCGAAAGCCAGAGCCGGAGGGCTTCGGTCTCCAGGTACTTGGTCAGCTTCTCGTGCCTTCGAGCCCGCCGCACTCCGAGTCGGCTCTCGCCGATGATGACGTAGAGCAGCAGCCCGAGGACGGGCACAAACAGGATGATTGACAACCAGGCCAATGTGGTGCTGACCGGTCGCCGCCGCCAGACCAGATGCACAGCACCGGCAAGACGGAGCGTCCAGTCGAGAATGAGCAGCCAGAGTGGATAGAGCCCGATGGTCATCCCTTACCCGGGTATCGGCTGGATGGAGCTCGCATGGACAGGGACGAGGCGTAGGTCACGGATAATCCTGCCGCGTGGGTCGGATCAGGATGTCACTGACATGCACGTGCGACGGCTGCGCGAGCACGAATCCGACGGATCTGGCGACATCTTCTGGCTGCAACACCGGGCCGATCTTCTCGACGACGCCCTGGAACCACTCGTCCTTGTAGCCTGCAACGCCCTGGAACTCGCTGACAACAAACCCGGGCTCGATGAGCGTGACGCGGATGCCCTTTGGCGCAAGTTCGCGTCGAACGCCCTCGGTCATGCCGTGCACGCCGAACTTGGTGCCGCCGTACATGCTGGAAAAAGGCGAAACGTGGCGCCCCACGACCGATCCGATCACCACGATGTCACGCGGGTGCTGCCGCCAGGATCGCCCGACCTTTGCGTCCTCATCGGCCGACGCGACCATGCGGAGCGCGGCGGTGCGCATCAGCCGTGCGGCGCCGATGAGGTTCGTGCGGACCATCTCCTCCCACTGAGACTCATCGCTGGTGACGACACTTCCCGCGAGGCCGCGGCCAGCGTTGACGATGACGGCGTCAATGCCCACGGGCGTGTCCCCTGCCCCATGGCCTGTGCCAAAGGCCCGGGTCGCCACGTCAAAGCAGGCCTCGATGGTTGCGTGCTCGCTGGCATCCCCCGCCACCGGCACCACCCGCGCCGTCGCGGATTTCGGAAACCGTGCCAAGGCGAGTTCGTTCAGCTCTGACGCGACTTCACGCAGTTTCTCGGCTCGGCGGGCGTTGATGATCACCCGGTGCCCGACTCGAGCCAGTTCCTTGGCGATGGCCAGGCCGATGCCGGCGGTGGCGCCGGTGACGAGGGAGATGCGCGAAGATGCCGCTGGGTCCATGGATACACGGTATTCCACATCAGTTCCGCGGGCGATTTTCCTGCTCGCGTCGGCGCTTCAACTCCTCGGCTTCGCGCTGGCGCTGCTCTTGCAGTCGGCGTTCATCCGATCCAGTCGCCCTCGGTGGCGCTGGCACAACGCGCGTGCTGCTACCGCCTCCAGTCTGGGCGGGTTCCGGCGGGAACAGACGGACGAACTCGGCTTCTTCCACACGCTCCTGCACCTTCGAGGAGATGTTCACGCGGAAATACCGCGGCGGAACCGCCGACAGCGGATCTTCCGACACGCCGTACACCCATCCATCGGGCGGAACGACCGGCAGATCGGCCTTCCAAAGCCCCGACGCCCCCACACTCGCGTCGATCGGCGGCGCACCGGGGCCGACAAACAGCCGCACGCGATGGCCGCGCGGCGCGATGCCGCTGACCGTGGTCGCCGAGGTTGCGGCGACAAAGTTGGTGCGATAGTCCGCACGCACCTGTGTCAAAAACACCTCCACCCTGCCGCCTGATCGACCTGCCCGCTGGGCCAGTGCTTCGAGCTCGATCTGCGTCTTCTCAAGCTCACGCACGCTGGGCAGCACCACCCGTGCTTCGTAGGTCTGCAGTTGGAGATTGCCGATGGTCCGCGTGCTTGTCGGACGGGCGTCCACAGTGCGGGTGGAACTTCGGTCCAGCACGGCCTTGACCGCCGCCCACTCATCGACCGTTGGCGATTTCCGCAGGTTCTCAAACCGGTACACCACATCCACGTTGCGTTTGACGGATCCTGACGACTCGCAGCCGCCGCAAGCGATCGAACCGCCGGCCAGCGCCAGCATCGCACCAACCACCACAACGCGTCTACTCAGTTTCATGATCCCATAGCAGAGCACACCCGGGCCCGAACTTCAACCCCAGGACCAGCATCCAGAGCTTGGGCCTCAGTTTGGCCATCGGCCCCTTCGCCCGTTGGCCGCTTCCTCCCCCTACGCTCGACCATGTTCGGCAGCCACCTGTCCATCGCCGGGTCCATGTGCAACGCGCTGGACGAAGCCGAAAGTCTCGGGCTGGACACCGTGCAGGTGTTCACCAAGAACCAGCAGCAGTGGAAGGCCAAGCCGCTCGACGCGACCACGATCGATAGCTGGAGATCCCGGGTGGCCGAACTGGGGTTCAGCGGGCGCACCGTCTCTCACGCGTCGTACCTGATCAATCTCGCTTCGCCCGACGATGCGCTCTGGGCAAAGTCGATCGACCTGATGACCGACGAGATCGAACGCTGCGAGCAGCTCGGCATCCCGTTCCTCGTCCACCACCCCGGGGCATTCACGACCTCCACACGCGAAGCTGGACTCGCCCGCATCGCGCGCGCCTATCGCGAGCTGTTCACTCGCACGAAGGGCTATCGGGTCGTCAGTTGCCTGGAGAACACCGTCGGCAGCGGGTCGAACCTCGGCCGCGAGTTCACAGAGCTTGCCGCACTGCGTGACTTGATTCTGAATGACGCCGTTGAAGCCCAGCGGCTGGGCGTCTGCATCGACACCTGCCACGCCCACGCCGGCGGCTATGACCTGTCGACCTTCGCCGCCGCCAGTCAGGCGATCGACCGACTCGAAGCCGAGCTGGGGCTTCAATGGGTCCGCGTGCTGCATTTGAATGACTCCAAGGGTGCACTGGGCAGCCGTCTTGATCGCCACGAGCACATCGGCCGGGGGACCATCGGCGATGCCGGTTTCCAAGCCGTGCTCCGCCGGTCAGAGTTTGCAAACATCCCCAAGATCCTCGAGACGCCGAAGGAAGGGGAAGACGGTTCGGAACTCTGGGACACCGTCAACCTGCGGCGACTCAAGGCCCTTCAACAGGGGAGCTCCGTCGAGCCGATTTCCATCTCAACGGCCAAGCCAGAACCCGCGAAAAGCAAGGGAAAAGGGTCGTTCCAGCGTTCACCAAGTCCCCGCGGCAAGTCTCGGACCGCCCCATCCGCAAAGCCGATCCCGCGGTCCAGACCCGAGCGGGCATCCCAGAAGAACCCCAAATCCGGGCGTCGTGGCAAAGCGGAAAGAGCCTGAATCCGCTATTCTCCTGACCAGATCAGGACGATCCCATGCGCTTACGGACGAGAGCCGAGATGACCCTCAAGACCCACTCCAGCCCCCGACGCTCACTCATCTGCCGACACAGCACAGGCCGGGCTGCCCGTCTTTTCGTGGCGTCGATGCTCGCAGTGGCGGTGGCTTCGGCACCATCCGGATGTGGAAACAGCTCCAAAGGCGGAACAGGACGCGATCGCGCTTCGACCAGTGACTCGGCCAAAGCCGACGCGCGGGCCCGAGCACTGGTGGCGAGCGCCGAGCAGGCCATCCGCGACGGGGATGTGGATCGGGCTCTGGCCGAGTTTGAACGGGCTATCGAAGTCAATCCGAACTTCACCGCCGCCCATCTGGGCATGGCGGACATCTATCGCATGCGTCAGGACTACACCCGGGCCGAGGCGCGGTATGCGCAGGCCGCGCGTGTCGAGCCGCGGAACTTCGATGCTCAGTATTTCCATGGCCTGATGCTGCACTTGCTGGATCGACTTCCGGAGGCGATTCAGGCGTATCTCCGCGCCTTGGCGGTGAAGCCGAACGACTTCAAAGCCAATCTGAACGTTGCCACGGCGTATTACCAGCTTGACGAGAATGCCCAATCTCTTCCATATGCCCGGCGAGCCGTCGAACTGAACCCTGAAGATGGCCCGGCCCGGTTCAATCTTGGCGCGGTGTATGCCGCGCTTGATCGCCATTCCGATGCGGTGCGGGAGTATCAGCAGGCCGCCGAGTTGATGAAGCTCACGCCGGCGTTGCTGCTGAATCTGGCCGACAGCTTGGGCAAGCTGCAGCGATTCGAGGAAATGGCCAATGCCCTGACGCAGGCCGTGAAAGACGAACCGAGCGCCGTCGCGCTGGAACGACTCGGATTTGCCCGATTCAAGATGGGCCGATTTGCGGAGGCGAAGCAGTCGTTTGATCAGGCGGTGAAGATCGATCCGACGCACTATCCGGCCCTGAACGGCCTGGGCGTCTGCTCGCTCAACGAGTGGGTCAACTCCAAGCGATCGGACCAGAAAGCCAAGGAAGCGGGCCTTGCCGCTCTGCGCCGATCACTCCAGATCAATCAGGATCAGCCGCAGGTACTGGAACTGGTCACACGCTACGGGCGGTAATCGCGCGAGAAGACCGGGGCCATGTGGGCATACGCTCGCCCCATGCCCGACCCAAGTCTGCTGGAGGCGTTCGCCACCCCATCGCGCGAACCGTTTGTGATCGAACACGTTTCGGAAGAGTTCACCTCTGTCTGCCCCAAAACCGGCCACCCGGATTTCGGGAACGTGACCCTTCGGTATCAGCCGGCGGCCGCGGGCACGCCGGCCGGAGCGCACGGGTGCGTTGAGCTCAAGTCTCTGAAGCTGTACTACCAGAGCTTCCGGAACGAGGGCATCTTCTACGAAGCCGTGACCAATCGCATCCGCGATGATTTGGTGGCCCTCCTGAAACCAGCATGGCTTCAGATCATCACCGACTGGCGTGGCCGGGGCGGGATCCGATCGGTCATCCGCGCCGATTCCGGTCCGGTGCCGCCCGAGTATCGCGGGCGATAGCGAATCATCGCACTTTGGCTGAGTCCAGCACGATCGTCACCGGTCCGTCATTGACGATCTCCACATCCATGTGGGTACGAAACACGCCCGCCGATGTCCGAGCGCACGCTCCGCGAACGCGTTCGACGATCCCGGCAAAGACCGGCTCGGCGAGTTCGGGCCGCATCGCCAGATCGAACGAGGGCCGTCGGCCACGCGACGCGTCTCCCGCCAGTGTGAAGTTGGGCACAAGCAGAATCGACCCGCCGACATCCAGCACGGACCGGTTCATCTTGCCCTGCTCATCGGGAAACACCCGCAGATTCGGGAGCTTTTCCACAACGCAGTCGGCGTCCGCCGGGGTGTCGTCTGCGAGAATGCCCAACAGCACCAGCAGTCCTGGACCATCAAATCCGCCGCGTTGCTGGCCATCGACCCGGACACTCGCACGTGAGCAACGTTGAATGATCGCAATCATGATCCGAGATTATTCGCATACCATCGCGCGATGAATGCTCCCCTGGTCATCATTGGTGGCGGGCTCTCCGGGCTCGCGTGTGCGCGGATGCTTTCTGCCGCGGGACGTGAGTCGCTGGTCATCGAGGCCTCCGACGACGTCGGGGGGCGCGCCCGCACGGATGTCGTCCAGACCGCCGACGGTCGCTATTTGCTGGATTGCGGGTTTCAGGTCCTGCTCACCGCCTATCCGGAGGCACGCCATATGCTGGATCTGGACGCGCTCAAGCTCAGACCGTTTTATTCCGGAGCCGACGTCTGGTGCGAGGGTGCGATGCATCGCATCGCCAACCCGTTTCGGCATCCGCTGGAAGCGGTGAAGAGCTTTCAGTCGCCGGTCACGACCCTCACTGACAAGGCGGTGCTGGGCAAGATGTACGCATCGAGCACGCTGACCACGCTCGACGGATTGCGTGCTCGCCCGGAAACGACCACTCTTGAGCGACTGCGCTCCGAAGGGCTTTCCGATCGCGCCATCGATCGTTTCTTCAGGCCATTCTTCGGCGGGGTGTTCTTCGATCGCGAACTCGCCACCAGCAGTCGCATGTTCGACTTTGTCTTCAAGATGTTCGCCTCCGGCGAAGCAGCGGTGCCCGCTGGCGGAATGGGCCAGATCGCCAGGCAGATCGCCGACGGACTGCCCGCACACGTTGTCCAGCTCTCCACACGGGCCGTCGCGCTGCGGCACGTGCAAAGCGGCATCGACATCGAGACCGTAAGCACCTCCGGCACGCCTCGAACCATCCACGCCGATGCGTGCGTCATCGCCACCGAAGGCGACTCGGCGCGATCGCTCATGGCCCCGGAAGCAGCGCCGATCAACGTGCGATGGGTCGGCACCACCACGCTTTGGTATGCACTCGCCGGTCCGCCGCCGACCGACGCTCCGATCCTCATGCTCAATGGCGAATCGACCGAGCAAGCGTCATCCCCCAAGGGCTCTGGCCCTGTGAACCACCTCGCCATCGTGAGCAACGCCGCTCCAAGCTACGCGCCTTCAGGCCGCGCCCTGGTGGCGGCCAACATCGTGGGCGTGCCCACCGTCTCTGACGACGAGCTTGATCGCCGCGTGCGCGCTCAACTCACCCACTGGTTTGCCGCCGACACTTCCTCGTGGGAACGGTTGCGTGTCCAGCGCATCCCCCGCGCGCTCCCCGATGTGCGTGTTGCCGGTCAAGGCAGCCGCGTGATCCCAAGCAGCGATCCAACGCCCAAGCTTTCGGATCGCCTCTTCATCTGCGGCGACCATCGCTCGTCCGGCTCCATCGACGCCGCCATCCGTTCAGGCCGTCTCGTTGCTGAAGCTCTGCTCGGCTGAAGCAGTCGCGCTTAGCCCTGCTCCGGTGAGCTTGCTGCCCGCTGGATCGCCTGAAACGTCACCAGCCCCACCATCTGCTGGCCTCGCATCACGGGCAGTGCGGCGAGCTGCGACTCCTGCATTCGATCGACCGCCTCTGAGCCTGTCGAGTCCTCGAGTACGATCGGGAGCCGGGTTCGAACCACACCGCGCACCGGCATCTGCACGTCGCCACGATCCACGGCGGCCTGAAGCTCCCGCGGCCCGACCACACCCATCAGCGCGCCCGCCTCGACGATGGGGATCACCGGCTGCGAACCGGTGCGTATGGCCTCGATCGCCGCACCGACGGGGTCCTCGGGCAGAAGCACGCCATACGAAGTCGACATCACGTCACGTACAACGACGCGCTCAAACGCGACGCGTGCCCGCACGCCGCGAAGCTCTGCCTGAGCGCCCAGGAACACGAAAACACCCACGACGGCGAGCATGGGCGTCCCGATCGGCGAGAAGGCCGCTGCGATGAACAGCACCGCGAGCCCCTGGCCCACACGCGCGGCGACCAGCGTGCCGGTCGAAAGCCCGAACACCGCCGCGAGAATCGATCGCAATACACGACCACCATCCATCGGAAACGCGGGGATCATGTTGAAGATGACGAGCGTGATGTTCGCAAGCAGGAGCTTCTCGAAAAACCCTGAGCGAAAGGTCATGCCCGTCAGCGACTGAGCGCCATAGAGCCCAACAAGAACACCCACCAGCACTCCGGCGATCACCACGTTCACCGCCGGTCCCGCGACGGCGATCACAAACTCCTCGATCGCCCGATACCTCTTGATCTCCAGTCGAGCAAGCCCGCCGAAGGGCAGAATCGTAATGTCCCGCGTTCTGATGCCAAAGTACCGAGCGGCGAGCGCGTGCCCATACTCGTGCAGCGTCACGCACGCAAAGACCGACACCACAAAGCCAACCAGCTCGATCGCATCCCGGATCGACGCGCCTCCGGATCGAAACCCGCCCGCCGACCAGAACACAAAGACGAGCAGCAACGCGAACGTCCAGTGGATGTACAACGCAATGCCGAAAAACTTCCCGAGTCGCAGCGTCCAGTTCATGTGCGCACAACGGTAGCCCAGGCGACAATCGACCCGAGTATCATCCACTCACACTTCATGCGTGTTCCGTTCCACAGATTCCGCGACCACGATCCGGCCGGCGTGCCCCACCACTCCGCCTGTGCGCCGGGGTTCACGCTGATCGAGTTACTCGTCGTCATTGCGGTGATTGCCGTGCTCATCGGGGTGCTGCTCCCCGCGCTCGCCTCGGCACGCCGCGCCGGTCGATCGAGTGTCTGCCTCTCCAATCTCCGTCAGATCGCCATCATCTGCCGCCAGTACGCCGATGATCACAAGGGGCGCGGCCCGGCGATCGGCCAGCCCTATGGGGCACTGCCCAACTGGGCACTTCTCGTCCAGTCCGCTTCAGGACGCGCAGGCACTTCGTCGGGCGAGCTCTACGCCCCCGCCTCCGTCCTCGCGTGCCCCGAAGCATCTGCCCACTACGGCATGCCCATGCAGCGCACCTATGCCATGAACGCCACCGGACATGCGGGCGTCATCGGCCCCGGCACGCGATCAGATCCGGATAACTATGACACTCTCCCCGGTGCCGACACCCCAGCACCGGCCATTCGGTTTGATTCCATCACGCGTCCCAGCGACGCGCTGCTGCTGGTCGACTCCGCCGTCGATCAGTCTCAGGCACTCGCCCCCGGCTCGCCACCCCCAACGCGCACCGCAAGTGTGATTGACTTTCGAGATCCCTCGCACGTCCAGAACCGGCTCGGCCGATTCCACCCGCGTCAGAGCTTTCAGTGGGTCAACTTTGACGGCTCCGCACGCCGAGCCACCAAGATCGACGATCACTGGCTCGAGCCACTGCCCTGAGCCCGTTCTCACGCCGACGCTCCTCACCCACCCGCAAGCTGCAGGGCCGCCTGCGGCCTGACCAGCACCTGCTCACTAGGCAAACGATCTCCCGCATAGCGCACGCCGGCCCGCTTGCAGAGTTCGCGTGCCGCGATCTGCGCCGAGAGGAAAATCACGGGCAACCCCGATCCCGGGTGCGTGCCGCCGCCGACGAACCACAACCCGTCTACCGCCGGATATTGATGCGGCACCCGCTTGTGCAGCATCTGCCCCAGATTGTGTGCCAGATTGAACGTCGCCCCGTGGTTGATCGCCCCGATCACACCACCCGCGCGCCACTCCTCGGGCGAGATCGCCTGCTCAACTTGAATCCGCGACCGAATGCCCGAAATCCCAAATCTTCGCTCGAGTTGATCCAGCACCACCCCACGCACCGATTCGGCGTTGCCGCTCCAGTCAATCTTCCCAGCCGACTCCCGCGTGTTGGGCGTCGGCATCAGCACATACATCGCACTTTTGCCCTCGGGCGCAAGCGTCGGGTCCAGCTTCGACGGGTTGCACACATACACGCTCGGATCATCGCTCAGCGTTCCGCCATGCGTGATATCCCGCAGATTCTGCTCGTACTTGCTCGACACAAAGATCGTGTGGTGCGGCAAGTCCACCTCGCCATCCACTCCCAGATACAGCATGTACGTCGAGCACGAGTACTTCTTCGCGTCCATCGCCGAGTCCGAATCACTCCGCGGCCGCAGCCGCTCGGGAATCAACGCCTTCAGCGCCCACGCAGCGTCGGCGTTGACCACGACATGATCAAACTTCTCCAGCCCACGCGCATCGGTGCGAACGCCCGTCACGCGAGATCCGCGCCCCTCACCCTCAAACTCCAGCCCCGTCACCGCCGACGCACACCGAATCTCCACCCCCATCTCCTCACACGCCTGCGCCATCCCCAACATCAACGCGTGACACCCACCCGTCGGATGCCACACACCATACTCATACTCGATAAACGGCAGAATCGTGAAGATGCTCGGGCACTCCATCGGACTCATCCCGAGATACTTGCTCTGGAAGCTCACCGCCAACCGAACGTACGGATTGCTGAAGTACTTCTTCAGCAGCCCGTTCACCGACAGATGCGCATTCAGATGCGGCAAGAACTTCGGCGACGCCGCCCGCACCACATCCAGCGCCGACCGCATCGGCGAGCGCAGCACCGGCTCCATGAGGTCCAGCTTCGCACGATTGTCACGAATGAACCGCCCAAACGCCGCCGCATCCTTCGGCTCGATCGCACCGATCCGGCGCGACATCTCCTCGACATCCTGCGTCGCGTCGATCGTCAGCGGCTGATCCCCCGGCCGCCCGAGAATCAGCCGATACATCGGGTCCAGCCGCGTCAGTTCCGCATAGTCCGTCAGCCGACGCCCAGTCGCCGCAAAGATCTCCTCCAGCACATACGGCATCAGAAAAAATGTCGGCCCGCGATCAAGTCCGAATCGACCCCCGCCCCCGATTGCATCCAGCACCACGCGGCTCGTCCGCCCCCCCACCATCGCCCCCGACTCAAAGCACGTCACCCGCAGCCCGCTCGCCGCAAGCAGCATCGCCGACGCAAGCCCCCCAGGCCCCGCTCCCACCACCGCGACCGTTGCTGCCGAACTTCGCATGCCAAGCCCTTCTCTGTGACGGCTCAAGACAGGGGCTCATGGTCGCCCTATTCTGCCGATTCCGACGCGCCAAAGCGGTTTTCTGAGATGATGCACTGAATCCCTACGCCCATGGATATCGAAACCTACGTGAAGAACGATTCATTCGTCTTTCAGATCATGGCGTCATGATCAGTTCTCCTCGCACCACCCCGCGAGACCCCCTCTCCCCCGGAATCCGGGCGTCATGCCGACGCCCCGCCACACAGCAGGAAGCTTCGGCTTGGCGACCCTCTCGCATCGAACCGCTCTCACCGGTGAACGCCCCGAGCGTGCCAGTGGCATCTCGACCACCACCGAGCCGCGTCCTGCGATTGCGCCGGAAGTGCCGACGACCCCGCCCGCATCCCCTTGGCGTGCTTCGGACCTCCCCCAGCGGCTCCGCTGGGCCAAAGCTTTCCGCAAACTCCTCGTTCAAAACTCTTACAGCCTCTGCGAACTCATCTCTGCGGAAGTCCGCAAAACTCCATGGGAGGCCTACAGCGGCGACCTCCTGCCCCTCCTCGCCGCCTGCCGATACCACGAGAAGCACGCCGCAAAGCTCCTCGGTCCGCGCCGCATCACCGGCACCCCGCTCTGGATGCTCGGCCAGCGCCACACCACCCACCGCGCGCCCCTCGGCCGCGTCGCCATCATCGCTACCTGGAACTACCCCATTCAACTCCTGGGCATCCAGATGCTCCAGGCACTGATCGCCGGCAATGACGTCGTCGTCAAACCCTCTGAACGCGCGCCGCGCTCGCAATCCCTGCTCATCGAACTGGCCCAGCACGCCGGCCTTCCCCCCGGCGCGCTCGAGTCCCGGTCCGCGGCCCGCTCCGCTGGTCAAGAACTGCTCGAACGCGAACGCTTCGACCACATCGTCTTCACCGGTTCAACCCGTGTCGGCGCCTGCATCGCCCGCGCCGCCGCCGAAACGCTCACGCCCACCACGCTCGAACTCTCCGGTTGCGACAGCGCACTCGTCCTCGCCGACGCAGATGTCAGTCTCGCCGCCCGTTCCATCTGGATGGCACTGACCATGAACGCCGGCCAGACCTGCATGGCCCCGCGCCGCGTGCTGGTCGAAGAATCCTGCGTGTCTGCGTTTGTCGCCGCGATCTCTCCCCTCGCCGCCGGTGCCCGCCCGCGTGCACTCATCGACGCCGCATCCGCCGATCATGTCCACGCGCTCGTCCTGCAAACCATCGATCGCGGTGCCCGCTCGCTCACCGGCGTCCTCGAAGCCCCCGTCGGCGATCGCATGCGCCCTGTCGTCCTCGTCGATTGCCCCGCAGATGCACCGCTCGCCTGCCACGAGCACTTCGGCCCCGCCCTCGCCGTCGTTCCTTGTTCTGATCGCTCAGAAATGCTCCGCATTCATCGCGCTCAGCCGCAGATCCTCTCTGCATCCATCTTCACACGCTCTCTCTCGTCCGCCCGAACCCTGGCCGTCGAGCTCAACGCCTCGATCGTCACCATCAACGATTGTGTTCTTCCCACCGCTCACCCCGCCGCCGGCATTTCCGGCCGCGGCATGTCCGGTTGGGGAATCAGCCGCGGCCCAGAAGGCCTCCTCGCCATGACGCGCCCGGTCCACATCTCCACCACAAGCCCCACCCTCCGCCCACCCTCAGAAGAACCCGAACCGAGCGTCGCTCGCACCCTCACCCGAGCCCTCACCTGGTGGTACGGCCGCTGACCATCGACCAAAGGACTCTCACCATGACCTCAACACCATCCTTCGACGCCGTCATCATCGGCGGCGGCCTCGCGGGGCTCGCCTCCAGCGTCGAACTCGCCAGCCGCGGGCTCAACGTCTGCATCCTTGACAAAAACGCCCACCTCGGCGGCAAGATGAACGTCCTCAGCGTCTCGGCCCCGGGCCATCAGACGCCGTTCACCTTCGACATGGGCCCCACGATCATCACGCTCCCCCAGGTCCTCCACGGCATCATCTCTCGTGCTGGCCGTGCATCCGCCGACTACATCGACCTCATCGACCTCGACCCCCAGTGGCGCTGCTTCTACGAAGACGGCACCGTCCTCAACCTCCGCAAAGACGTCGCCACCATGGCCGCCGAGCTCGATCGCCAGTTTCCCGCCGCCAAGCCAGGCGCCGGATACACCGACTTCATCAACTACGCCCGCCGCATGTTCCGGCTCAGCGAAAAAGTCTTCTTCTACAAAGACGTCGGCAGCGCCACCGACCTCATGCGACGATCTCCCGTCGGCGACCCGAAACTGCTGCGAGACGTCATGGCCATGCGCATGCACAGCACCATGGCCAAAACCGCCCACAAGCACATCGCCGAGCCACACTTGCAGCAGCTCACCGAGCACTTCATGCAGTACGTCGGCTCAAGCCCCTTCCTCGCCCCTGCCATTCTCACGCTCATCGCCGCCGCCCAGGTCGATCACGGCTGCTGGTATCCCATGGGCGGCACACGCCAGGTCGCACGCACGCTCACCCGCCTTGGTGCCGAACTCGGCGTCACGCAGATCACCAGCGCCACCGTCCGCTCCATCACCACCAGCGGCACTCGCGCCACAGGCGTGGAATACACCGACGCCAGCGGCACCCGCTACACGATCAACGCAGAATCCGTCATCAGCAACTGCGATGTCCAGCGGACGCTGACGAACCTGCTCAACACCCCTTCCGCGCAGGCCCGCCAGCGCACCATCGCCAAGACCTACACCCCCGCCTGCTCCGGAGTCGTCCTCTATCTCGGCCTCAACCGCCAATACGACCACCTCGCCCACCACTGCTTCCTCTTCAGCAAAGACTCTTCAAAAGAGTTCAACGACATCTACCACCGTGGCGTCCCCGCCGAAGACCCAACCCTCTATCTCGCCGTCCCCAGCCGCACCGACCCCAATCAGGCCCCGCCCGGCTGTGAATCGCTCTACATCCTCGTCCACACACCCTATTGCCGCGACAATCATCACTGGCTCAACACCGACGGCTCACCCGGCCCCACCCTCACCGCCTATCGACGCGTCATCCTCGACAAGCTCAATCGCTTCGGCATGAGCGACATCGAAAACCACATCGTCGTCGAACGCCACCTTACACCCACCAATATCGACGAGATGTACAACGCCGAGGGCGGCGCGATCTATGGCCTCGCAAGCCACGGCAAGCTCACCGGCGGCTTCAAACCCCGAAACCGCTCGCTCGTGCTCGACAATCTCTATCTCGCCGGCGGCTCGGTCAATCCTGGCCCGGGCGTGCCCATGGTCCTCATGTCGGGCGTCACGGCCGCCAACGCACTGCTGCAAGACCGCGGCATCAATCCGGACGCCACCACCAAAGCCCAGATCGGCCGCGTCCGGCCAAAGTCCGCCGTTCAACCCAAGGAAACCGCATGGGCCGGCAGCGCGGCCACGTGAACCCCGCCGCCCCTTCAGAGCTGATCCTCCCCGCGAAGCACAGTGCCGGCTTCGCGCGGGTCTTTGCGTGGTACACGCGCCGCCTCCTCGCGAAGAAGTTCCACGCCGTTCGACTCGCCAAGGGCGGCCAAGCCCTCGCCGCTCAACTCGATACCGATCCGCGTCCCGTCATCCTCCTGCTCAATCACTCCAGTTGGTGGGACCCGCTCATCGGCTTCGCCGTCGGCTCAAATCTCTTGCAGTCGCGCATCGGCATCGCCCCGATGGATCGCTCTCAGCTCGAACGCTTTTCGTTCTTCCGCAAACTCGGCCTCTTCGGCATAGACCCCGACAATCCCGCCAGCATGTCCGCCATGCTCGACTACGCCAACAGCTTCGTGCGTAACTCCACTCGCCCCACGATCGCACTGACTCCGCAAGGTCGATTCACCGATGTGCGTGAGCCGATCGTTCTGCGACCAGGCGCCGCGGCCCTCTGTTCGACGCTTGGCGATGTCCGCGCGGCCATCCTCAGCATCGAGTATGCCTTCTGGCAGGATCAGCGGCCCGAAGTCTTCTTGCGTTTGGCCGATGTCCACGCACCGCAAAGCCCGAGCACCACGGGCTGGCAACGCGCTCTCACGGCGGCCATGACCGATTCCTGCCGAGAGCTTGCGGCGATGGTCATCACCCGCGACCCGACCGCGTTCGATCCGCTGCTTGCCCGCGCCGGGTCATCTGTCAACCCGGCCTATGACCTGCTGCTGAAACTGCGCGGCAAGTCCGGCGAGATCGCCGCACGGCGGAATGCTTCCCCAGCCGATCATCCAAACCGCCACCCCCCCACCCCGATCGAGAGCGCACGCCCATGAGCTGGTTCCTCGTGCTCATTCCCTGGTGGCTTCTGGTCGTCGCGATCGTCATCGCCGCTGGTGCGCTCGTCATGACCCTTGTGAACTTCCGCTTCTTCACACGCTCTCGTAAAGATGCGCCAGTGCCGCCCGATGCACCAAGCGTCGGAGTGTGCATCCCAGCGCGCAACGAGCAGGACAACATCGGCGCGTGCGTTGCCGCGATTCTTGCGAATGACTATCCGAACCTTCGGGTCGTCGTCTACGACGACCAGAGCGAAGACGACACGCCTCGCATCATCGACGAGTTGATACAACGCGACCCACGCGTCGGCCGTGCCCAAACCCGCCCGCTGCCCGCGGGCTGGATCGGCAAACAGTGGGCGTGCTGGCAGCTCGCCCATTCCTGCCACAGCGATCTGCTGCTCTTTCTCGACGCCGACGTGCGGCTATCCGCTGATTGCCTCCGTCGCGCCGTTGACGCACGCCGATCCCTGAACGCTGAGCTCCTCTCCACCTTCCCCCGCCAGATCACCCGATCCCTGGGCGAATCGCTCCTGGTGCCGATGATCTTCTTCATCCTCCTCTCCTATCTCCCCTTCGGCCGCATGCGCCGATCAAACCCGCCAGACCCAAACGCCTCCGCCGCCTGTGGGCAGTTCATCCTCGTCTCCCGTGCCGCCTACTTCTCCGTCGGCGGCCACGAAACCTGCCGCAACTCCATGCACGAAGGCGTGAAGCTCCCACGCGTCTTCCGCCGCTCGGGCTTTCACACCGATCTCTTCGATGGCACCGACGTTCTCTCCTGCCGCATGTATCGCGGCTTCGCCTCCACATGGCGCGGCTTTGCCAAGAACGCCTTCGAAGGGCTCGGCTCGCCCGCCCTGCTCATCTTCATCACCATCCTCCACCTCGTCGGCCACGTCCTCCCCTGGCTCGTGCTCGCCGCCACGCTCTTCGAAGGCCAGATTCCTTCCATCCACTTCGGCCTGGCCCTCGCTGCGGTACTCATCGCCTTCGTCCAACGCATAGTCCTCTCCCGACGCTTTGCTCATCCGCTCTGGCTCGCACCGCTGCACCCCATTGGCGTGCTCCTCATGACCCTGGTCCAGTGGCACTCGTTCCTGCTCGCACTCACCGGCCGCCGCGGGTGGCGCGGCCGCTCCGCCTCGCCAGTCGCCACCTCCAGCCCCGCCTGATCACAACTATGGACCCGACCCCTTCGACCCGTTCGACACCCCCGGCCAAGCGCAGCACTCCCCTTGGTGTCGGCGACCCGATCCCAGACGTGACACTCCCCGACCAGCACGGCACACCGCGCTCTCT
Source organism: Phycisphaerales bacterium (assembly GCA_019750095.1). Taxonomy (GTDB): domain Bacteria; phylum Planctomycetota; class Phycisphaerae; order Phycisphaerales; family UBA1924; genus UBA4658. The sequence continues at coordinate 16,512 of JAIEOW010000072.1, forward strand.
CCGCGCGATGCTTGGGCGTCCGCTGGTTGTGTACTTCTACCCCGCCGACAACACCCCTGCGTGCACGCTGGAGGCTTGCACGTTCCGTGATGAGTTCGAGCACTTTTGCGGACTGAATGCCGAGGTCATCGGCATCAGCTCCGACAGCGTTGATTCCCACGCCGCATTCGCCAAGCGCTTCAACCTTCCCTTCGTTCTGCTCGCCGATATCGATGGCGTTGCCCGCGCCGCCTTCGCCGTCCCCAAAACTCTGGGCCTCTTCCCGGGCCGTGTCACCTATGTCGTCGATTCGAGCGGAATCGTGCGGCACATCATCACCTCCGCAATCAATGCCAAGCGTCATGTCAGGGAAGCGCTGAAGTCAATAGCCCAACCAACATAGAAGACGAGGTTCGACAAACCTCGGCACACACGCTGCTCATTGCTTGTCAGTCGCTTTGTCTGCCCCCGTCGTGTCCTTGTGATCGCGAGGCGCACGTGGGCGAGCGCGAGCTCACCGTCACATTCGGCCAACGACACTATGACTCTGTGGGAGTCGATGGCCGCCGCTTTCCGGCGAGCGTCCAACCCAGCATCCAAGATGCCACGACGGCCATGGGTACGGACACCCAGAGCCAGTTCTTGTGGTCATTGCCGATCAGGCGGGATGTCGGGAACATGCCGTCGACGTATTCGATCTTGGCCGTCGGCGGCGACACGGGCCATCGCTGGTCCACAGCGTCAGACTCGACGATCTGCTTCTGATCGCTATTCAGAAACGAGTACTTCACCATCTTCACGGTGTCTTTTCGGCCATATCGTCGGCGTTTTTCTTTCAGCTCTATGCTCAGAACGGTGGCATCAACGGTCTGCCCCCAGAGCATGTATCGCACTTCACCGATCGTGAACACGATCGACATAATGACGATCACAAACGGCAGCAATATCAGTCGGCGCTTGAGCATGTGGCTCTCCAATTGGATCAGGACACACAAGACTGCGCAACGCTTCTTCGACACCCCGTCGTCGTAGAACAGCGTACTCTATCTCGGTCTAGTCAGTCGCACTCCTTGGGGAACGTCGGAGTCCCTTGCCCGACACACGCAAGAAGGCAGAGCACAAATCGATATCACCCGACGAGCTCTACATCAGCAGTTGTCGCGTCAACCATCGCGTACGTGTAGGCACTCGTATCGATGAGCTCCACGATGATGCGATGATCAACCACATCGCAGACCACGCCGCATTCACCCTTTACGGCGTGGACTCGGATCACCCCTGGCACAAGCTCTGTACCCGAGTCTTGAAGAAACCGAACGCAATCGCCCATCTGTAGCTCTTCCCCACGAGGCGTCGTCGGTTCGTCATCATTGCAGTGGCCATTCATACGCCAATCGTCCTGACCGTTGCCGCCACCTCAAAATGCGCCTCGGTTCTCTGGCGCACATCCTCCACCGTCACCCCCGGCGCAACTTCCGTCAACACGAATCTCTGCCGATTGCCATCAAACTCGAACACCGCCAGATCCGTGATCAGCATGTGCACGCAGCGCGTGCCCGTGAGCGGGAGGGTGCACTCTTTCACGAACTTCATGCCGTTGCCTTTGGCGTTGTGCTCCATGACCACGACGACGCGCTTTACGCCGGCGACGAGGTCCATCGCGCCACCCATGCCCTTGACCATCTTGCCAGGGATCATCCAGTTGGCGATATCGCCGGCGGCCGACACCTGCATGGCACCGAGGATGCACATGTCGATGTGGCCGCCACGGATCATGGCGAAGGAATCGCTGGAGGAGAAGAACGACGCTCCCTTGCGGGCGGTGATCGTCTGCTTACCGGCGTTGATGAGGTCGGCGTCGACGTCCTGATCCTTGGGGAACGGCCCGATGCCGAGCAGGCCATTCTCAGATTGCAGCCAGACATCCATGCCCGCAGGTATGAAGTTGGCGACGAGGGTGGGGATGCCGATGCCGAGGTTGACGATGTAACCGTCGCGAAGCTCCTGGGCGGCTCGGCGGGCGAGCTGGTCACGCGAGAGCGTGGGGAGGGGCGAGAGGGCCGATTGGGGGGTGGCGGCGGTCATGGGAAAGAGTGTATTGGCGGAGGGGGCGAAGAGCGAGATCGGGGCGAGACTCACACAGGCGGGACGCCTGTGCCACCAAGGCAATCGCCGTCGGCTACCACTCGCGTTCGGATTCGTAGTGCATGACGCGGTCGATGGTGTTGTCGTCGCGCATGATGAGCACCTTGGGCTTGTGGCCGCGGTACTCGTCGTCGGACATCCAGGCGTAGTGCATGATGATGAGCTTGTCGCCGGGTTCGACCAGATGGGCGGCGGCGCCGTTGAGCTCGATGCATCCCGAGCCGCGTTCGCCGCGGAAGATGTAGGTCTCAAACCGCTCGCCATTGCGGCAGTTGGCGATGGTGACCTGATCGTTCACGCGCATGCCGCAGCGTTCGAGGAGGTCGGCGTCGATGGTGATGGACCCGATGTAGTCGGGCTTGGCCGCGGTGCAGCGGGCCATGTGGATCTTGCTGTGGAGGACGGGGCGGAGCATGAGGGGTTAAGGGTAGGGATGATGAACGGGCGCAGGTGGGAAGCCTGTGCCACCACATCGGATGCGGATCATTGCTCGTAGAGCTCGATGGGCAGTGCGTCCGGGTCGGCAAAGAACGTGTGTCGCTTGCCGGTGTACGGGTCGGTGCGGACGGGCTCGATGGTGACGCCGAGGGTTGAGAGGCGAGCGAGTTCGGCGTCAAAGTCTGGGGCAGTGAGCGCAAGGTGGCGTAGCCCGGCGGCTTCAGGGTGCGAGGGGCGCAGCGGCGGGTTCAAGAACGAGAAAAGTTCGATCTGCACGCCACCATCGAGGGCGAGATCCAGCTTCCAGCTCTGCCGGTCGGCGCGGAAGGTCTCGCGGATGATCGGCAGCCCGAGCACGCGCGTGTAGAAGTCGCGTGACTTGGCGTAGTCTGAGCAGATGATCGCGACGTGGTGCGCTCGAAAGTGGGTCATGACGGCTTGGGGGCTGATTCGAAGAGATCAGTTTGTGATCCGGCGCAGGACAAACTCGGCCTGAACCACTCCCGAGTTCCGGCCTTGCTCCTGACCCTCGCTGTTCTCGAGGCGGACTTTACTGCTGCTCTTGGTTCCGAACGTGCCGGGCGAGAGCACGGAGCCCGACAAGCTGACTGTGCGTCGCTCGGTGGATTCCATTGTCTGCGACTCGATCACGCCGCGCATCCCCTGGGGCACCTTGTCCGCGGGTAGCGGCGTGTCCCTGAGCTCGAACGTATCGCGGTGCTCGATCTTTGCGCCTGTGCCCGACACCTCAATCAGCTTGATCGTTCGCCCCTGCCCCTTGCCGATCGCCGCGGCAGAACCCGCCTTCCAACTCGCGTTCTTGCCCACGGGCTCTTCGGGCAGGCAGACGATCGTCGTGGCAATGAGCCCGTTCAACTGACGGGCCGGACGTTGGAGCTGCTGGTCCAGCGCGGCCGGAATACTCATCTCGAGCTTCGCGTCTGCTCCGCGAGCATCGCAGGTCAGCACGCCCGTAGCATTCTTGAAGACGGACCAGAGCTTGTTGGTATCCGCCTGTTCCTTGGCCGACATCGCGGGCGACTCAGACTTCATCGAATCGATCTTGACCTCGATCGTCGCGGTGCCCGATTCATCCACCGACAGCACCTTCGTGCTGAACAGTGTCGTGGTTTTGACACGGATCGGGTCGCTCGGCTTCTGTCCTTCCACGGACTCCGAGCGCGAGACGTTCTGCACAAGCTCGAATCGCGCTGTCTCACCGACCGTGAACGTATAGCGCAGCTTGGTTTTCGGCTCGTCTCCCGAGTTCTTCAAGACGAGCACAGTTCCCGTCGGAGATGCCGATGCCGGCGCGGCGACCGGTGCCTTCACCGGCTCATCCATCATCGGAAAAGCCCCGAGTGGCCCGGCGCAAGCGCAGATCATGAGCGTGGAAGCGATCGTGACGAGTGGTTTCATCGTGCGTTTCTCTCAAGGTGCCCAGACGTTCGCCGTCCCACCTGCCCCACCGCCGGGAATCCCCGCCGACGCGCCATTCGCCCCATTCTTCCCCGGCAAGGGCGCGGCGATCTCCTTTGTCGTCGCGTCAACACGAAGCACATTCACCGGCTGCGTCTCTTTCGGGAACGCCGCCGCGTGCATCGGGGGAACGGTCACACCGTTGAGGTGCATCTTGCCGCTGGCGAGCCCCGGGAAGTGCTCGCCTTGCCAGCTTGCCGGATACTTGGTGTCGTCGAGATCGAGCGACGCCTTGGTCGGGAAGAGGGGGCGGAAGGTGTCGCACATCACGGCGAGTTCCTGCGTATGCGTTGCCGTGAGGGATGCCTCGATCGTGCCGGGGTGCGGGCCGTGCGGGATGCCTTGTGGGTGGAGCGTCAGCGAGCCGACCTCGATGCCCTTGCGCGAGCCGAAGTTGCCCTCGACGTAATACAGCACTTCGTCGCTGTCGAGATTCGAGTGGTTGTACGGCACCTTGATGCTCTGCGGGTGATAGTCCAAGAGCCGCGGACAGAACGAGCAGATCACGAAGTTGTGCGCCTCAAACGTCTGATGGATCGGCGGGGGCATGTGCAGCTTGCCCGTGATCGGGGAGAAATCGTCGACGTTGAAGGCGTAGGGGTAATAGCAGCCGTCCCAGCCGACGATGTCGAGCGGGTGATAGTGGTACACGTACTCGTGCACGAGGTCGCGGGCCTTGATGCGCACCGGGAAGTCGCCCTTCTGATCCCACGTCATCGGGAACTCGGGCGTGCGCAGATCGCGCTCGCAGTATGGCGCGTGCTCGAGAAACTGGCCGGTCGCCTTCGACACATACCGCGGCGGCGGGCCGATGTGGCTGCCGTTGGCGGTCTCGATGAGCAGCACTTTGCCAAAGGGCATCTGCTCGACCGTCGGCTCACCCGGTTTGATGCTCGCGGCATCGCGCTTATCCCAGACGATCTGGTAGATGACGCCCTTGGGAATGACCACATAGTCCTTTGGCCCGAACTTGATCGACCCGAGCATCGTGTGGCAGACGCCCGAGCCGAAGTGGAAGAACAGACACTCATCGCCCTGGCCGTTCTTGAAGTGATACGCCATCTGCTCCGCCGGATTGCAGACGGCCATCTCGACGTCGCTGTTGCCAAACAGCACGACGCGCCCGGTGACAAAGTCGCCCTTGGGGGCGAGCGGCGCGCTCTTCACGTGGCGCATCCGCATGATGTCCTGTTCGACATACTCCACCTTGGTCGAATACAGCGGCTTCCACCCATAGACCTGGGTCGGCGGGTGGATGTGGTACATGGTGGTGGTCGGCCCGACAAAGCCCTCGGTGCCGAAGACCTCTTCGGAGTAGAGGCAGCCGTCGGGACGACGGAACTGGACGTGGCGCTTTTTGGGGAGGAGGCCGAGTTTCATGTAGAAGGCCATGGGGTGCTCCGTGGTGCTTCGTGGGCGTTGCGGGGGGTCGGGCCGGACGTTGAATGGTATGCGATTTGTTCGACACAGAGTTGCACGGAGGCACACAGAGAAGCGCGGCTTGGTGGGGCGGAAAGGGATGGAACGCGGAGGTTCGGAGGGCGCGGAAGTGCGGAGGAAAGCAGATTTGGAAAAGTGTGTGTACGACCACGCGATGATCAGGCGGGTGATCGAAGATGGGCATCGGCGGAGACTTCGTTATCAAGTCGTTTGACGACGCCCTCACCGTCCGCGCCCCCACGCACCACCGCACATCCCGCAGGCCCAGCGATCGCCGCAAGCGCGTTTTCAGCCCGAAGGGCTTTACGCCAGTAGCCGGGCGGTGAGCGAGGCCCTGCGAGCCACCCCCGGGGAGCGGCCCTGCCAGTTGTCTGCACGCCGAAGGCGTGGCACGTTCAACAGGTTGGTCGCCGCGTCGAGCACTCTTTCAGAGTGCACGAACACACGAGGAGCCAGGCTTCCGGTGGTGTCGCTGCGCTCCACCACCGGCTACTGGCGACCAGCCCTTTCGGGCTGAAAGCGAAACGGCGCGGCCTCCTGAACCAGAGGAGATGCGGGCGTGCGTTGCGACCCCTCGGGTGGCGGAGAGTACATAATCACCGTGGCGGTGCGGATACTGTTTCCTCTTGGTCCATTTGTCCGGGACAGGAGTCTCCGCGTTTGATCAACACCCGCACGTGCCGTCGACGATTGGTCTCGTACAAATCCCTTGCCGACATCTCGCGCGATCTGGATGTGCTCGAAGCCGCGCATGCTCGCGGGACGCTGAAGCCGCTGGGCAATCACCCGCCGGGGGCCGTGCTGGCGCATCTTGCTTATGCCATGCGATGCTCGTTTGACGGGTTCACGGCTCGGGCGCCCGCGTGGCTTCGATGGCTCGGGCCGATGTTCAAGAAACGGATTCTGTCCAAGCCCTTTGAGCCGGGGTTCAAGGTCAAGAAAGAGATCGAGAGCACGATCTGGGACAACGCGGTTTCGTTTGAGGATGGGCTCATGCAGCTTCGGGCCCAGATCGCTCGCGCATCGGCGCCCGGATCACGGCCGACGGCTCCGCATCCGTTCTTTGGCATGCTCACGGCTGAGGAGTGGCAGGTTTACTACCTGCGTCATGCCGAGTTGCACCTGAGTTTCTTGCAGACTTCATGACGGTGGCATGGACGCTGCGGGTTGCGGGGGCAACAGCCGCTCGATGGTGGTCTCGGGTATCCACAGTGGACGAGCGATCTCGCCGGCAACCAGATCGATCGGCGCACACCTGATCCATCGGCGACCATCGCTGCCCACGCGCGCTTCAAGGATGCTCACTTCAATCCCCGGCCGAAGGGCACTGTTCGTGGGCTGGCCAACAAGCTCGTCGGGTTGATCTCGTGGCGTTGTCTCGATCAACACAATCGCCTGAGACTGGGCCTTGAACTTGCGCCACTCATGAGCCCCGAGCCACGAGCCGGACACCACAAAGAGCATCGCCGCACCGCCAATGATCAGAACAAGGCGAAAGCGCGACACGGCGGGAATGGCGAGACGAACAAAGACCATCACCCAGATCACGCACCACGAAATCAGCACCGCCGACCAGAGCACCACCGCGCGCACAGACCACGCCATGGCGGCCAGTCTCTCGCCGATCGGGGAAGCAGCTTCGTTCTGAGGAACGGTCTCACCGCGAGCCGCGGCACGCGATGCCGCGAGTCGCTTGCTCAGCCCGGGAATCGCCGGATGCAGAATGTTGGCACGGCTCAGGGCCAGCACCGCTTTGGGCGCGTCGCCCGCAAGCTGGTACGCGGCACCGGCGTTGTAGAGTGCGGACGCTCGGGCATGATCGGTCATGGCCCGTTCGGCGATCTCGCGGAACTGTTCGGCGGCGACGCGTGAACGATCCTTGCCCTGACCTTCGCCGCGCGCGACAGCGTTGGCGGCCGCATCGAATGCGGCGACGGCTCTCGGCCAGGCGTCATCAGCCGCGCCGCGTGCGGCGACGCTCAATGCCAGCACGAGCAGGCTGGCGATCAACATGCTGAACATGCGATGCATCAAGCGACCTCCTGCACAGGTCGTCGCAGTGCGGACTTGGCGTACGCGCGTGCCGTTTGGAGGATCTCGGCAGGACTCGGAAGATCCGTCGCTCCCACTCGAGGAGCGAATCGGGGTTCATCGGCACGACCAAGCATCGACGCCAGACGCAGAGCGGTCGGATCATCGAGCGTTGCCAGCAGATCACACGCCTCGGTCGAGGTCAGCGTGCCGCGCGGTTTGTCGAACCAATCCGCTACGAAGTCGGCGAGTGCATGCGCGGGCTCAGCGCCGCGACGCAGTTCACGGCGCAGAGATCGCAACGCGGCCCGGCGACGCCGAGCCGCGGGGTGCTTGCTCCGTCGCCACTGCACGAAACGAACGCCCCCAAGCAGCAGGCACGCCGCGGGGAGACTCGCGATCGTAAGGACACCCCAGCGAGACCGCCACGCGGAATGCTCGAGCCATGCCGGGAGAACCGCTTCCGACACGAGGTCACGCTGGATGTCGGGCAATCCGTCCGGCAGGGCTCGCTCGGCGGACTCCTGGGGCGAAGGAGCATCCGGTGTCGTCTGCTCATCGGGAATTGACACCGTCGTCGAGGGAGCGACCTTCAACGCGATCGGTGCAGTTGTCGCTGATGCGTACACCCGCTTCACCGGATCGAAGTAGCTGAGGGAGATCGGACCGATCTGTGACGCCGACGTCGAGCGTGGACGAATGATGGCTCGAAACGTCGCCGAAGTGCCGCTGATCTGCGGCAGAATCGGCTCACGAGGCACGCGGAAGTCCGCGGAGCCCGAGAGACTGCTCGCCAAGTCCATCGCGGGCACCAGTGACACGGGAGCAGGCCCGGTGACGCTGACCGTGAGGTTGATCGGGTCGCCGACGCTCACGCTTTGCACATCGGCCTGTGCGATGATCGAGTAGGTGCCGACGAGCCCGGAGAAGTTCGCGGGTCTGCCCTCGTTCGGCAGATCAATGACGGTGATGCGTATGGGTTCGGCCCGCGAGTAGACACGCTCGTAGACGGTACGATCAGCGACGGGCGATTCCCTGAGACTCGGCGCTCGCTGGCCTGCGGCTGCTCCGAAATCCACGCGAGCGGGGCCGATGGTGATCTCACCCGGCTCTCGTGGAACGATGATACGCTCAAAGCTAAATGTACCCGACTTGAAGATCGCGATCGTGCGCTCGCCGTTGAGCAGCATCTCCGCCTGGGTCCTTGGTGTTGACGAAGCAAAGCGAGAATCCACATATTCATCGTGACGAGCACCGTTGAATGGGAGCGATGCGCTCGGCGCGATGACGTTGCGGCCGAGTCGCCATTCCAACAGTACCGGCAGCGGTTGACCCACATACACAGACTTCTCCGGCACGGTAACCGCGAGCGGAAAGTCGGGTGCCATCAGTATATCGTGCACCGTGATCGTCAACGGCTCGGTTTTCAGCACGCGGCCGCCGACATCAACCGAGATCGGCGAGATGATGAACGTGCCCGTTTGCTTCGGCGATATCGAATAGGTGTGCTGTACCACCCCGACACTGCTATGCCGGCGGCCATTAATGATGAGATTCACACCGGACGAACTGTTGACACCGCGATAGTCGATATTGGCCCAAGGTACGTCTGGCATCTCCGGCTGTTTGACGCTCGGCGATCCGCGCACGATCACTTGAAGCGCATAGGCCTCATCGATGTACATATCCGCAGAAACATCGACGCTGACACTCTCGTCCCGTTGCGGGGCGGATTGTGCGAACGCGCTCGGAGTGCTCGCATTCAACTTACCGACGACTACGCATGCAGTGATCAGCATCCGAGCGTACATGGACGGTGCGTTGTTCACCAGTCTCTCTCCACAGGCACCGCGCGAGATCGAATCTGGGCTTGCCAGTTTCGCAGTCGCTCGCGCAACCATCGCTCGCGATCAAGTATCTGTGCCGCCGTCGCGTCGAATGGCCGCTGCGGCTGCTGAGCCTGCTGTTGCTGTTGCTGCTGGGCTTCTTGCTCGGCTTGCTGCCGGTCCTTCTCCTGCTGCTTTGCCGCTTCATCCGCCGCCGCGTGTTGCTGCGCCTGACGGAGTGCGTCGGCGGCTTGCTGCTGCGACTTGGCCGCATCGTCCTTCTTGCCGTCCTTCAGTTGCTGCTCGGCCTTCTCCTGTGCCTTCTGGGCTTCGTCGAGTTTTTGCTTGGCCTTGTCCAGTTCCTCCCGCTTCTGCTCACCTTTCGAAGCATCTGCCTGCGACTTGGCCTTCTCGCTGGCTTCACGCGTCTTTTCACTGAGGTCACGCTGCTTCCGGGCACTCTCGGCGGCTTTCTGGGCGGCGTCCTTCTGGTCGGTAGATGGCTGTTGTTTCGCCGTCTCATCCGCCGCTCGCTGCTGCTGGTCAGCCAGATTCTTGAGTTGGTCCGAGAGCGATCCATCCTTGTTCGTGCTCTCCTGATCATCCCCCTGCTGCTGATCGGGCTTGGGATCGCCTGTCTCGGATGGGTTGGGTTGATCCGACTGCTGAGACTTGTCGCCCTGCTGCGATTGCTGCTTGTTCTGCTGCTGCTGCCTCTCTCGCTCCTGGCGTTCGCGCTCCTGCTCCTGAATCGCCGCGATGCGGCGCTGAACCAGGTCCACGTTCACGGCAGCGGCACCATCGCCAGCGTGCAACGCGCCCGACATGCGGAAGAACCGCTCGGCTCTCTTCAGCGTTTTGATGGCGGTCTCGGCGTCCGTCTTGCTGGGCGTGGGACTCAAGGCGTTCTCTATCGATCCGCCGCTCGGAGCCATCGATCCGGGTTCGGCGCGTCGAGCTTCGAGCAGACCCAGATGAAACGCCGCGGCCGCACGAACCTCGGATCGCTTTGCTGAGGCGAGCAACTCACGCAGTTCCAGCTCGCCCTCTCCCGGCTGCAGCACGGCCAGTGCCGCCGCTCGCCCCAGCCGCAGTTCGATCGGAGGCGACTGCCCGGCACTCTGGATCAACGCGTCGTTTGCCGCGATCGCCTCGGCGTGCTTGCCACTGGCCAGCAATTCCGCCGCGGCTTGCGGCGTGTCATCCTTTGCTGGATCGGCCCAAGCTGGGCACGTGCAGCAGACCACGGCTATCGCGATGGCCGCGTGCCGCAACAGCATCTGGATTGGTCTAGCGTCCTCGTGCATGCAGCAGCATCTCCATGGAAAGAAGGACCACCGCAAGAGCAATCGCGACTTGGAACCACTCGGTGTATCGAATCGTGCTTGCTTTTTCTTCAATCCGCGGCCCTGATGTCCTGAGCAACTGCCGATACAACGCGTCCAGATCGATGTTGCCCGTGCCGACGTTCAGAAACATCCCTCCGGGTGTCGCTTCGGCAATCTGCCGCAGGGTCGCTGGGTCCATGCGAGATCGCACCTCGCGTCCCTCGAAGGTTGCCGAGCCGCGCTGCTCAACAAGAACACCGCGCGAGTTCAGTTGCGGGGCCAACGGCACCGCGGCACCGCCCACTTCGGACCCAACCCCGATGGCGACGATGCGAATGCCCTTCTCTGCTGCGGCCTTGGCCGCAGCGAGCGGGTTGGTCTCATGATCTTCGCCATCGGTGATCAGCACGATCGTCTTGGATCGGTCGGCTCGCTCCTTTTCACTCGTCACTTTCGGATCGGTCTTGGCATCAGTCGCTTCGGGCCTGAGAATCGCCACGGCGGATCGAATGGCGTCGCCGATGGCCGTGCCGCCTCGACCAACACTCACCGGCGTGGTGTCGTCCAAGGCCATGCGGATGAAGGAATAGTCGCTGGTGAGCGGGCTCTTGAGCACGGCTGAACCGGCAAACGCGATCAGGCCGATGCGATCGCCTTCTGCAACGTCGATCGCATCACGCACGCCGAGCTTGGCCCTTTCAAGCCGGGTTGGCTTCACGTCCTGGGCCAGCATCGACCGCGAGACATCCAGCACAAACATCACATCGCGCCCGACGCGCTGCACCGGCTGCGGCTTGGGATCGCTCGATGGACGGGCCAAGGCCAGCACAACGCACGCCGCACCCAGGCCCGCGCACAGGATGCGTCCCCATCGCCACCATCGTGAACCCATGGCCGCCCACGAGCGCTGCGAAGCGGCTCCATAAAACCTCGCCTGAGCTCGTCGATCAAACCAAAGGCCAACGATCGCGAACAGGACGATCAAGACCGCTCCGGCCAGCGCAAAGAGCATGCTCGGCTGCTGCAGCACGAACTGGATCATGGCCACCTCCGCAGCAGCGTCGCGCTCAACAGCACGTGCAAGATTACGAGAGCCAGTGCCATCGCGGCGGGCGCGGTGAACATCTCGCGATAGTCGGTGTAATCGACCGTGCGGATCTCCGACTTCTCCAATCGATCGATCTCCGAATAAACCTCCCGGAGGGTCTTGCCGTCGGAGGCGATCCAGTACTTCCCGCCGCTGGCCTCGGCCATTGATCGAAGTAAACTCTCATTGAGATCGCTCCGCACTCGCTCACGCTGGCGACCTGTAAACGGGTTGTCGCGTACACGATAGCTGTCCGACCCGATTCCGATCGCATAGACCTTGATCCCCCACTCACCGGCGAGCTTGGCCGCCTCTCGTGGATCGCGTTCGCCGCCGGTGTTGTCGCCGTCGGTCAGGAGGATGATCGCCTTCGAACGAATGCGAACATCCTCGCCCGAGAGCTCGCGATTGCGTGATTTCAGATCCTGCTCTGCGGTGCGGAGCCGAGCTGCGGCGAGCGCTAGCCCGTCGCCGATGGCCGTTCCATCCTCGTAGTGATACTCAGCGATCGGGATCGCTTCGACCAGTTCCTGCAGTGCCACATGATCACGAATCAGCGGCGCGGCCGTGTCGGCAAAACCTGCGAACTGCACGAGCCCGATCAAGTCGTTCGGACGCCCAGGCAGGTCCTTGCCGTTGCCAAGCAGAAAGTCCTTCAGCACCCGCTTCACCGCGTCAAGCCGAGTCGTCTCTCGCCCGTCAATCTCAATCGGCAAGCCCATCGACCCGGAGCGATCCACCACAAGCTGAAGGGCCACCGCTTCGGTGGACGAAACAACACGACCCTCTCCGATCTGAGGCCGCGCAAGCGCAACGATGACCATCGCCACCGCCAGCGCCTGACAAGTCGGCACAAGCCAGAGCAGACGCTGGCGTAAGGATCGAGGCAACTGCTGCAGCCCATCGTGCATGGGAAGCGCAACACCCGCACTGCGGCTGGCACGAACAAGCCGGAGGATCACAAGACCGAGCGGCACAGCAAGCAGCGCGAGCGCCCACGGCGATCGCCACGTCAGCCGCCCACCGAGCAGTGCGGTGACAAAGTCTGCAAAGTCCGTGATGCTGATCACGCAGCACCTCTGCCCGAGTGATCGGCGGCAGGGCAACTCAGAATCCACGCACGCGCTCGCTGGATGAACTCCGCCGACGTCGGATCGTCCGGACCCCGCGAACCCGCTGGTGCAAAGGCGAGCACGTCCAACCGCCGCAGCAGCGCGGCCCCCTCGGCGCTGGTGGCATCGGGAATCGATGATGCTGCTCGCAACGCGCTCGCCAGTTCCGCGCTGGTCGCCCCTGGCGCAGCAAGCTCTAGACCATCGACGCAGTACGCTCGAAGCACACGCCCGATATCGGCAGCGACCGCGGATGGCAATCCCTCAGCGCCCGCTCGGGTCGCAATGAGGTCGAGCTCCCGCGTGGCGGCGGCCAGCGGACTCTCAACTCGGCCAGAGCGGCGCCTGCTCATCATCACACCACCAGCGATCGCGCTGACAATCCCCGTTCCGGCCGCTAGCGCCAAGATGAACTTCTGCGTGGCTTGCTCGGGCACCGCTTCAGGCAGCACCATCGACGCACTCTTGAGCGGCGTGCTCGCATTGGCATCCTTCGGTGCGATGGGGCGAACGATGATCGGTATGGGCTGCGACTTCAGTTTGACGCTCGTGGGCTTGCCCTTCTTGCCGCTGCTGGCATTCGGTGGAGTTGGCACCTGCGCGGTGATCTCGAGAGGCGGAATCGTCTTCTCGCCAGCCAGGAACGGCTCCAGCAGCACACGCCAGACGCGCGACCCTTCAGACGCAGCGACCGATGCTCGCGCCCCCTCGGTCGTTGACACGTGGGTGAAACCCGCAAAGTCATCCAGCTTCGGCAGCAGCACCGTCACTTCCAGCGGCGCATCGATAGTGATTGTCAGCACCACCCGATCGGCAACGGTCAGCTCCGTGCGATCAACATCGATCGTCGCTCGAACAGCAACGCCCCCTTCGATCGCTTCCAGGGTCTGCCGCACGCCGGCCTCAGATCCATCGGCCAACTTCGCAAACCCCATGTCCACGCCCACCGCAAACGCGACCAGCAACGCGATCAACGTTCGCATCATCGAGCCGGAGTTGGCAAGCATCGCGCGTTTCATGGGGGGGGGGGGGGGAGACCGTTATCGTCGTCGCTCCCTCTTGTGGAAAAGCTCGACCAGATCGTGGACATACTCCCGAGCCGTGCTCAGCGTGACCTCATCAGCGCCCGATCGACGGATGGCATCGGCAACATCTTCTCGCTGCTGAGCCGCCAGAAGCGCGTACGCCCGGCGGACCGCTCCCGAAGAGGTATCGATCGTCCGCAACTGACCCGTCTCCGGATCACGCGCGTCAACGATACCCGATGGCACCAGCTCGGCATCTCGCGGATCTTCTACACGCACCGCGATCACATCATGCCGCGGCGTGATCACGCTCATCGCGTCATGCACCGCCGCCCCACCCCTCTGCACCAGAAAGTCACTCACCACAAAAACCACCGCCCGTCGCTTTGCAACGCGTGCAACATGGTCGCAGGCCAATCGCAGATCGGTGCCCCGGTGCAAGGGCTCAAACGCGAGCATCTCCCGGATCAGCCGAAGCGCGTGCCGCTGGCCCTTCTTCGGCGGAATGTACAGCTCGATCCGGTCGGTGAACAGCACCAACCCCACACGATCGCCCTGTCGACTCGCCGCAAAGGCAAGCACCGCCGACGCCCGCACGGCCAACTCGCGCTTAGCCAGCGCCTGCGTCGAAAAGTTCCCCGACGCCGACAGGTCGACCACCAACAGCACCGTCAGCTCGCGCTCTTCGGTGTATCGCTTTACAAACGGTCGACCCGTGCGTGCGATGACATTCCAGTCGATCGTCCGCACATCGTCGCCGGGCTGATACTCGCGCACGTCACTGAACTCGATCCCGCGGCCCTTGAACGCCGACGAATACTCCCCAGCGAACACCTCCGTCACACTGTGACGCGTGGTGATCTCCAGGAGTCGAACCTGCTTGGCCAGTTCAGCGGGTGTCATGCCAGGGATCCATCAAACCGCGGTCCGACGACTCAGGGCACCGCGATCGTGTCAAGAATTCTTCGCACGATCGCCTCGGGCGTGATCTCCTGCGCCTCGGCCTCATACGACACGATCACACGGTGCCGCAGCACATCCATTGCCACCATCTTCACATCGTGCGGCGTCACATACCCACGCCCCTCCAAGAGCGCACTCGCCTTGGACGCCAGTGCCAGACAGATCGTCGCCCTTGGCGACGCACCGAAGGAGATCAGCCGGCGATCCGCCTCCCGATCCGCATCCGACGCGGGCTTCTTGCCCTGCGACTTCGATCCGGTGAGCCGCACGCCCGCCGCCGACGGATCGCGCGTCGCGTGCACAATGTCCACGATGTACTCGCGTACCTTCTCGTCGATGTGCACGCGGTCAGCCAGTTCACGCGCCGCGGCGATCTCCCGCAGCGTGATCGCTTGCTGCACCTGCGTGGCCGGTCGCGAATAGGCCATGCGATCCAGGATCTGCCGCTCCTGCGACCGGTCCGGATACCCGACCTTCAGCTTCAGCATGAACCGGTCGACCTGCGCCTCGGGCAGCGGATACGTTCCCTCCTGCTCGATCGGATTCTGCGTCGCAAGCACCAGGAACGGGTCGGGAAGCGCGAAGGTCTCGTCGCCGATCGTCACGTGCCGCTCTTGCATCGCTTCCAGCAGCGCCGACTGCACCTTGGCCGGGGCGCGGTTGATCTCATCGGCCAGCACCAGATTCGCAAAGATCGGCCCCTTGCGAGCGCTAAACGTGCCCTCGCGCGGGCTGTAAATCAGCGTGCCCGTCAGGTCCGCCGGCAACAGATCGGGCGTGAACTGCACCCGCTTGAAGTTCGCATCGATCGCGCGCGCCAGCGTCGAAATCGTCAGGGTCTTCGCCAGCCCCGGCACCCCTTCAAGCAGGACATGCCCACCCGTCAATAGGCCGATCATCAGGCCGCGGATCATCGCGTCCTGCCCAACCACCACTTGGGCGACTTTGGCCTGAAGCGCCTTGAGCGGAGCCGAATACCGGACCAACTCGTCTTGAGTTGGCGGCTGAGGGACTGCAATGGTCGAATCCATGGCCATAGGTCGAGCAACCTCCGAACATCCTGCGTTTGAAACGAACACCGACCGAGCAGTTGTTGAGACGCGAAGGAGCACTCTTTCCGTCGTCGTGCGGAATGCTGGCTTCATCCGTCAAATGCACAGAGGGCGGCAGCGGGCCGCCCTCTGAAGATAGACGTTTCTGGTTCCGTCGAACCCCACCATCGTGGGGCGTCGGCTCACTCGCTCAGGCGGGGGCCGCCCTTGCCCTGCGGCTGCTGGGGCTGGAGCTGAATCTCGCCGTTGGCCTCTTCAAACTGACGGATCACCTGGCCCAGGCTGATCGCCAGACGCTTGGCCCCGCGCCAGTTCATGACCACGCGAGAACCGACGGTAAAGAGCAGGGCGGGTCGATTGTCCTGCGTCGGCACCGGCAGATTCATGCCGAAATCAAGCACCACCTCGTCGCCGGTGGTAGAGGTGCGGATCGTGTTCGCATAGGTCGACTGCATCTTGGACTCATCGATGCGAAGTTCAACCTGCTGCTGCTGCTGCTGATCGGCCATGACAGACTCCCTTGGTAAACCGGGTACTTGGACAGGGCACCCATCACCGACGCCCATTCCTGAGCGCGGCAATGCACTCCCTTACATACGACCCGCACGCGGCGAGATTGCGACCTCGGCCCCGACGCGGAAGGAGAACCGTAGGCCGACTCGTCGGCCCCGTTTCGGTTCCCAAAGTGCCGGTGACAGGAATCGAACCTGCACGGGGGTTGAGCCCGGCGGATTTTGAATCCGCTGCGTCTGCCAGTTCCGCCACACCGGCGATTGGAGTAGTCGGCCCAAGCATACGGCAGGAGATCGTCCCAAAGTCCAGTTTACGGGCAACCCGTGAACCAGGCATTCAGGAAGTCAAAGATGTCCGCGGCATTGGTCCCGCCGTCGCCGTTGATATCTGTGTAGCACGGCGGGGGCGAGCCCGGCTGGGCCGGAGGCGCTCCGCCGCCGATCGCTTCACGGACTACGACGCGGAACGCGTGCTCGCGGCCAACATCGACCCAATCCAAAGGCACGGTGAAGAAATCCAGCAGCCGGCCCGAAGACCACTGACGTGTCCGAACACACGTCGGATCCGGATCACACGGGCTCGCCGACGTCGCGAACAGCGTGCGACCCGTCACCGATCCGCCCGATCGCACGCCGATCGAGATCCAGTAGTTCCGCCCCGGTTCCAGCAACCACCGAGGATTGTGGAACGCAAGACGGAACCCCGTGAGCGTCTGGCCATCGACCGAGATCTGCTGATTCAGTGGGAACCACTTCGAGACACTCGCCGTGTGCAAAGGCGTAAGCTGCGGTCGGCCGCATGCGTCCGACGAGTACAGCTCAATGAACCCCTGCGACGGGTTGCAGTTGGTCCAGACATATCCATCCACATAGCAGACCTCCGACGCCGAGCAGGGCATGGTCACGAAGTCATCGGCTGCACGTGGAGGAGTCGGATTCGCCCGATCTGCGCCCGACGGCGTGCCGCCACCAGCACCCTCTGATCGCGCTGGCAGGCCATTGTCGTGAAGCACCTTGCAGGACTCCCCGCTGATCTTCCAGGAGAGATTCACACAGCCGGCGCAGCATTCCGCGGCGTTCTCCCAAGGGCCATAGGCAAACTGCAGATACTGCGCAGTGGGCGTGCCGAATCGCTTCAGCGGGGCCGAACCCATGACACCCCCCGGATTGCTGGCCGCCGTCGTCGTCACCCAGTAACTCACGTCCTTGCCTGTGTTGTCGGGAAGGCCATACAGAACAACCCAGTACACCTTGCCGCCATCCAGATACAACGCATCGGAGCAGAAGTCGAACTTGTACGTCACCAGACTGAAGCCCGTCGGCCCGGGGGCGACGCTCTCGACCGAAGTGTTCAAGTACGTGCGGATCGGAGAGCCATCCGGACGCCCGTTGCAGTCCTCATAGAACTCCAGCCGAGCCTTGCGGAGCAGAGAGTTCGTGAACATCTGGCCCGTGAAGCTGAACAGCCGATGCACCTGATTGGGCGCGAGATAGAAGTCGTCGGCCGTCTGCACGCTCATGATCGCCGCTCCGCCCAGGTGCGAGAGCTGGCCGTTCGCTGTCGCCGCATCCGACGCGGCGATCGAGCCGTTGTCCCACAGGCACTGGCAATCGTCAGCGATTCCGTCGTCATTGCAATCCGGGAGCGTGCCGGAGGTCGACTCACACGAATCAGGAATGCCGTTGTTGTTGCAGTCCGAAGCCAGCACCGTCACGATGCTGTTGCACGAAGTCATCAGGCCGTCGGCATACCGCACCGTGACCACCACCGAGGTGTTCCCGAATGCAAACGGCTGCGCCAGCGGTCGCGAGAACTCCACCGTCGCCGCGCCACCCGGCGTTGGATCGATCGGCGTGGCGTTCAACTGATCGGCACGCGCCGTCAGCGGCACACATGTCCGCCGAGCATCGATGAACAGATTCCTGCACACCGCTTTGGGACGCACGATGATGGTGATCGTCCTGGCCTCCGAGACATTGGCCCCGTCGTTCGCCACCCCGCCATCGTCGCGCACGCGCACCCGAGCCGTCGAAAGACCAACGGCATCCGGCGCGATGGTGTAGGTCAGTGTCCCAGTCGCGCTGATGGAGGGCGGAGTCTCGAACAGGCCAGGATTCGAAACCAGATCAACGATGTAATCCGACACACGCTGGCCGGACTCATTGGCAGGCCCGGGCACAAAGTTCACCGCCGTGCTCGGCACGATCAGCGTCCCCTGACCTTCCAGCACCGCGGGCGGATCGACGAGCGAGAAGCTCGGCGCATCGTTCACAGGCAGCACCGTGATCGTGAACGTCTGCGGCAGCGATGTGTCAACTCCGCCGCCGCTCGTCCCGCCCGAATCCCGCACCGTCACCGTGAACTGCGAAGATCCAAAGGCATCAGGAGCTGGCGTAAATCGCAGCGTGCCAGAGCCATCGACCGTTGGCCCACTGCTGAAGAGCGCGCTGTTGGT
Source organism: Phycisphaerales bacterium (assembly GCA_019750095.1). GTDB lineage: Bacteria > Planctomycetota > Phycisphaerae > Phycisphaerales > UBA1924 > UBA4658. The sequence continues at coordinate 35,385 of JAIEOW010000072.1, forward strand.
CACTGCACTCACCGTGTATCCAAGCACCGTCTGGTCGCTCTCATTGGCCGGACCAGCGATGAACGTGGCCCAGTTCGCAACCACCGCAGATCCCGAATCCTCTCGGACGGCCGACGGGTTCCCCGCCATGAACGAGGGCCGATCGTTGATCGCTCCGACGGTAATCGTGAACGTGCGGGCAAGGGAAGTGTCGAGGCCGCCGTCGGCCGTCCCGCCGGAGTCCTGCACCGTCACCGTGAACTGCGCCGTCCCGAACGCATCTGCCGCTGCGGTGTATCGCAGCACACCCGCAACATCCACCGTCGGCGCAGATGCAAACAGTGAAGCATTCGTCACGTTGGTGACCGAATACCCCAGAACCGTCTGATCACTCTCATTCACCGGCCCAGCCGTGAACACCGACCATCCACTGACCACCTGCGGGCCGGCATCTTCCGAAACTCCCGGCGGATCGCTCGCCGCGATCGACGGCCGATCGTTCACTGCCGCGATTGTGATCGTGAACGCCTGTGACGCCGAGGTGTCGATGCCTCCATCGACAATGCCGCCAGAGTCGCGCACGACCACCGTAAACTGCGCCGTCCCGAACGCATCCGCCGCAGCGGTGAATCGCAGCGTGCCGCCCGCATCCACCGTCGGCATCGCCGAGAACAAGCTCGGATTCGTAATGTTGGAGACCTGATACTCCAGAACCGTCTGGTCACTCTCGTTCATCGGCCCCGGACTGAACACGGCCCAGTTGGCCACCACCTGAGACCCGGCGTCTTCAAGGACCCGCCCAGGATTGCTCGCCGCAAAGCTCGGCGCGTCATTGACCGCCGTGACCACAATCGTCGCGGTGCTCGCCGCACCAAGCCCGGCATCGACACCACTGGTCGAAGCTCGCACTGTCAGTGACACCGAACCGAAGAAGTCCGGCGGCGGTGCATAGCGCAACCCTGTCGCTGCCTGGGCCGCTGTGAGGAACTGGCCAACCGCCACCGGCGCTCCACCCGCCAGCGTCAATCCACCCGGCACACTGATCGACTCGATCTTGAAGTGCGTCACTTCCGATCCGTCAACCGAGTTGCGCGCGATCGCCAGCCCACTGGTCGTCGGCACATCCTCGCGTGTCATCGCATTCGTCACCTGCGGCGCATCAGCCACAGCGGTCACGATGATTCTTGCGGTCGCCGTGCCCCCGCCGATGCCCGCATCGCTCGCGCTGGTCGACGCCTGCACATCAAACGACCCGGTCGCCGTCGAGTTGGCGTCGGGGGTGAATCGCAGCCCCGCAGTGCCCTGCGCAACGGTGATGAAGCTCCCGTTTGCGATCGGCGTCAGGCCGTCATTCTGAAACAGCGTGCCGCTCGTGATCGCGGTGATCTTAAAGTGCGTGACCTCCGCCCCATCTGCGATATTTCGCGAGATGTCAAGACCGCTGGACGTCTGCTCGTCTTCACGCGTGATCGCGTCCGTCACGCTTGGCGTGTCGGCGACCGGCGTCACACTTACCGTCGCCGTCGACGGACTCGAATCCAACTCCCCGTCATTGGCGACATATCCGAACGCGGCGTAGTTCGAGCCAAACTCATTGGCCGCCGGGCGGAAGAGCACGCGTCCCTGCGAATCGCTCACCACCGTGTTCGCCGACACGATTGGCGTCTGCGATGCAAACTGCAGCAACTGCCCACGCGCCGGAAGCGACGTGATGCGGAATCCGATGACGTTGCCCGCATCCGGATCCGACGCCGACAGTTGCACCGTGATCAGCGTGTCCTCTGGACCGCTCGCCGTCACATTCGTTGATGTCGGTTCGGTGTTCACCGCTCGTGCAAGCGCAAACTCGCTCGTGCCCAGCGGCGTTCCGGGAGGCGTGGCAAAGCCCGACTCAGATCCGGGCGACAGCTTCGTCGCCGTCGCCGTGATGAACCGTTCGCCACCCGGCAAGGTCACACCAAGCGTGAATGGCCCAGTGCGCCCCGTCGCATCCGTCGCAACGTTCAGCGTCCCGAGGAACCGGAGACCCTCGCCAAACCCGGTCGGATCGGCGGTCGGCGATGAGAACACCTCGATGCGATACGTCTGATTCGACTCGCTCTCAAGCGTCATCGAGACCACCCCGCTCGTCGACACACCGGTGATCACCGGGTAGTTCTGCAAAGAGTTCGGCCCAACCCGCGTGCTGCCCGCAGGACCATTGGGAGTCACACCGTCATCCGAGAGGTCGATCCCAAGCTGGGCCGAATCGAAGATCGAGTTCCGCAGGATTGAGTTCGCAAGCGATGCGTTCTCCGTCACACGCACGCCATCGCCACCGTTCGAACGGATCGAGTTGCCCTGCCCACTCTGCGTTCCGCCGATCTGATTGAACGAGGCCCCACTGCTGATCGACACACCTGCCGCGGCGTTCGACATCATCGTCGTGCCATCCGCGGCCAGACCGATCAGGTTGCTGCGGACGATGTTGCCAGTGGCATCCACTCCAGAGATCTCGACGCCGAATCCACCCGTTGGCGAGGTCTGGCCCGAGATGACGTTGCCGCCAGTCCCCGAGGAACCGATGGTGTTGCTCGGCGCACCGCTGATCTGCACGCCCGCCAGGGCGTTGCCCACCGCGACCTGGCCGCTCACATCAGTGCCGATGAAGTTGCCAAGCACGCGATTCAACTGGCTCGCTGCGTCTCGAATCAGCACGCCCCGCGCACCGTTGCCACTGATCACATTGCGACGCCGCGGCTCAAGGATCTGGTCGTTATCACCAAACGTACCGATGCGATTGCCGCTGGAGCCGCTGCGGATCACCAGCCCGCTCATCCCGTTCCCGATCCCGGTCGTGCCGCCCGCCGAGAGACCGATCAGGTTGCCCTGAAGAAGGTTGCCCGTGGCACCCACGCCAGAGATCAGCACGCCATGCTGCAAGTTGCCGGAGATCACGTTTCCAGCGCCCACGAACGTTCCGCCGACCAGCGTCTGGTTCACATTGTCCAGCAGCACACCGATCAGGTTGGGCAACGCGGCTGTGCCGCTGGCGTTCACGCCGACATAGTTGCCCGCGATCGAGTTGTTCCCGCCCTGGCTCGTGAACGAGATCCCGACGTTTCCGTTGCCCGAGATCACGTTCCGCTCGGCAAGCGGATTCGCGCTGAACGAGCTCGACCCTACTCGATTCGAAACCCCGTTCTCAATCCACACACCGTTGAAGTTCGGAATCGCTCCGGTTCCCGCGGCATTGGTGCCGACATGGTTTCCGGCGATCACGTTCGAGTTGGACTGAACGAAAATGCCGGTCCGCAGATTCAGCGCATTGGTCCCGCCGATCACGTTGCGTTCTGCGGCATCCGACACGCCGTCACCGTTGGTTCCGATCAGGTTCACGTTCGCCGCCGGCGCGATCCAGATGCCAATCTGCCCGTTGCCGCGGCTGGTCGTTCCATCCAGGCCGAGGCCCACATAGTTGCCATACACCCAGTTTCGCAGTGCGGCTCGTCCAGCCAGCCTGATTCCCACCCCGTTTGCCGAACCGGCAAACCCGTTCACCGCGAGCCCGCGGATGATGCAGTCCGACCACTGGATATCCAGACCAAACGTGTTCGGCGCTGACGAACCTTCGATCTCAACCAGCGGCGGCCCTTGGTAGCTGTTGCCGCCCTGGCTCCATCCATCGATGAAAATGGTCCGTCCGATCATCGGAAGCGCACCGCTCGGCGAGATCGTCCGCGCTTGCCCAAGTGTGCCGATGGCGAACTTCACGAACCCGCCGCCCGCCGCGTTGTTGTCCTCGATCGCCTTGCGCAGCGAGCCCGCGCCCGCGTCGCTGGTGTTCGTCACCAGGTACCGCTGCGTCTCAAAGGCTCCGATGTCCGGAAGCGCAACGCCGTTGTTGTCCGCGTCCGACGGCCGATTCTGCCGACGCTGATCCTGCGAGGGCGCATCCGCCGGCGACGCCGCATCGATCGCTGGCGAGTCCGGCTGCAACGCGAACGTCTGCGTCGGCCCACCATTGTCGTTCAGCGGCACCAGACGCGGATTCGTCACGCCGACGATGTTCCCGTTCGAGCCGCTGGCGAACGGTCCGCCGATGCCGACAAGGTTGTTGTTGCCCGTCGCCGTCTGCGATGCGGCAAGGTCGCGGAACTGTCCCGCGGCAATGTTGCCCGACAGAATCGTGTTGCGAATCGTCAGGCCGCTGCTCGAGAGATCCAGTATCGCACCGCCCGCCGCCGAGGCAAACGTGTTGTTCGCGGTGATCGTCGCTCCGTTGATCGTCAGAGTCGCATTGGCAAACGCCAACGCCGAGCCCATGCCCGACGTGTTGCCGCTGATCGTCGAGTTCACGATCGAGATCGTCCCGCCGCCCGCATCTATGAACGCACCGCCACCCTGACCATCGGTCGAGATCGCGTTATCGCTCAGCGTCGAACGGACGATCGACACCGCGTGCGGCCCCGCGCCCGCGATGTACACCCCGCCGCCAAGGTTCCCAGGATTCAGCCCCGAGAGCGTATTTCGGCTGATGAACGCACCATCTAGGGTCACGGTCGCCCGACCGCTGGCCCGCTGCACAAACAACCCGCCGCCCATGCTCGCCGCACTGTTTGAAAACAGCTGCGAGTCCGTGATGCTCACCGAGCAATCACCAGCGCCGACCACGGCGATCGCGCCGCCCGTCCCTGTCGAACGGTTCTCATAGATCAAGCAGTCGCGCACCGTCAAAGTGCCACCGGTCGCGCTGATCGCCGCCCCCGAGGCGTTCACGCCGCTGGTGATCGCCAGCCCGCGAATCTGCACGTTGATCGCGCCGCTCGCCGCAAGGATTCCGAAGTCGCCCGGCATCCCGATCGGGCTGCGCTGGGTAATGATCACATTCGACCCAGGTCCGATGATCTCAACATCCTGAACGATCACCGGCAGCGGCGTATCCAGATTCAGAAACACCGGCGGCGTGGGAACAGCACCAAGAGCAAAGACGATCCGATCCGGCCCTGCGGCCGCATTGGCGTCCTCAATCGCCTTGCGCAGCGAGCCAAGTCCATTGTCCGCGATCGTGGTGACCATGAAGTCGGCAGCGCGGACCACGGAAGCCAACGCCCCCATGCCGACCGCGGCGGCCAACACCGCCAGATGCCGCTTCTTTGCACACAACGACATGACACGCGCTCCAATCTCGCACAAGACCGTCCTGGCCCCGCACTGATCCATCACCCACGCGCACACCGGTTGGGAACACGCACCCCAGCCGTGCCGTAAGTCCTTCTACAACAAGCTATTAGACCACCTCGACTCCCCAACGCAAGACCGGTGGCACAGTTTGTTCCCCATCCGGCATCAAGTTGTGCGTTATGGGGTGCGCATGTGACGATTGCCCCCCCGAACACGCGGGAAGGTTCGCACCGTTATTGGACGCGTGAGATACGAGTGCGCTCAGTTGGGACCGAGCACGATGCTCTCAGCCCAGCAGCCACCAGGCGACGAAGCCGAGCACGAGGATCACCACGATGATCGCAAAGATCCCCGCGAGCGCACTGGCCAGGTTGTTCTTGTTCTTGATCATGTCGTCTCCTCAGTCCGAGTTGCTCGACGAGTGTTGACGTCGGCCCACAAGGTCTTACTCACCAGGTATGTACGAGATCGTCCCCTCCCAGGGAGAACTCGCCGACGCATACAACCGGCGCGGAATCCGACCGGCCAGATAACTCTGACGGCCAGCGAGCGTCGCGTGCCGCATCGCATGCGCCATCAGCACGGGATCCTTCGCGTGCGCGATCGCGGTGTTCAGCAGCACCGCATCAGCACCAAGTTCCATCGCGATCGACACATCCGACGCCGAGCCCACGCCCGCATCCACGATCACAGGAAACGCCGCATCTCCCTGCTTCAGCAGTTCCAGACACAGCACGATGTTGTTCGGATTGAGCACACCCTGTCCCGAACCGATCGGCGAACCTGCGGGCATCACGCACGCCGCCCCGGCCTCTTTGATCCGCAACGCCGCGATCGGATCATCGCTGGTGTACGCCAGCACCTGAAACCCGTCCTTGGCAAGCTGCCGCGTCGCCTCGATGGTGCCCGCCGGGTCCGGAAGCAGCGTCTTCTTGTCGCCCAACACTTCGAGCTTCACCCAGCTCGCGCCCGGATTTCCAAGTTGCTCCAGCAGTTCGCGCCCGAGCCGCGCCACCCTCACCGCGTCTTCCACCGAAAAGCACCCCGCCGTATTCGGCAAGATCGTGTACCGCGAAAGATCCAGATACTGCAAGAGCGACTCGCCCCGTTCGTTATACAGCCGCTCACGCCGAACCGCCACAGTCACTACCTGCACGCCCGACGCATCCAATGCATCGCGCATGACCTGGTACGAGCCATACTTCCCCGTTCCGGCGATCAGTCGGCTGCCAAACGTCCTCCTCGCCACCAACAGCGGCACATCCGCCGGGTCCGAGATCACTCGCGTGCCACTGCCGTTCATGCTCGTCGCGCCCATCGCTCAGCCCCCTCCTACCAGCGTCACCACCTCGACCCGATCCCCTTCTGACAGCACGCGATCCGCATGCTGCTTCTTCGGCACCAGCTCGCGGTTCAACTCCACCGCGCACGCCGAGCGATCAAGCCCAAGCTCCTTTACAAGGTCGGCGACGCTCGCCCCGCCCTGAACCTTCCGCGACTCTCCATTGACCACGATTTGCATGCATGAACTATAGGGGTCTTCGAACACCGTGGGCCCCGAATCGCATCAGCGATTGTCTCCGTATAGCATGCAACAGGTGCCCTTCTTGCGATCCATCCTCGCGTCGCATTCCCGCCCGTGGCTCGCGTTTGCCATCGGGATTCTCGGCGCGCTCGCGGTCGTGCTGGCCTCCTCCAGTTGTTCACGCCGCGAACGCGGCTACAGCCAGGACACGCCCGACGACGTCGTCAAGTCCGCGATCGCGATGGTCAAGGCCGGCGACACCGCCAAGCTCAGCAACCTCATCTACGCCGACTCTCTGGAGATGCGTGCCGTACTCCGCGAGTTGGGCAAGCTCCTCCAGAGCATGCAGAAGCTCTCGGTGGCCTCCGCCCAGCGCTTCCCCGAAGACTTTGCCAAACTTCAGGAACAGGCCGCCGCCGCCGCCAGCGATCCAAAGAACAAGTCGCTCATCACCCAGCTCATGGTCGGCCTCGACACCGGCAGCGGCGGCACACCCAAGCAGCCCAACGCCGACGACATCCGAAGCGCCTTCTCCGCCGTCCTGGCCGATCCCTATGGCTGGCTCGAGCGCAACAGCGCACGACTCTCCACCGTCATGACCACGGACGACACCGCCGCGGTGCTCTTCGACGGCGAGCCCGCGATCCCCGTCGTCGGTCTTCCTTTGAAGAAGGAAGACGGCAAGTGGTACGTCTTCATCCCCACCAAGACCCCCCCGCTGTCGCGCGTCATGCCCCGCACGCGGGCCATGTGGTCCATCCTCGGCTCGGTCGTCCGCGTCACCGACAACGCTGTCAAGGACCTCACCGTCGACGTCGAAGCGGGCCGAGTCGCAGGGCTCACCAACCTCACCGACAAGTTCCAGGAAAAAGTCCTCTTCACCGTGGCCATCGCCTTCGGCGCGTATGCCCGCGAACTCGACGTCCACGGCCGGATCGACCGCCGCACGTCCCAACTCCGCACACGCCAACGCGAGTGGGCCGAAGCTCGCAAGAAAGCCGCCCCAGCCGGCGATCCCGGCGTCTCCAGCAAGCTCACCCGCGCCGTGCAAGCTGTCGCCGCCACCGAGATCGAACAACTCACCCGAAAAAACAAACCCCTCGGCGTCGACAAGATGTCCGATCGCGAACTGGAAGACCTGATGTCCACGTGGCTCAAGTCGGCCGGCCTCCCCATCGCCTTCGACCGCGACCAGTTGAACGGCCCAGAACTCGACGCCCGCATCACCGCCTGGGAAGAAGCCCGCGCCGCCGAGGCCAAGAAAAAGGCCGAAGCCGATGCCGCCAAACGCGGCACGCGCCGTGCGAACCCTTAAGCCTTTGCCTCTGGTGGCGCCGGCCTCCCGCCGGTGTGCCTTGGTCGCCTTTACCTTTACTCCTTCGAAGCCGCCTTCAGCTCCACCACGCGCTCAATCCGCCCCGCCCGCTCCCCGGCAAATCCAACTCGAACACTCGCGCCCGCCGTCCCCTCAACAAACCACCGGACAATCCGCGCCCCACGCCCCGGCACCCCATCGGCGAGCTGCACCCGCCCCGGTTCTCTCGCCACCGGCTGTGCATGCAGATCGTTCCACGACCCAAGCCGAGCCGCGGCAACCACCCGCGCCCCGCTCAGCCCCTCCGCCGTCACAAGGTCCGGCCCGCCGATGCGTCCGCGCTGCTGAATCACCGATCGCGTCGGCATCAGCCGCACGTTCCGAACCTCCGCCGTGATCTCCCACAGCCCCGGCCCCCGAGCCACCACCTCCACCCGCCCAAACTCCATCTTCGGCATCTGATCCGCGTGATACATCGTGAACGCGAAGTTCCGGTGGCATTCCTCCTCCAGCATAAACGTCGGCGTCACGCGGCTGGACCACTTGTTCAACCCGCCCACCAGCACCCTTCCAAACTGCGGATGCTCCATCTCCTTCAGCGGCGCATACAACTCGCCAAACGCCATCCGATCCCGCCACAGCCACTGCTGCTCTTCGTTCGGATCGCGCCCCTCACGCTGAAAGTACTTACTCGCCGTCCACAACTCATTGGTAAAGCTGAACGCCCCAAGCCCCTCGGCAAACCAGTTCAGCTCGCCCCCATGCACCTTGTACAGATCGCGATGCAGCACCATCGCGCGGTAATACGGCAGCATCTGCTCCCCCACGCGCTGCAACTCGTCATACACACGCACATCTTCCGGCGCGTACACACCCTCGCGATACGCAGCCCCGGGCCCACGCAGAATCATCCCGCCCGTGTTGTGATAACTCTGCGCCGCCATGATGTTCGGCCGCCCGAGCACAAACTCCGCGATCCCCCGCGTCTCCGGAGCACTCAACGGATACGGCCCAGCGCCACCCTGAATATGCGTCGGCTGCCAGTCCGTGGGCCAGTTCCGGTTCATGTCATCCGCCAGCGGACCATCCTCATTGATCTGCCCATCCCGATCGTTGTCGATCCCCTCCTGCCCGAGATTGACATACGTCTTCACCCCAGCCGCCGCGTTCTGATCATCCCGCATGCGCACGAACACCCGCTCATCTGTCTGTGAGCGCACCCATCTCCCCGCGGGGTCTTCCTTCCACATCTGCGTGATCTGTCCGTCGCCATCAAGATCATCGCTCGGATCTTCATCCGTCTGCCCGTCCAGGTCATTATCCACAGGCCGAATGTTGTGCCGCCCCATGTGCGGATTCGTCGCCTGCGTAAACCAGAAGCTCCGCCCATCCGGATTCACCAGCGGCACGAGATAAAACGCGCACCGATCCAGCAACTCGGTGAGCTTGGCGTTGTGCCCATAGCTGCTCACCAGCTCGTGCAACGTGTACAGCACCACCTCCGTCGCCTGAATCTCGTTCCCATGAATGCTCCCATCGATGTACATCGCCGGCTTGTGCTCATGCGGCCCCGTTTTCTCCGCATTCACAATCACCAGCCAAACCTCGCGCCCCTGCAGCGACTTCCCGATAGATCTCAGCGTCACCAGCTCCGGATACGCCCCCGCGATGTCCCGCAGCATCTTCGTCGTCTGCTCATAGTCGCAGTACCGATCGAATCGCGTCTCGACTTTCGTCGGCGTCGTCGGCTGTGCATGCACAATGCCCCCGCTCGACGCCACCATCACACCCGCCATCACGCCGATCTTCATCACATCGATCATGGCCGCACCTCCGCACCCGCAGCAAGTTCCACCTGAATCTCCGCATCGCCGCACTCCGGCGATGCCAGCGTCACACGCACCTTGTCACCCACCGCACCGATGATCGTCCAACTCGCGTCCAGCCGACCACCCGCTGGCACCGCGTCCATCCCCTGCGTCGGCCGCCCGCTCAGCACGCGAGACCGATCAACATCAATCCCAAGCCGCGTCGGCGGCTGGCGTCGCACCCGCACGCCCATCGCCGAGCGCGTCGGCAGCTGCCCAACGTTCCGTGCCGCAACGCTCACACGCCACACCCCTTCACCCAGTCGCTCCACCAACACCGGTCCAAGTTCCAGCCGCGGCAACCTCTCCACCAGCGCCGCCACAAACGGCGCCTGCTCCCCCGCCACACGCTCAACATCCGCCGCCGGAATGTCCTGCTTGAATCCCGGCACGAACCCGCCAATCTCCACATCACCCAAAATCGGATGCTTGAACGCCTTCCATTCCACAAACCCCGGTTCACCACCCGAAAGCACCGCCGCATCGCTGATCGCAAGCCATCTGCCTTCGTCGCTGTCCACCACCTTGCGTGTCGGCTGCCCCTCGGGCTTCTCTTCCCCCTCGCCCTTCTTCTTCTCCGGTTTCTTCAGTTGATCCTCTCGCACCCACGCATCCGCAGCCATCGACCACAGCCCGAGCTGCGCATACGCCCACCCCTGCAGCGAGCCCGCATTGTCCCGCGTCGGCGGCTTTTCCTGCTTCGTCAAACCCTTGTACTTTTCCGCAAGCTCCACCAGCACCCCACGATCATCGTCCAGCACGTGGTTGTCTGCGGGTGCCTCGCCCGTCTGATCCATCTTGCCACCGCCGGGCGTGTTCACGATCGTGTCCCAACTCGTGTACACGATCACCCCCACCACACTCGGCCGCGCCTGCAGCCACTCCACCAGAGCCCGCGTTCCCGGCTCTTCCAGCGGCACACGCCCCGCCTCATCCCGAAACTCCGTCCAGTGATACGGAAACACACGATCCACATCCACACCAAGCGTCCCATCCTCTCCATACTGACCATCGCCGTCTTTGTCCGTGCTCTCCGCAATCACGGCATAGCTCGGCTGCTCGCCCTTGCTCCGATTCGCAGGCCGCATCAACCGCGCATCATCCGGCTCCGTCACCATTTCCGGCACCAGCCCCGACCCGGGCGGCGGATTCTTGATCCGCATCCACAGCACGCGCCCGTCTCCATCCATGTCCACCGGACCGTCCTCATCCATCCGTCCATCACGATCATCATCGATCGCCACCAGAGCGCGATCCAGCCGCGACGAATCCAATCGCACCCCACGCTCTCCCTTCGCATCCGCACCGCCGCGCAACTCAGGATTCAGCCCGGCCAGCACATACACATCAAACTTCTCCAGCACGCCCGCATGGTCCTTCACCAATCGCTCGGCGATCGCCAGCGTGATCTCCGGCCCGCGCCGTTGACGCGGGTCGAGGCCTCCCACCACCAGCACCGCCGTCCGCGGCCGCGCGTCTCCCTCAGCCGCACGTGTCAATCGCAAGATCTCCGGCCCACTGTCCCCAGCCCCCAATCGCTCGCTGATCACACGCACCGATTCCGCGCCTCCCGTCCCCCCCACGCCCCCCGGCGCCGCCACCAACGCCCCACGCCGCACACCCACCAGCCCGCTTGCCACACCCGTGCTCAAAGCGCCCACGACGCCCATCGTCAGCAGTTCTGCCAGAAGTTTTCGCATAGTCGTCCGCACTTCAACAACACCCATCGACCCCAGCCAGTACCACCAGCCGATGCGGCAGAATACCGCATCTCGGCGCGCGTGTCTTTCACCAGCATCAGCAAACTCCCGCCCCCGATCTACCATCGCCCCATGCCAACCCCCATCACCCTCAACGCCTTTCAAGAGCTCATCCGCGACCGCTACTACGCAACCGACTCCGCCCGCGGCCCCGCCGGCACATTCCTCCTCTTCATGGAAGAAGTCGGCGAGCTCGCCACCGCCCTCCACGACAATCGCGCCCCCGCCTCAGCAACCAACCCCATGGGAAAGAAGCGAGCCATCTCTCCCGAAGAACGCGCCAACCTCGAAGAAGAGTTCGCCGACGTCCTCGCGTGGCTCGCCACGCTCGCCAACATCACCGGCGTCTCACTCGAGAAAGCCGTCGAGAAGTACACCATCGCCGATCGCGTCGAAGGCATCAAGGAGTAGTCTGAAGCAATCTTCATCGACCCTGACTTTGGTGGCACAGGCGTCCCGCCTGTGTGCCTTTCCTCGAAACTCTCCAACAGGTCAGACGCCCCCGCTACCGCCCCCGCCACAACCTCATCACCACAACGGCGTGCAGCACCCACACCAATAGCGCCACCCCAACCTGCCACCACTTCCCGGCCTGAATCGCGTGATTCGCCCACAGAAACACCGCCACCGCACCGATCGCGCACACGCCGATCGCCACCACGCGCGGGGCGGTCATTCCCCGCGGCTCACGTGAACCCGCTTCATCGCTCATCCGCGCAGCTCCGTCAAGCCAGCCCCATCACTTCCGGCAAACCGAGCATCACATTCGCGTTCTGCACCGCCTGCCCGCTCGCGCCTTTCACCAGATTGTCGATCGCCGCAACCACCACCACCCGCCCGCTCACCACTCGCGCGTTGATGTGGACCGCGTTCGTCCGCTGCACATCGTGAAGCGTCGGCGACTCCGCTCTCACCATGACAAACGGCTCACCCGCATACGCGTGCGTCAGCACCTCCATCACCCGCGCCGTGTCCACCTTGCCGCTCGTCGGCGTCGCATAGATCGTCTCGAGAATCCCGCGTTCGATCGGCAACAGATGCGGCACAAACAGCGCCTCATGCTTCCCCATCGGCGCAAGCCCCGGCCCATCGCCATGCATGTGCAGCGTCTGGTTGATCTCCGGCTGATGCCGATGCACGCCGATGCCATACGCCGAGTAGTTCTCGCCCGCTTCCACCAGCGTCGTGTTGGGCTTGGGCTCGCGTCCCGCCCCGCTCACCCCGCTCGCGGCGTTCACGATGATCCCATCCGGTTCGATCACCCCCGCCTTCAGAAGCGGCAAAAGCGAAAGCCCCGCCGCCGTCGGATAGCACCCGGGATTCGCGCACAGCCGCGCCGTCTTCACCTGCGCCCGCGCCACCTCAGTCAGCCCATACACCGCGTGCTCAAGGTTCTTCGCATCGGTGTGATGATGCCCATACGCCTTTTCATAGGTCGCCTGATCCTTGATCCGATACGCCGCCGAGAGGTCCACGACCTTCACGCCACGATCCAGCAGCTTCGGCGTGTGCTCCATCGCCGCCTCATGCGGCAGGCACAAAAATGCCAGCGCACACCGCCGCGCAATCGCGTCATGATCCAGCGGCTCGCACATCGGTGCGATCTCTCCCCCCGCTCCCTTCAGCCGACCAGCCAACCGCGGAAACTCCACATCAATCCGCGGCTGCTTCTCCCGCGCAGACCCCAGATACGCCACCCTCAGCATCGGATGCCGCAGAATGATCTCGATCAGTTCAAGGCCCGTGTACCCAGTGGGCCCAAGAATGGCCACCGGCAGCGCCGATCCCGGCTGATGCGAACGCTGAACTTGTCCAGACGAAGATGCTTCACCCATAGGGAGCGATTATTCCGCCCCCGCGCTCGCCGCGACGCCCCGCACAGCCATTCCCTCGCGTGATTCCTCGGTCACGCCCACCCGCGCCGGAATCGTCCGTGTGATCTCGACCACCAGCGTGTCGTCCTCCGCCGGCCCATACCGATGGCTCTCCACTGCCGAGATCACCACGCCCGCAAGCCCAACCTTCCCCACCATCTCGCGTCTGTGCACATTGGCCAGGCATCTGGCCATCCCCTGCACGCCCCACATCCGTCCGGCGTCGTTGCGGGCCTCGATCGCCCCGTCGGTGTACGCCAGCAGCGTGTCGCCAACCTCAAACCGTCGAACCTCGACACACGGATCAAAGTCGCACGCCGCACACGCACCCAGAACAATCGCTGTCGAATCAAGCTGCTCGATCCGCCCGTCGGCGGTGCACAGGAACGCCGGCGGATGCCCGCCACTCGCATATTCCAGCTTGCCATTCAACTCATCCACCTTCACACACAGCGCCGTCACATACACCGAGTGCGTCGCCAGCGTCAGATGCACGTAGCGGTTCAGCGCGGTCAGCACCTCGCCCGGCCCCGCACCCGGATTCTCCGCAAACAACCGCTCGACCTCGCCATACAAACGATTCACCGTGAGCGCCGCCGCAATCCCGTGCCCCGTCACATCCAGCACCAGCACGTTGAACGCCGCGTTCGGCTCCACCTCGCCCCGGTCCCCGATCCGTGCACACCGCTTCGCGTACAGATAATCTCCGCCGATCTGCAGCATCGGCTGATAGCGATACTCAAATCGCAGCGTTCCCGATTGAATCGGCGGTGGGAACAACGCCTCATGGATCCGCCGCGCGTCCACAAGCTCGCGCCGCATCTGGCCATACCGCGTCTGCAGCGCACGAATCCGAAATCGATCCATCCGTCGGCTGTGCTTGAACCACGCCGTCAGAATTCCCGGCGCCGCGACGAACAGACTCAAAATCAATATCGCCGCCGTCACGCCCGGCGAAAAGTCGCCAAAGACCAATACCGCAATCGCGTTCAGCAGCAGCAATGGCCCGATCGGCCGAATCGCCTGCTGCGGGGTCCACGGGAAACACACGCACGCAAACAGGTGATAGAGCCCGATGATCCACGGAAACCCCACCGCCCGCATGAACACGTTCACGATCACGTGGGTCACGCCCAGATACGTCACCACGTTCTGCGTGAACCGCACCAGTTCATCCCGCCCCATTGACCGCCGAGACATCCGCACCGTCGCCCACGTCATCACCGCCAGATCTGCGAGCGTCAGCAGCAGCACGATCCACAGACCCACCCGACCAAGCCGAATCTTGTCCACCTGCTTTAGCAGCCAGCTCTCGTCGGCCATCTGCGCCGCCGACGCCACCAGGATCGCTCCATACACCGCAAACAGCGCCACCCGCCCGAGCAGATACACCGCCCCGACGCTGCCAACGAACCAGAAGAACCGATGCCGAAGCAGCCGCCCTGTCTCGGCGTCAAACTCGCGCGTGAAGTCGCTCGTCGGAATGCTCGTCATGCGTGCCGTCACGTTCGATGCGCCCCCGGAATCCACTTCACATCCGCCGCCCCGTCGCCATTGGCCACGCGACCAAGCACAAACAACAGATCGCTCAACCGGTTCAAGTACCGCACCGTCTCCGGATTCGTCGTCGCTCCCTGTGCCCCAAGCAAAGCCACCGTTACCCGCTCGGCACGCCGCGTGATTGTTCGCGCCAAGTGCAGATGCGCGGCGAGCGGGCTCCCGCCCGGCAAGATAAAACTATCCAGCGGCTTCAAACGCTCATTGTGCAGATCAATCACCCCTTCCAGTCGCTCCGTCTGACTTGGCGTGACGCGCAACCGAGAGCCTGGTTTTTCCCCGGGCTCGATCGGACAACACAAATCCGCTCCCACATCAAACAGGTCGTTCTGAACGGTCGTCAGCACCTTCGCCATGGCCCCCGCATGCGGCCCCGAATCCCGCCCCGCCTCGATCACGCACAACCCAATCGCCGCGTTGGCTTCATCCACCGTGCCATAAGACTCGACACGGAGGTCGGTTTTGTCGACGCGTGAGCCGTCGCCGAGGCCGGTGGTGCCGTCATCACCTGTTTTGGTGTAAATCTTGGAAAGACGGACCATAAGCACTCCGTACCGCGAGACTTGGCGGGCAAAGTCGACGGTCTCCAGTGTACAGAAACAGGACCCAAGAAACTGGGCCAGTTGTCGAGAACCGACAGCAATCCATGATTCGGTATTTGCCCCACGGATTCCATAGCCGTTCAGCCGGATCAAGCGATAAAGCGCGGTACACTGGCCCCAGTGAACGGACTCACGGCCAGATGGACCTTCCGCCAATCCCCCGCGCATGAGGGGCCAAAGCAGCCGCTCATCAACCGCATTCTGAGCGTGCGCGGGTTTTCCAACCCCGCCGAGGCCGCCGCGTTTCTGTCACCCAAACTGACGCAGTTGCACGATCCGTCGCTGATTCCTGATCTGGATCGGGCCGCCGAGCGGATTGTTCGGGCCATGCGCGATGGCGAGCGGATCGTGATTTATGGCGATTACGACGTTGACGGAATCACGGCAACGGCGATTCTGTTTCACACGATTCGGATGATTGAGCCGAACGCGGATGTGCGAACATACGTCCCCCACCGCCTGGATGAGGGGTATGGGCTGAACTCCGCCGCGATTGCCGAGATTGCCGCGGCGGGGGCCAAGGTGATCGTGAGCGTCGATTGCGGGATCACGGCGGTCGAACCGGCCAACGAAGCCGCGCGGCTTGGGGTGGATCTGATCATCACCGATCACCACACGCCGCCGACGACCATGGAGGGGTTGCCGAGGGCGTTTGCCGTCGTTCATCCGCGTCGGCCGGACTCGGCGTATCCGTTTGGGGAGCTGTCCGGAGCGGGTGTTGCGTACAAGCTGGCGTGGCGACTTGCCACGGCGGCGACGGGATCATCGCGGGCCGATGAGAAGGTTCGGGGGATGCTGGTGGAACTGCTGGCGATGGCCGCGCTCGGGACGATCGCGGACATTGTGCCGCTGGTGGGTGAGAATCGGGTGCTGGCGAGCTTTGGGCTGGTGCGCGCGAAGCACTCGCCTTTGATCGGGCTGCAGGCGCTTGTGGATGCGAGCGGGCTTGGGGGGGAAGACATCGGGGCGATGGAAGTCGGATTTCGACTTGGGCCTCGGCTGAATGCGGCGGGTCGGATGGGGCATTCGCGGGAAGCTGTGGAGTTGTTCACGGTCGCCGACGCGGCGCGATGCAAGGAGATCGCCGAGCACCTGTCGAAGCAGAATGAGCAACGTCGGCGCGTAGAGAGCGACATCTTTGAGCTGGCGTGCGAGCTGGCTGAGAAACAAGGGATGACGGGAACGGATCGACGCGCGATCGTGCTGGCGCATGAGACGTGGCACGCGGGCGTGGTGGGGATTGTGTGTTCGAGATTGGTCGAGCGGTTTCATCGGCCGGCGATCTTGATGCAGAAGCGCGATGGCGTCTGTCACGGGTCGGGGCGATCGGTGGATGGGTTCAATCTGCATGCGGGGCTGACGCATTGCGCTGAGCATCTGGAGAAGTACGGCGGGCACAGCATGGCGGCTGGTGTGCATGTGGTCGAGCCGAAACTGTCACACTTTGTGGATGCGTTTACCGAGTATGCCAACGCGGCGATCGCGCCTGAGCGGTTGTGTGCGGGCGTGACGATCGATTGCGAGGCGACGATGAGTGAGCTGTCGCTGGAGGGTGTGAACGACCTTCAGCGGCTGGGGCCGTTTGGTGCGGGAAATCCGAGGCCGAAGGTGCTGGTGCGGAACTTGCGAATCACCGAGTTTCGGGCGATGGGGTCGATGGGGAAGCACCTGAGCATTCGACTGCGATCTGGGGATGCGGTGTCGAATGGGGGCGTGAGTGAGTGGCGGGCGGTTGGTTGGAACTGGGGTCGGCACGCGTCGCGACTCGCGGTTGGAAAGAGCGTGGACGCGGTGATCTCGCCGGCGATTTCCTACTTTGGGGGCGGGCCGAGGGTGGAGCCGGAGATTGCGGATCTGGCGATCAGGGCGTAGTGCGATGGGCTTGAGGTGACGGATGCGAGATGGGATCGCGTCTTGGGGAGTGGGCAACACAAAGGCACACAGGCGGGACGCCTGTGCCACCAGAGGCAGGAGAAGACCGATGTCGCGAGCCGTACTGATTGGAGCTGCGTGCGTGTTTGGTTTGGCGGCGATCGCGCCGCTGGCGCCGATGACGGCCCCGGCGCAGATGGTGCCCAACTCGCTGCCGGTGCCCCAGCGGGATGATCCGACGCTGCCGAAGCCACGTGCGAAGCCGACGGCGATCGGGCTCGCGGCGGGTGAGTTCACGGTGCTGATCGAGGGCTCAAAGCAGGGGCGCTTCAAAAGCGAGGGCACGACGGACACGACGCGCGATCGGATCGTCGGGTTTGAGTACACGCATGATCTTGGGCAGCCGACGGACAAGGACGGCGTGCCGTCGGGCAAGAGCCGGCACCTGCCGATCATGTTCACGAAGGAATGGGGCGCGGCGTCGCCGCAGATTTTTCAGGCCGCGGCGAATGGCGAGACGCTCAAGAGCGTGACGTTTGAGTTCTATCAGCCGGGCGTCAGCGGCGGGCTGGAGCATTTCTACACGGTGAAGCTGACCAACGCCGTGGTGAGCCATGTGCGGCAGCGGATGGTGGCGGGGCGGGATGTGGAGGATGTGTGGGTGACGTTTCAGAAGATTGAGGTGGAGCACAGGGGGAGTAAGACGCGGGCGGAGGATTGATCGGTCAATCCGAGGCCTGGGCGCGAGCCCAGGTACGAGCGACGTGGGATGGGCGTCATCGCCGACTTGCGGGGATGTACAACGACCGTCGGGCGTCGTGGGTGCCCGGGCTCGCGCCCGGGCCTCGGATTGAGGGCCTCGGATTGGAGGTCAAAGTTCGGGAGCGAAGCCACGTCTGAGGGTGTTTTCGCAGCTGGCTCTTGGCTCGACGAACTGGAGGAGGTAGTCGGTGCCACCGGCTTTGGAGCCGACGCCGGACATACCGAAGCCGCCGAAGGGTTGGCGGGCGACGAGGGCACCGGTGATGCCGCGGTTGAGGTAGAGGTTGCCGACGCGGAAGTGGCGTTTGGCGCGTTCGAGGTGGCTGGGCTTGCGGCTGAAGACGCCGCCGGTGAGTTTGTAAGGAAGACCGTTGGCGATGGTGAGCGCGTCTTCGAAGGTTGACGCGTGCATGATGGCGAGCACGGGGCCGAAGATCTCTTCGCGAGCGATGGTGTGGGTGGGTTTGACGTTGCTGAAGATGTGGGGAGGAACGAAGGGGAGGGGGCGGGAATCGGGAATCGGGAGTCGGGAATCGGGGAGAGGCAGAGCCAGTTCGAGTTTGCAGCCCTCTTGCTTGGCTTTCTCGATGTACGAGTAGATTTTCTGCTGGGCCTCGGCGTCGATGACTGGGCCGACATCGGTGCCGGGTTTGGTGGGGTCGCCGATGGTGAGGGCTTTGGTGGCTTCGACGATGCGTTCGATGACTTTGCGGATGGCGGGGCCGTTCTCGCCGTCGGGGTCGACGACGATGAGGCGTGAGCAAGCGGAGCACTTCTGGCCCTGGAAGCCGAAGGCGGAGTGACGAACGGCGAGGACGGCCTCGTCGAGATCGGCGGAGGTGTCGATGATGATGGCGTTCTTGCCGCCCATCTCGCAGATGACTTTTTTGACGTGGGTGAGTGAAGAAGTGACTGAGTGACGGAGTGATGGAGTGACGGAGAAGGGAGACGGAGGGGCGGCGGCGCTGAGGATGTCGAGGCCGACATCGCGCGAGCCGGTGAAGGCGATGACGGCGACGCGGGGGTCTCGGACGAGCGATGCACCGGTTGTTTCGCCCGGTGCGGGGCAGAGCTGGACGATGCCGCGGGGCGGGGGGGGGGTGGGGCCGGGGAAGGTCTCGGCGAGGGCTCGCTCGAGGATGTCGAACAAGGCGCGAGCGATGCCCGGGGTCTGCTCGGCGGGCTTGATGATGACGGGGTTGCCGGTGACGAGGGCGGCGACGGTCATGCCGCAGCAGATGGCGAGGGGGAAATTCCAAGGGGCGATGACGACGCTGACGCCGCGGGGCTGGTACCAGACTTCGTCGAGCTCGCCGAGGAATCGGCCCACGCGCTGGCGATCAAAGAGCTTGACGGCCTCGCGGGCGTAGAACTCGCAGAAGTCGATGGCCTCGCAGGTATCGGCATCGGCCTCGCGCCAGGTTTTGCCGGCTTCTTTGATCATGATGCCGGAGAGTTCGTCGCGCTTCTCGCGCATGAGCTGGGCGGCTTTGGTGAGCACGGCGGCGCGTTTGAGAGCATCCGTGTCCTGCCAGAAGTCGAAGGCCGCGTCGGCGGCGTCGACCATGGCGCGGGCCTGCTCGACGGTGGTGGTGTTCTGGATCTCGGGCACACGGGCGTTGCTGACGGCCGCGGCGTAGGCGGTGCGGACGCTGGCCTGTGAGAAATCGCGGAAGGACTCGTTGAAGAACGGGCGGCCGTCGCCGACACCGGGAACGGCTGAAGTGAGGGCGTGGCGCTCTTTGGCGATGGTGGAGAGATCGGGTTTGGCTTCCCCCCCACCGCCAGCGGGTGCCGAGCCGTGCGGCGAGGCAAGAAGGATGGCCGGGTCGGCGTTGTCGAGGAAGCCGGCTTTGAGCCAGGATTCGTTGGAGGTGTTCTCGAGCAGTCGACGCACGAGGTATGCCATGCCGGGGATCATCTCGCCGACGGGGACGTATTCGCGGACGCGGAGGTTCATCTCGGCGGCGGCGTGTTTGAGCTGGTCGGCCATGCCGTGGAGCATCTGGAGCTCGATGGCGGAGGTTGGCAGGCCGCGTTTCTCGAGGCCGGCGAGGGCGTAGGCGATGGAGCGGACGTTGTGGGAGCCGAGGGCGAGCTTGACGCCCCCCCCAACCGCGCCACCGCTCTTTGCATCGCGCGGGCATGCATCCAAGAAGATGTCCGTCATGCGCTCGAAGCAGGCGTCGGTCTCGCGCTTGGTGCGCCAGACGGGGCAGGGCCAGCCCATCTGCTCGGCGTGGATGACTTCGTAATCCCAGTACGCGCCCTTGACGAGGCGGACGCTCACAACGCGGCCGGTGCGTTTGGACCATTCGCAGATTCGGCGGGCGTCGTCCTCGCCGCTGGTGAGATAGGCCTGCATGGCGAGCCCGGCCTGGAAATCGACCTTTTCACAGCATCGCATGAAGAGTTCGAGCGTGAGGTCTTTGAGCGAGCGCTGCTCCATGTCGAAGTTGACGAAGACGCCTTTGGCTTTGGCGGCTTCGAGGATGGGGACGATGCGCTGCATGAGGGCGGCGATGGAGCCCTCGGTATCGATCGGATCGACACGTGCAGAGAGTGAGCTGATCTTGATGGAGACGTTGGTGCGCGGGATGGGGCCGAGGTGGTCGGATTCAAGCCGCGGGTTGGGCTTCCAACCGGCAACCGCGCCGGGGAGGTTGTTGACGAGGTCGAGGTACTTGGCCTGATACTGGTGGGCTTCGTGTTCGGAGACGCAGGCCTCGCCCAGGAGATCGACGCTGAAGGCGATGCCGTCGTTCCAGAGGTCTTTGAGGTTGCCCAGCGCGCTGGCGGCGTCGGTGCCGGCGATGAACTTGCTGGCCATGCCGGTGATCTGGGAGGTAATCTGCTTGGTGGCGAGGCCCTTGGCGATGCCGCCGGCTTTGAGGCCGAGATCGATGGCGGCGGGGACCTTGACGCCGGGCTGGGTGAGATAATCCTGAAGATGCTCGAAGATGTCTTCTGGAGACTTGAGCATGGGGAAGGCGTCGACGAAGCGGAAGAGCTGGACCTTGAAGGCCTGGTCCTGCATGGACCATTCCATGAGTTTGTCGGAGTAGAAGCGTGCGCTGAGGAGGCCGGTTTTGTGCTTGCGCGCGCGGTCGAGCATCTCGCGGCCGAGGTCGAGGACTCGGGGTTCGTCGGCGGATGAAGCGGACAGGGCGTGGGCCGGTCGCGGGGCGACCGGTTGGGATGCGGAGGTGGCTACGGGCTTGGGCTTGCGCGAGAAGATCGCCATGCGTCGAGATGCCCTTTCGGATGGATCGGCGTTGGGTGAGGTGCGTGCCGAGCCGTGAGGCAGAGTGTACGGGGTTTGCTGGCCGAACTCACCCGGCGTTTGGCCTAGTGTTGGACCACGGAATGGACAAGACGGCCCACCAGAACGAATCAAGAGGGAGCGTGCCGAGCGTTTTGTGCATCGGGACGTTTGACGGGGTGCATCTCGGGCATCGGGCGTTGATCCGCCGAGCGCGGGAGATTGCTGATGCGCACGCGGGGGCGCGGGTGGTGGCGCTGGTGTTCAAGCCGAATCCGGTGGAGGTGCTGAGGCCGCACGCGGCTCCGCCGAGGTTGTCGATGTTTGAGCGTCGGCGTGACTGGCTGCTATCGGCGGGTGCGGACGTGGTGGAGCGGCTGGAGCCGACGCCGGAGCTGCTGGATCTTTCGCCCGAGGAGTATGTGCGGCAGACGGTGGAGCGGTACCGGCCGATCGCTTTTGTTGAAGGGGGAGATTTTCGTTTTGGAAGGGCACGCGCGGGGGACAATCGGCTTTTGGCCGAGCTTGGCGGGCGGCATGGGTTCAGCGTGAGCGTGGTGGAACAGGTGCAGGTGGCGTTGACGGACCACCAGTTGGTGCCGGCGCGGAGCACGATCGTGCGGTGGCTGCTGAGTGAGGGTCGCGTGCGAGATGCTGCGCGGGTGTTGTCACGGGCGTTTGAGATTTCGGGGACGGTGGTACGGGGCGACCAGCGCGGGCGGACGATCGGGTTTCCCACGGCGAACATCGAGACGCCGACGATGATCCCTGCGGACGGGGTGTATGCGGCGCGGGCGCATCTGCCGGATGGACGGGTGATGGCTGCGGCGGTGAGCATTGGCACGAAGCCGACGTTCGGCGAGCATGGTCGTGCGGTTGAGGCGCACTTGCTCGGGCTTGATGGATCGAGGATTGCGGGTCCGGGGCAAGGGTGGAAGACGCTACCGGAACTGCCGGAGTATGGGTGGGCGATTCGGCTGGAGATGCTGGCGTGGGTGCGTGAGCAGGTGCGATTTGCGGGTCTTGACGCGCTGCTCGGGCAGTTGCGGCGTGATTGTGAGCGGGTGTGCGAGATCGTGCGGGCGGAGTCGGTGTCTTCTGAGCTACAGGAAACCAACGCGTGACTTCAACTGGACATTCAACCTGGGCGAGCACCGTGTCTGTGGAGCGGCTGGCGGACGATTTGCGGGCCGCATCGTCGGTGCACGTGACGACGCACACAAAGCCCGACGGCGATGCGTTGGGATCGTCGCTTGCGCTTGCGCGCGCGATCGGGCATGCGAAGCGTGGGGCTGCGGCGCGGGTCACGGTCGCCGGGGCGACGCCGCGGTGGATGCCGCTCATCGTCGGCGCGACGCCGGTGACGGTGCTTCGGGCGCAGGAGTCGACAGCGCTTGAGGGTGATCTGGTCGCGGTCGTGGATACCGGTTCGTGGTCGCAGCTTTCGGATGTGCGATCGGCACTTCAGGGGCGAACGCGGAACACGGTGATCGTGGATCACCATCTGCAGGGCGACGCGGACATCGCCGAGCGGCGCGTGGTGGATTCCCGTGCGGCCTCCACGACGCAGGTGCTCGCGCCGATCTGTGCTCGGCTGTGCGGGGTGGATTCGCCGGCGAAGCTGCCGCTGGATGTGGCCGAGCCGCTGTATCTCGGGCTTGCGACCGATACCGGGTGGCTGCGGTATTCGTCGGTCACCCCCGCGACGCTGCGGCTTGCCGCGGATCTTCTCGAAGCGGGCGTGGACCACACGAAGCTGTATCGAATGATCGAGCAGCAGGATGTCGTCAATCGATGGAAGCTGCTCGGACGCGCTCTGAGCGGGCTGACGCTGCACAGTGTGCGTGAGAAGGATGATGCGGCGTTGATGGTGCTGACGCTTGCCGACTTTGCCGCGACGGGCGCGGGGAGCGAAGATACTTCGGGCTTCGCCGACATGCTGCTGACGGTGGCGACGGTGCAGGTGGCGGGTGTGCTGTGCGAGACGGCGCCGATGCCTGGCGAACCGCCGCTGACCAAGGTCAGCTTGCGATCCAAGCCCGGAGATCGTGCGGTGGATGTGAACAGTGTCTGCCGACGGCTGTCGGGCGGTGGACACGCACGGGCTGCGGGAGCAAAGCCGAAGCTTGCACTGCAGGACGCACATGCCGCGGTGGTGGATGCGTTGCGGAGTGAGATGGCTGGAGATCGAGCGTGAGTTCGGAAGAGCCACGTCGTCGCCGACCGGGCGGGCCGCCGCCATTTGGCGCAAAGGGTGAGCGGCGAAGCGAGCGTGGCGGAGCGCCTGAAGAGGCGGGCAGCCCGCCCCCGGGGAAGCGGCCGCCGCTGCGGATTCAGACCACGACGCTGTGGGAGTATCCGAGTCAGCACTATGACGTGTATGCGACGGATGCGTCGGGGCGGCGGAAGCTGGTCTCGGCGATGCAGGGTGATCGGGAGTATGTCGGGGCGACGCCGTCGTGGGTGATTTGGCAGCTTCTGCAGCGGTATACACGCGAAGGCGATCGCGTGCTGGACCCGATGTGTGGTTCGGGGACGACGCTGGATGTGTGCGATGATCTCGGGCGCAAGGGCATTGGGTTTGATCTGTTACCGCGCAGGCCGGACATCGCACAGGCCGACGCGCGATCACTGCCGATGCCGGACGCGTCGGCGGATTTCGTGTTTGTTGATCCGCCGTACTCGACGCACGTGAACTATTCGGATGATCCGCGGTGCATCGGCAAGCTGGATGCGGGCATGGGCGGTCGATCGCACGCCAACGCGTATTACGAGGCGATGGAGCGGGTGATCGGCGAGTTGCACCGCGTCTTGAAGCCGCGGCGGTACATGGGGCTGTATGTCTCGGACTCTTGGCGCAAGCGTGCGAAGGGCGATCCGGGGCAGGGCGCGGGCGAGTTCATGCCGATCGGCTTTGAGTTGTTTGCGATGTTGCGGGAGCGGTTCGTGCCGATCGACATCATCGTCGTCACACGCCAGAACGCCAAACTCGGACAGGGGCAGTGGCACAAGGCGGCGGAGGAGCAGAACTACTTTCTGCGCGGGTTCAACTATCTGTTCATCATGAAGAAGAACTGAAAGGCGTGAACGCGGAGAGGGCGGAGAGACCGAAGGGGCGCGGAGGAAGTCGTGGGCAGGGATTCGATGCCCCGGCGTGTGCTTCGTCGGTGTATTGCGCTCCGTGGAGCCGTTCAGCCGAAGATGCGCAGCCAGTTCCCGGAGACGAAGCCGGCGATCTCGGGTTCGGACCAGCCGCGGCTGCACAGTGCCTCGGTGAGCAGGACGAGATTGGCGGGTTGATTGATGCCCGTGGGCATGCGATCGGCGGCGAATCCGCCGTCCATGTCGGAGCCAAGGCCCACGTGGCGGGTGCTGCCTGCGATGGTGCAGACGTGCTCAACGTGGCGGATCGCGTCGTCGATGCTGGCGCGGCCGGTCTTGCCGATGCCGGGGTGCAGGAACGTACTGAGCAGGTTGAGCCCGATCACGCCGTTGCGGCGCACGATCTCGCGGATCTGTCCATCGTTGAGATGTCGCTGGTTGACGCCAGTGGGATCGGTGATCGCTCGGCAGTTGGAGTGCGAGGCGATCAGCGTGCGGTCGGTCTTGGAACAGAGCTCGTCAAAGGCGCGATCGGAGAGATGCGAAGCGTCGTGAACGATGCCGAGCCGGTCCATGGCGCGGGCAAGCTCGCGCCCGAGATCCGAGAGTCCCTCGGCGGTGGTGTTGCCGCCGGCGTAGCGCGAGCTCTTGGCCCAGGCCATGCCGATGGCCACTACGCCCCGCTCGGCCCACCAGCCCAGCTCGTCGGGTGAACGAATCGGGTCCGCGTTCTCAATCAGAATGCCCACATGGATCGGCGGCTCAGCTTGCCCGACACGCTGGTCGCCCAGGCGATCGGATCGGGCGATTCGGGCCTCGGCGGAGAGCGGCACGACTTCTGCGACACCCATGCCGCCACGGACTTCGCCGACATCGGCACCTGCGCCGATGGATGCGAAGCGGTCGAGCACGATGTGGCCGCGATCGCGCCAGGTGAGATAGACCTCGAGCTGGGCTCTTCCGACGATGTGGGCACGGGCGAAGTCGCCCTCGGCATAGGCCTCGGCAAAACGCGCGGTGTCGCCGCCGGGCTCGGTGAAAATCGTGCCCAGAACGAGCCGGACGCGACCATCACGAAGCGTCGGCAGCGTGACGGCGGCGGGCGGATGGGGGCCGCCCGCGCGGTCGAGCGGCGCGAGCATGTCTCGGCCGTTGACGGCGAGATAGGCGAGATCAAGATGGGCATCGAACCAAATGGGCGAGGGCATGAGGACGAGGGTAGAGGGACTGAGCGTCAAACTCCGATGCGTCGGTCCGAAAGCGGGGTTCGTCGCTTGGGCCGCGCAGTCGCTACTGTCTGTGGTCCAGAGTGCCCAAACGGAGGTCTTGAGTATGTCTCATGCTGTGCGTCCGGTGATCGCCCTGCTGGCGGCCGCGTTGTTCACGATCGCGCCAACGGCTCTCTCGCCCGCTCATGCTGCGACGCGGCTCGACGACAAAGCCGACGCCACAAAGTCCACCAAGGCCGTCGGCATCGGGCACATCGAGATCCACGGCGCGCTGTCGGAGATTCCTCATCCTTTGGCCTGGCTGATGGGCTCGGGCGATCACGCGACGATGCGTGACATGCTCGCGCTGATCAAGGAAGCCGCAGAGGATGATGAGCTGTCCGGACTCGTGATCCGGTTGCGCGAGGCCACGCTGTCGCTGACGCAGGTTGAGGAGCTTGGGTCGGCGATTCAAGAGTTTCGCAAGGGTGGGAAGAAGGTGCACCTCTTCGCCGACGGCTATTCCACGACGGAACTCGTGCTGGGGTCGTATTGCGACGAGATCATGCTGCAGCAGGGCGGCGGGATCGAGTTTCCGGGGATGTACATGGAGGAGATGTACCTCGCCGACACGATGGCATGGGCGGGGTTGACGCCGCAGATGGTGCAGGTGGGTGATTACAAGGGCGTGAACGAACAGTACATGCGGACCGCGCCGAGTCCGCAGTGGGAAGAGAACATTTCGGGGTTGCTCGATGCGCTGTACGGCAACGTGCGAACGCGCATCAAGCAGGCCCGCAAACTGGACGACGCCAAGCTGGACGAGGCGATGAAGCAGTGCTGGATGGCGCTCGGCGAGACGGGAACCAGGGTCGGGCTGATTGACTCCACGTTTGATCTGCCCGCGCTCAGCAAGCACCTGGAAAAGTCCTATTCCGGCGAGATCGACTGGCACAACTATGACGTGGCCGAGGCCACGCCCAAGCTGGACACGAGCAACCCGTTCTCAATGCTGAGCAAGATGTTCAAGGAGCCCAATCACTCGCCAACGCGGGATGCGATCGCGATTGTGCACATCAACGGCCCGATCGTGGATGGCGAGAGCAGCGAGGGCGGGTTCCTCGGCGAGAGTTCGGTCGGGTCGCACACGATCCGGCGGGCACTCTCAGAGATCGAAGAGGAAGACCTATTCAAAGGTGTGGTGGTCCGCATCGATTCGCCGGGCGGGTCGGCGATCGCCAGCGAGGTGATCTGGCAGGGCATCACACGGCTGAGCGAGACGCGCCCGGTGTGGGTCAGCGTCGGGTCCATGGCCGCCAGCGGCGGGTACTACTGCCTGGTGGCGGGTCAGAAGGTGTATGTGAATCCGTCGAGCATCGTGGGCTCGATCGGCGTGGTGGGCGGCAAGATCGCGATGACGGGACTTTATGACAAGCTGAAGGTGCGTGTGCACGGTCGCGAGCGCGGGCCGATGGGCGGCATGCTCGCGTCGAGCTCGCCTTGGACCGACGCCGAGCAGGCCGCGGTGCGGCAGAAGATGCAGGAGACGTACGACCTGTTCACATCACGCGTGAGCGCGGGGCGGAAGGGGATCGATCTTTCCAAGACCGCCGAGGGACGCTTGTTCGCGGGCAATGACGCGGTGAAGTTGAAGATGGCCGACGCCGTGGGCGGGCTGAACGACTGCGTGCGCGATCTGGCGAAGGAGTTGAAGCTGGTCGAGGGCGACTATCAGATTCTCGAGTTTCCCGGACCGCGTTCGTTGTCAGAGGTGCTGGGCGACATGATGGGGCCAATGGCCAGCAGCCCGAACCCGATGGCGGCAACGGCCCAGAACATGGGCGAGCACGCTGGGGTCGGCATTCTTTCGGGCACGCTGAAGATGCTCGTGGGTGAGAAGCACTGGCCGGCCGTGCGGGATCACCTCTCGGCCCTCATGCAGTTGCGCGAGCAGCGTGTGATCCTGACCAGCCCGCGGGCGATCATTGTGAAGTAATCGCAAGGACCGATCTCGGCCCATGGACACCGATCAGCCGCGGGGCTATGCCTCGGCTGGGACTTGTCCTCGAGGTATTGCTCATGAAGCGCATGCTGACCGCAGTCTTGATCCTCGCATCAGCTTGTTCACCCGGATGGGCCCAGCCGGTGCCCGCTGCGATCGACGTGATCGCGTTCGGGTCGTGCGCCAAGGAACGCGAGCCGCAGCCGATCTGGACGGAGATCGTGGCTCAGCAGCCGGATCTGTTCCTGTTCATCGGCGACAACATGTACGCCGATTTTCAGGACGAGAACGGAAAGATGGTGATGAAGCCGGTCACGGATGTGCGCCGAATCGAGGAGGCGTATGCCGCGCTCGGCGCACAGGACGGCTTTCGGCGCATGCAGCGAACGTGCCCGATTCTGGCGACCTGGGACGATCATGACTTTGGCGCCAATGACGCGGGCAAGGAGTATCCGTTGAAGGATGCCGCGAAGACGGCGTTCTGGAACTTCTGGGGCGAGCCGCCCACATCGCGCCGGCGCGAACAGCCGGGTGTGTACCAGTCCCGAACCTATGGCCCGGTGGGCCAGCGGGTGCAGGTGATTCTGCTGGATACACGCTTCAACCGCGATGCTCTGGAGTTTGCACCCGAGGGCGCGCGAAAGCGGCGCGGGCCGTTTGTGCCGACGAGCGACACGACGCGGACGGTTCTGGGTGAAACGCAGTGGCAGTGGCTTGAGAAGGAGCTGAAGGAACCCGCCGATGTGCGGCTGATCGCCAGCAGCATTCAGGTTGTTGCGGATGAGCACGGATTTGAGACCTGGGGCAACTTTCCGCACGAGCGCAAGCGGCTGTACGAACTGATCGGGAAGACGTGGGCGTCGGGCGTGATCTTTCTCACGGGGGATCGGCACCTGACGGAGATCTCCGTCGATCGCCGCCCGCGCGAGGATGGTGCTGTACCGCCGTATGAGATGTGGGATTTCACGTCCAGCGGGATGAACGAGCGGCCGCAGGTTGTGACCGACCCGAACTCGTATCGCGTCGGCCCGGCCAGGCGAGAGACGACCTTTGGCGTCGTTCGCGTGCAGTGGACCAAGCCCGTTGAGAACACCCAGATCGAACTGGTTGGCTATGGCGATCGGGGGCAGATCATCACTCAGCAGACGATCTTTCTGGATGCGCTGCGAGTAAAGAAGTAATCGCATTCATTCAGCTTGGCATGGCTCACCCGCCTGCGAGCGACCGCACACGGGCTTCGTACGCCGCACTCGGCACGAGCTTGCGTCGCGCCATGGACGCGCGCATGACTTCCAGACACTTGTCGACGCGATAGGGTCGATCGCTCGTTCGACCATCGTCGCCATCGGTCATCCAGCGGAATCGCTCGATCGTGCCGCTGATCGGTCGTGAGGCCGCGAACATCGTGCCGGTGCCGATGATGGAGCCGGTCATGATCCTTGTGGAGATCGCCGACTTCACATGATCGCCCAAGACGCAGCCGAGGAACTGCTGGCCAGTGCGTTCGTTGGATCCCGGCTTTCCAGCGGCGGTGAGCGGCTTGGTCACGATCTCGCCATAGGTGTTGAGCAGGTTGGAGTTGGTCGTGCCCGCGCCGAGGTTCACCCACTCGCCGACGTACGAATCGCCGAGGTAGCCGTCGTGGGCCTTGTTGCTGTAGCCCTGGAAGATCGTGCCGCCGACTTCGCCAGCGACCTTGCAGTGTGGCCCGATCGCGGTGCCGGGTCGGATGATCGCACGCTCGAGCACGAACGAATGCGAGCCCACATAAACCGGGCCGACCAGGATCGCGCCCGGCCGCACAGTGGCGTGGCCATCGACGATGATCGGTCCGCCGTCGGTATCGAAGATCGCCGACGGATGCACGCTGGCACTCGCCGCGATGAAGACGCCTGTCTGTCCCGAAGGACTCACCCAGTCGGTGCGCGATCGCTCGATGAGTTTCAGGTCGGCCTTCAGGCAGGCGTCGCGGTAGGCACGCTCATGCCAGGGACGAGTAAGCACCGGCGCGTCGATGGTGTGAACGGTCAGCCCTGAGAGATCGCTGCTCAGCACGCTCGATATGCGATCCGTCGGCACGTGGGCTTTGACGACTATGCCGCTGGCGCGATCGGCCTGTGCGTGCCCGAGTTCGATGCCCGTGGTGTCGGTATCCACGAGCGGGCACGCGCCGTTGACCAGCAGCACGCCCGCGCTCGATGTCGCCCGCTCATTGACCACCAGCCCCCCACCACTCCCACTTCCCCCCGCTCCCGCGTGCCGCTCTCGCACGATTGCTTCGATCTCGCTCGGCACCAGCAACGCATCGGGCTTGGGCAGGTCGTTCAGCCGTGCGTGCATGGTCATGCGTTCGAGCGTGGTCAGCGCGCCAGTGCGCACGTCAAACACCGCCCTGAGATCGGTGATCGGCGCGAGCAGCGATTCTGTTATGGACCCCGCCACGCGGGTGCGGATTGAATCAAACACCAGCACGCTCAGCATGGACAATCTCCGTTGCTCACGACCGTCTCGAAAACGCTCGGCGACCGCCGGAATCATGGAAACTGAACAGCGGATGCAGCCAGAGCAGAATCGCCCCGATGACCAAGCCCGTGCCAGCGGTATACAAAGATCCGAGCAGGCGAGCGGCCAGGTCGCTCAAGGCGCGATACTCGCCCCCGTCTCCCCACGAGCCGACGAGCAGCAGTTCGCGCATGCCGAGGATTGACGACGCGACCACCGCCACCAGTCCGGCGACCACCATCGAGAGCGCCATGATCGTCAGCGGATTCTTCTTCATCATCATCGGGCGAACGGTGTGCACCAGAAACGCACCAGCGACAAAGCCGATCACGTGCGGCCCGACAATGACCATCGGCGGAACACCCCCGGTGCTCAGCCCGCCGCGAAGCGTGGTCACGTCAACTAGGAATCCAAGGATCAGCGCCGCCCAGTAGGCGGTCACGCCGGGTGCGAAGAGCGCGACGAAGACCACCAACGGGACCACGAGCGAGGGCGACGCGCTCGGATTACCCAGCCGCAATGCCTCGCGTGCCACGGGCTCGAGCGCGAGCAGTACCCAACCAACGATGAGCGCGACGGGCCACCTCATGGCTTGCCTCCGGTCGTGGTGCCTGGGCCGCCGGGCGAGCCATCACCATCGGGAATCCGGATCATCACCTCGCTCGCCCGCTCGATTTCATGCACGGGCCGAACCGTCACCACCGTGCGCAGCGGCATGTCGGGACTCGGCTCGGTCTTCTCAATCTGGCCGATGATGAGCATCTGGGCACTCTGCGGCCAGCGCGTGTCGGCATCCTGCAAACGGACGATCATGCCCGGAGTGATCGTGACCGGCGGTGCGACACCCGACGGGTCGGCCAGATATTCCACAAGCCCGCGCAGCACGCCGCTGGTCCCATCGACGGTTTTCAGGAGCACGCGCGGACCGAGCGTTTCGTCGCTCAGCATCACCACGCCGCCAACAGCTTCGCCCTTGCTCATGCGCGTAATCGGCAGGACCGAGCACGATCGCTCGTCGACCCGCACAACGCGCCCGAGCAGGTGCACACCACGAATCGCCACGACGTTGCTCACGCTCACGCCGTCGCGTCGGCCTGCGCGCACGGTGAGCAGCCCCCCACTCGTGTCAGCTCCGAATCCGATCACCGGCACCGTCATCTGCTTGACGGCGAGCGACGGATTGAGATCAAACCCACGCGACAGATCGCGCGTGAGCACGCGAAAATCCTCAACCTGCTGGCGAAGTTGCTTGATCTCCAGCGCGTACTGATCGCGTTGCTCACGCAGGACCTGCATCTCCGGGCTCTCATCAGCCCGAACTGCAAGACCAGGCCCGCGGAACCAGACCACGAGCGAGCGAGCCGGCTGCTGCAACGGTGCCAACAGCACCGTCGTCGGCCCATGCAAATGCGTGAGCCACGTGATCAGCGGCCTCGGAAGAAGCGCGAGCACGACCACCAGCAAGATCGCCAAGGTCAGTGATGTTCGCGCTGACGGCATGCTGGATTCATCGCTACTTCACCCCGCCCCAAGCCCCCCCATGCTCACGACGCCCGGCCAACCCACTGGCCCGAACTACACGTCCAGATCGTTCTCCAGCGTGATCTTCCACTCTTCAAGGTGTTCCAGATAGATCGCCGTGCCGCGGGCCACGCACGTTAGCGGATCATCGGCGATCTTGACCGGCAGGCCCGTGGCGTTGGAGAGCACGACATCCAGCCCACGCAGCAGCGATCCGCCGCCGGCCATCGTGATGCCATTGTCCACAAGGTCCGCCGCGAGTTCGGGGTCTGCCCGTTCCAGCGTGCGAGTGACGGCCTCGGTGATAGCACCAACCGGTTCCAGAAGGGACTCGCGGATTTCTTCAGAGCTGACAACGGTTTTTCGGGGCAGGCCGCTGATCATGTCCCGGCCGCGCACTTCCATCGTCTTCTCTTCGCCCACCGGAGCGGCGGAGCCGATGTCGATCTTGATCCGCTCGGCAGACTGCTCGCCGATCATCAAGTTGTAGGTCTTCTTCATGTGGTTGATGATCGCCTCGTCCATGTCGTCGCCCGCAACGCGGACGCTCTCACAGACGGCGATATCACCAAGCGACATGATCGCCACTTCGGTCGTGCCGCCGCCGATGTCCACGATCATGCTCGCCGTGGGCTCGGCAAAGGGCAGCCCCGCGCCGATCGCCGCGGCGATGGGCTCTTCGATCAGATACGTCCGCCGTGCACCGGCCCGCTCTGCGGAGCCGAAGACGGCCTGTTTCTCCACGGCCGTGATGCCGGAGGGAATCGAGATGACTACTCGGGGCCGCACGAGCTTGTTCTTGCCCGTGACCTTGCGGATGAAATAGCCGAGCATGGCTTCGGTGATCTCGAAGTCACTGATGACGCCATCTTTCAGCGGACGGATCGCGGTGATCGTTCCGGGAGTCTTGCCAAGCATTTCCTTGGCCATCCAACCGACGGCTTCTCCGTTGCGGACAACCCGGTTGGTCCCCTTCCAAACCGCGACCACGCTTGGTTCATTCAGAACGATTCCCTGTCCGCGAACGGCAACGAGGGTGTTGCACGTTCCCAGATCAATCCCCATGTCCACGCTGAAAAGGCCAAGCAATCGATCAAACACCGTTGGGCAGTCCTTGCCAAGGCCGTGGTGCGACCTTCTAAAAGGGTTGAGTACCGGTCAGTTCCGAAACGTTGCCGGGAGGGGCGTGCCGAACGAACCACAATTATCGGCTGTCGGACGAGGATGAGCGTATCGGATCGGTACGCGTTTGGCGAGCGGCCTGATTGCAACCAGGCCAGATCGTGCCTATGCCCATCCGACCAGACTCCTTACGAACTTCCCACGACCCTTGATGATGCCAACGCGGGAGAGCTCTTGGTTCAATCCCCCCGCCAATCCTCGGCCCGCCTTCGCGCCTCGGCATTGTGCAGCCGCAGACCGTCGATCTCCAGCCGGGTCTTCTCGACCATCAGCTCGTGGGCTTCCTTCCCGGCCTCCTCGCGATCCGGGTGGTTCTTCATGGTCGCGAGTTGCGCCTCCAAAAGGCGCAGTTCGGCCTGAAACTTGGCCGCCATCAGGTCGTTGAGTTGCTTCTGCTGCTCGAACATCAGGGAGTTGCGCTCGTCATGAAGCCGGCGCTCATCGGTCTCGGCCATCAATCCGCCAAGCCGCTGCTCAAGGATTCGACGCTTCTTTCGCTCGTCGAGGAGCATGCACAGCATCACGAAAGCCGCTACCCCCACGACGGCCGCCACGAGAAAGAGAACCGCAGTCAGGTCATCGTCCCTTCTAGTCTGAGCGAGAAGTGTGATCACGCCGTTGAACATGAATGCATGGTATCTACCCAAGTGTTCGGAGAGTGCTCTCCCGTATGCACGCTCCCATTCGTGTACGGACCCAATTGAGCCGGTCACGATCGCAGCGATTCTCGATAAACCGCTGATTCGCCGTCTCTCGCACGGAGTGCGCACGAAGGTTGCCGGTGGCGCGGCGAGCGGAGCGAGCAAGCCACCGG